>DATGGL010000023.1:0-15068 GCA_035308605.1 Bryobacteraceae bacterium
GACCAAGCAGGCGTTCCTCTACGTCTTCGATCGCGTGACCGGCAAACCCATCTGGCCGATCGACGAGCGCCCGGTCGCGAAAGGGGACGTCCCCGGCGAACAATATTCGCCCACGCAGCCGTTCCCGAGCAAGCCGCCGGCCTACGATCGCCAAGGCGTTACGCTCGACGATCTGATCGACTTCACGCCGGAGCTGCACGCGCAGGCCGTCAAGCTCGTCGAGAAATACAAAATCGGACCCATCTTCACGCCGCCCGTGGTCAGCAAACGCGAAGGTCCGATTGCGACGCTGATTCTGCCATCGGCTACCGGAGGCACCAACTGGCCCGGCGGCGCATTCGATCCGGAAACGCATGTCTTCTACACGTATTCGCAAACCAACATCGGCCCGCTGGGGCTGGTTCCGCCGGAAGACAAACTCTCGGATATGAATTACGTCCAGGGCAACGCGCTCAGCGGAATGCGCCGGACGCCCGGATCGGGCGGAGTCGCGGGCGGAGTCGCGGCAGCCGCCGAACCGCCGGCCACGTCCCTGACCATCCAGGGCCTGCCGCTGGTGAAGCCGCCCTACGGCCGCATCACGGCGATCAATCTCGACAAGGGCGACATCGTGTGGCAAATCGCTCACGGCGAAACGCCCGACAACATCCGCAATCACCCGCTGCTCAAGGGCAAGACCATCCCGCGAACCGGACGCCCTGGAATCCTGGGACCTTTACTTACCAAGACTCTGGTGATCTGCGGCGAGTCCGGCTTTTTCACGACACCTTCCGGCGCCCGCGGCGCGATGCTCCGCGCCTACGACAAGGCTACCGGCAGCGAAGTCGGCTCGGTATACATCAACGCTCCGCAGAGCGGATCGCCGATGACCTACATGCTCGGCGGCAAGCAGTATGTCGTGCTCGCCATTGGCGGGGCCGGCTATTCCGGCGAACTGGTCGCGTTCCGTCTGCCGGAGTCCTAGGTGTCACGGGCCGCAGATAAACGCTGATGAACGCAGATAAACTAGACAGACAAAGGGTTTGCGATCGGCGTTCATCTGCGGCTGAAACCAAGTGTCCTGTAGAATGCTGGATTGATGAAGCATTCCATAGCCGGTCTGCTGCTTAGCGCGGCGCTCTGCGCTCAGCCTGGGGTCAATAACCCCGCCGCCGTCGAGCTCTTCCGTGACCGCGGCTTGGGGCTTTTCATTCACTGGGGCGTCGACGGCTCCCTCGGAGGCGTCATCTCCCACTCGCTCGTCGGCGCATCGCCCGATTTCGTCGAACGATACTTCCGCATTCTGCCCACTAAGTTCAATCCCGACCGCTACGATCCTGAAAAATGGGCCGCGCTGGCGAAGCTCGCCGGGTTCGAATACGTCGTGTTCACTGCGAAACACCACGCCGGATTCTGCATGTGGGACACGGCGACCACCACGTTCAGCGCTCCGCACAGTCCTTACGGGAAGGACATCCTACGCCCATTGATCGAGGCTTTCCGCAAGCAAGGCCTGGCCATCGGCATTTACTTTTCCCCCGACGATTTCTGGTGGTTGAACCAGCACAAGATCCGGATCGATCGCCACGTAAAGGGCGTCTACCCGCAGGAAATCCCGGAGTTCATGGACTACACGAAGCGCCAGCTTCGTGAACTGCTCACCAACTACGGGACCATCGACTATTTCTTCTTCGACGGCCCAGCCGAGCAGCTCACCGCTTTCGCATGGCAGCTACAGCCCAAACTCGTAATCACGCGCGGCGTGATGGAAACACCCGAACAGTACACGCCGGGCGTCCCGCTCAAAGGAGCGTGGGAAGGCAATCTGACCATGGGCACCGAATGGCCCTGGAAGGCGACCAACGAAGACTACAAGTCCGGCACGCAGCTCATCGAAACGCTGATCGAAACTCGCGCTAAGGGCGGCAATCTTCTGTTGAATATTGGACCCAAGCCCGATGGCGAGATCGCCATCGAACAGGAATCACGCCTCCGCGAAATCGCCCTCTGGAATTTCGTCAACGGCGAAGGCATCAAGAACGTCCGCCCCTGGGTGATCACCAACGAGAACAACATCTGGTTCACCCGCGCGGGCAATACGGTTTACGCGTTCCTGACGAAAGAAAACCCGTGGAAGCTGGGCGAGCCCAAGACGTTCACGCTGCGCTCCGTGCGCTCTACCGCGCAAACCAGGATCACCGTCCTCGGCCAGTCCGATGAAATCGTCGAATATCGCCCCGAAGTAAATCCCAAAACGACGTGGACGCAGGACGCCGCCGGCCTGCACATCACCGCCTATCGCGCCCAGCGCCTCTACACGGATCGCCGCTGGCCGAATCCCGTAGTCCTGAAGATCACGAATGCAGCACCCGGCCTGACGCCGCCCGAAGTCACCACCGTCGACGCCAAATGGAATGCCTCAACTCGCACCGCGACCCTCCAAGGCCATCTCGTCGCAATGGGCAACGTTCCCACAGTCGAAGTCGGATTTCAATATCGCGAGAAGAAAGGCGGCACCGATCTTTCCGAAAAAACCGAACCCTGGACCGATCTGCCCGGAACGCAGTCCTCCACCCCGGGCGATTTCTCGTACGCGCTTTCAGGCCTCGCGCCGGATCGCCCGTATGAGTTCCGCGCCCGTGTCCGCCACCCGCTGATCACAATGTACGGCGAAGAAAAATCCTTCTCAGCAAAGTAGATCAGACCGCCGGCTTGTCACTCTTCAACTGCTCCTCCGCCTGAAACCAATCCTGTTCCGGATTCCCTTCCACCCGCCCCCGCTGCTCCCAGAGCGCATACGCCAGCGCCGCGATCTGCTCCTGCAGAGGCTCTGCGTCTTCGACCTTTTCGTTAGCCGGACTTGTCCCTTCTTGTGCCATTGGACGCTTCTCCCACCGGTATTCTACTCTCCTATTGCGACGCAGATCCGCCGGCGGGCTTTGCCGCCTGGACCACGATATTCACTGGCGCGCTCTTCACTCCGCCGACAGTAATCACGACCGGCTGATTGCCGGTGGGCGCATTCGACGGCACGATGATGTTCACCTGTAACGTCCCGACGAGTCCCGCCGAGACTCCGGCAAATTGTACGAACGCGGGAACTCCGCCTACGGTTACCGATAAGGGCAACACCGGCCTCGGCAGACTCGCGATGGCGGTGGTCGATGACGGCGAATAGGCCGTTTTCAGCGCCGGCGTCACTTCTCCCGTGCCCGTCACGTATAACGAAGTCAGCGCGCCCTGGGCTGCGACGGGACTCGGAACGAGGTTGCCGCTCGCATCCGCGAAAGTCCCGGGCGATGCCGCCGACATCTGGAACGCGAATCCGGCAATCTGCCCGTTGTTGTTCACACCAAGCACGGCCGGCCCGGAACCCGCCGAATACGGAACCTGAATGATCAGGAACGTGGACGAGGCGTACAATATCGGCGCAGCGAACTCATTCACGGTCGCCGAGAGACCGGAAAACGAATACGGCAGCGGATTCCCGGACGCGCTCCCGGTGGTATTCGCCAGATTCGTCCCGAACACGCCGAGCAGCATTCCCGGGCTGACGGTGGTCGCGTACGAGGCGGCATTCGCGACGCCGGAAATCGCCGTTCCCGACGTGCTTCCGCCGAGGACGAACATCACCGGGACATTCACGTACTGCGGAACTGCATTCGCGCTTTGCAGCACAATCGTCGCCCGATAGACGCCCGGTTCAAATCCCGTGCCCGACGCGGTCAGCGTGATCGTCGCCGGGCCGGTTCCCGATAACTGCGATGCCGTCAGCCATGCCGTCGTCCGGTTCGCCGGAAACACCGACGCCGTCCACGCCTGCGTTTTGTCGGAAAGATTCACCGCCAGAATCTTCTGGGCCGTCTTTCCCGGATCGGCGGCCAGCGTTATGCTCGCGGGCGCCGGCGTCAATGTAGCCGGGCTCGCTGGAGCCGCCGCGAATGAGACCGCGAGGTTGAAGGCGTTTCCGTCGGCCAAAGTGACTTGAATCGAATCGGTCGCGGGCGGCGTGATTCCTCCGAAGCAGATGGTGCCCTGCAGTCCGCCCCACGCATCCAGACGATCGGTTCCGAAAATCGACGAGATCTGGCTGGATATATCCACGCGGCCGGCGATCAGGCCGGAAAGCAGATTCACTCCGAATCCGCCCAGATCGTCGACATTAAGCTGCACCGCCCACTGGCATGCAGGATCGGCGCTGGTGTTCTGCGTCACCGTCAGCGGCGTCGCGGTCAGGCCGAAGTAGTTGTATGTCGGCAGCGCGAAATAATTCACGGCCACCTGCCGCGACCACGTGTTGCCGTTCGAATCGATCCCCGTAAATCCGAATGTGCGCGTCAGAGGAGGCGCGAGATTGCGGAAAACCAGGTTGAGCGTCGTGGTCCCGTTCGGCGGAATCGCCGTCGACGGGAAATACTGCGCCAGCGTCTGCGCCTGTCCGTCGATGGTGAACCCGGTAACCAGAGCCGGAACTCCGCCGATTTCCCGCAGCGAAATCGCCGTCTGCCAGCTCAGCCCCTGCGCATCGGGCTGCGAAGGCCACACCGTCACCGGAGCCGTTGGAATAATCGCCGCGGCGAGCGTGGGAAGCGTCACCTGAATTGAAGTAGCCGCGCCGCCCGGGCTGAATGCCGCATCGCCCGAATATTGCGCGGCGACCGGCACGACCCCGGTTCCACCGAACAGGTAAAGCGGAAACGTCACGGTCGCGCTGCCGTTAGTCACGGCGGCCGATCCCAAAGCGATGCTATCCGCCACGAAGCTCACCGTTCCGGTCGGGGAGCCGCCGCCGCTCACCGGGACGACGGTCGCGGTCATCTGAATCGAATCGTTCACCGAAGCGCGCGACGTGTTCGCCGACAGGGTCACCGTCACCGCGCTGGTAACCGAGTTCCACTGCGCCGCGAGCGCGTTCACATCTAGCGATCCAAGGCCGGTGGCCATGTCGTAGCCCGAACCGGCCGGATATCCGATTGATCCCGTGGCGCAATCCGGACTCCCCTGGGCGCACGGAACGTCGTTGTTTCCCGAAGTAACGTCGTGAAAAACCGACGGCGCGCTCTGCGCCAGCCGGTACAGTTGCGCGTTGATATTTCCCAGCCCGGGCTGTTTCTGAAATCCGTTCTTCACCTGATAGTGATTCAGTAGCGCGACAATCCCGGCCATCGACGGCGCTCCGCCCGATGTTCCAAACACGCCTACGCTCGACCCCTGATACGTGACCTCGTAAGCATCGTGGATTGCCGCGTGGAACGCGATGTCGGGAACATGCCGGACGCCATCGTCGGGAACCCCCGGCGCGGTCTGCCAGGCCGGTTTCGGGAAAAGGACGCTGGCTCCTCCGCCGCTCGCGTACAGCCCCGAACTGTTCGATTCGTTCCACGCGGCCTCGGGAATATAGGAGAGCGCCGATCCGAAAACCGCATCGTTGGTCGAGGCCCAATAATTCCCGGTCCCTTCGACGAACGTGGTTCCGCCGACGCCGGTCACTTCAGGCGTCGCCGCCGGAAACTGCACCGCTTTACCTCGCGTCGCGAACGGCTCGGATTGCTGCCGGTCGCATCCCGCCGCGCCCGCATCGCCCGAGGCGACGACAATCGTTGTCCCCTGCGCATTTGCCTGCTGCGCGACCGCACGATAATAACCCAGCGAATAATCCACTTCACATCCGCCGAAGCTGACGCTGATCACCTGAACCGGAAGCGCCTCCACCGCGATTACCAGCGCGCCGAACGCGCTGGTCCCGTACACATACGTAATCGAGGCTTTCGGAGCGATGGCGCCTGCCCATTCCAGATCCAGATTGGCTTCGAGCTGGTCGGAATTCAATCCGGGATCCGTATTGTACAGAATCATCTTGGGATCGTTCGCCGACAGACCGTAGCGCGATCGAAATGACCGGAGATCGCTGAGCACGATATCGGAATCGCCGACTACCGCGATATTCTGCCCCGTGCCGTCGATTCCCGCCTGGTACAGCGGTGCGATGTCGTAGATGGTCGCGAAATCCTCCGGCACCATGAAGTGCGATCCGCCGCTGTTAAAATTGGGCGCCATCCGAGCCGAGGACGTAAGTTTGAAATCGTTCAACCCGATGAATCCAGCCACGACATCGGCCAGCGCTTCCGGGACCGACGGCTCCGCGACATTGGCGAAATGCGTCTCTCCATTCACCTGAAATCGATGAAACGACGTATGCAGCGCCCGCGAAACGCGTCCGGTCGAACCGCTGAACGCGATCCAGTTCTTACTCCGGGCGAGATGCTCGACGCTCAGCCCCGCGCCTGTGAGCCACGCCGCGATCTTCGACTGATCGCTCGCGCTGACGCCGAAACGATTCCCATATTCCTCCGGCGTCAGCCATTTCCGGAACTGCGGCGACGAAGGATTCTGCTGATCCGCCAGCAATTGCTCCAAATCCGCCTGCTGGGCCGCCGACGGCTTCACCATCAGGACGACATAATTCATGGGCTGCGCCGCGTCGACTTCCCCGACATCGAAACGCGCCTGAGCGAGCCGATGCACCTGGCCGGCAATCGCGCGGACGCGTCCGGTATCCACAGCCTGCCGGATCCGGTCCGCGGGGCCGGCGAATACACTCCCGGCGAATACGGAAATCAGTAATGCGTTCGTAAAGATTGTGTTTTTCATTTCGTTATTAATTTTGCGATATCAGAACAATCTAGCAAATATTCGCACGGTTTCGCGCTCATTCGCCGCGAACGACAAATCGGCTCGGCATAAGATACTCTTGAGGGTTCATGGCCAAACGAACCATCGGAATCATCATGAACGGCGTCACCGGGCGCATGGGCACGAATCAGCACCTGGTTCGATCGATCCTGGCAATCCGCGAGCAGGGTGGGATTCCGTTGCCGGACGGAACGCAGCTCTGGCCTGAGCCCACGCTGGTCGGCCGCAATGCAGCCAAAGTCCAGCAGCTCGCCGAGGCTCACGGCGTAACACGCTATTCGACCGACCTGAAGGCCTGCCTGGCTGATCCTGCAAATAGCATCTACTTTGATGCCCAGACGACGGCCCATCGCGGACCCGCCCTGCGGGCCGCCATCGAGGCAGGAAAGCACGTCTATTGCGAAAAGCCGGTGGCCGACACGCTCGCCGAAACCTTAGAGCTCGCACGCCTCGCAAAAGTGCGCGGCGTGAAGCATGGGGTCGTGCAGGACAAGCTTTTTCTGCCCGGAATTCGCAAACTGAAGCGCCTTATCGACGGCGGATTCTTCGGGCGCATCCTGGCCGTCCGCGGCGATTTCGGATACTGGGTTTTCGAAGGCGACTGGCAGCCCTCCCAGCGCCCGTCATGGAATTACCGCGCCGAAGAAGGCGGCGGCATCATCGTCGACATGCTGTGCCATTGGCGTTACGTACTCGATCACACCTTCGGCACGGTGAAACGCGTGAGCTGTTTCGCGGTCAGCCAGATCCCGGAGCGCTGGGACGAATCCGGCAAGAAGTACAAGTCGACCGCCGAAGACGCCGCTTACGCGTCTTTCCAACTCGAAGGCGGCATCTTCGTTCATATGAATACGTCCTGGAATGTCCGGCCCTATCAGGACGAAATCCTCCAGATTCACGTCGATGGAACCCTCGGCAGCGCGGTGGCCGGATTGCGCGACTGCCGTGTCCAGCATCGGGCCAATACTCCCAAGCCCGTATGGAACCCGGACATTCCCAATCCGATCGATTTTCGCGCAGGATGGCAGCTTGTCCCGGATAATCAGACTTTTGAAAACGCCTTCAAAGTCCAATGGGAAATGTTTCTGAGACACGTCGAGCTGGGCACTCCGTTCGTTCACGATCTGGTGGAAGGCGCTAAAGGAATCCAGCTCGCCGAGCTCGCCCACGCATCCTGGCGGGAGGGTAAGTGGATGGACGTTCCTAATCTGGAGTCATAAGTGCCCGAAATTGTTCTTCCGATCGATAACCGCTCCGTCACCATCGACGACATCATCACCGCACACGAACATCAATGCGAATGGGTGGAACGCAACCGTTCCGTGATCAGCTTATGAATCAGCCGTTCACCAATCACGACCGCCTGAGCCTCAATCAGATCACGCTGAATCGCCTGACGCTCAAAGAATGCGCCGAGGCCTGCGTTCGCCACGGCTTCAAGTGGACCGCGCCGTGGCGCAATCGCGTCCACGAGATCGGAGTCAAGGAATCCGCTCGCATCCTGCGCGACTCCGGCCTGCGCCTGTCTAGTCTGTGCCGCGGCGGATTTTTCCCCGGCGCCACCCCCGCCGAGCGCCAGGAACACATCGACGACAACAAACGCGCCATTGATGAAGCCGCCGAGCTTGGAACGGATTGCCTGGTCTTGGTCTGCGGCCCAGCGCCCGATCGAGACATCGATGCCGGCCGCAAAATGGTTGAAGACGGAATCGCGGCGGTTCTCGCTCACGCGCGAGACCGGAACATCCGGCTCGGCATCGAGCCGCTGCATCCGATGTTCGCCGCCGACCGAAGCGTCATCGTCACGCTGGCTGAGGCGCTGGATCTCGCCGAAAAATTCCCGGCCTCGAACGTGGGTGTTGTCGTCGACGTGTTCCACATCTGGTGGGATCCGAAGCTGTACCTCGAACTGCACCGGGCTTCGGGGCGCATTCTCGGATTTCACATTTCCGACTGGGCCGTGCCGCTACCCGGCATCGTCACCGGCCGCAGCATGATGGGGGACGGCGTGATCGAACTCCGCCGCATCCGCACGGCGGTTGAAGATGCCGGTTATCACGGGCCTATCGAAGTCGAGATCATGAACGAATCGATCTGGTCCCAGGCGGCGGACGAGGTTCTCGGCCAAACCATCGCGCGCTATCTAAGTCACGTCTAGCGCAAGTTTTTTCCAGCGTCGTGCAGGATTCTCTTTCGAATCGTCCGGTTGCCTGTGTTCCGTATTTGGGGAGGTTGTTGCAAGGCGTTCGGGACCCGCTCACTGGCGTTCGCGGCTCGGTGGGTCCAAACCGCGGTTCGGCTACCCGGTCCTCCGATAAGACGAAAGGCCGCCGGTTCCAGGCCGGTTGCTGTGGAAAAGTGTGAGAGTGAAGCGGACCCCCTTTACACGCACGGGAACAATCGTCAGAATAAATCGACCCCGTCACTTCGATCATCCAAGCCGATGGACTTCCATCAACTCCGCGTCTTTCGTGCCGCCATCGAAAGCGGCGGCTTCACTCGGGCTGCCGAGCAGTTACATCTGTCTCAATCGACAGTAAGCCAGCACATAAAACTCCTGGAAGAAGAGCTCGGATGCGCCCTCTTCCTGCGCGTGGGCAAGCGAGTGCTGGTGACGGAGGCCGGACGCGTGCTCCTGCAATACACGGAACGCATCTTCCGCGACCTCAAGAACGCGGAAATGGCGGTAAAGGAAATGAACGCGCTCAAGCGAGGCACCGTGCGGCTGGGCGTCGGGCCTACGACGCTTACGTATCGCCTTCCGCCGATTCTGGGCGATTACATTCATCGCTTTCCGCAAATCGAACTCATCGTCTTATCGGGAAACACCGAATTCCTGCTGGACGCGCTCCGCTCCCAGCACCTCGATCTTGCGATCGTCATGTCGACTTCCCCTCAGCCCGGCCTCAGCGTAACGCCGCTGGGAGAGGAAGAACTCGTGATCGTCCTGAACAGCAGCACCCCCTCGCCAGTCAGCGGGGACTGAAGCCGTCCGATCTGGAATCGCTCCGCTTTATCCTTTATGAGAAGAACACGGCGATGCAGAACCTGATCGACCGGTATTTCGAATCGCTCTCGGTCGTCCCCCGGATCACCATGGAAGTCGAAAACAACGAAGCGCTGAAAAGCCTGGTCCGCGCCGGACTCGGAGCGTCCATCGTTCCGCTCTGCGCTGTCGCCAACGAACCGGCCGACGGCCCTCTCAAAGTCCTTCGCGTCCGAGGACGTCCGTTGATGCGCCATCTGAGCCTGCTGTCCGCCGATGCCGAAAATCTACCCAAGGCGATCCAGGAACTGGCTTCCACGTTGAAAGCCGGCCTCGCGCGATCCCAGAAACATAGGGAACCCGAGGAAATTGACCCTGTCCTAATGCCATTAATCGCTCCCGCCGATCATGAATAGTGAATTAATCCATTGGACAAATAGTCGTCTTTCGGGTTATGCTACGTCGAATGGCGCCGCGCGGTAACCGTGCGGCTAAAGTCTTAAGCTACGTTTGCTTTGGGGGGGTAATACCGTGAGATCAACGTCTCGATCTACGTTTTTAAGTAGTATTTCGCTCGCAGTTTCTCTGCTCTGCTTCTCGCCCGCCGCGTATTCGCAAAACACCGCAGTCGCGCAAGTCAGCGGAGTTGTCACTGACGCCAGCGGCGGCGCTTTGGCGAACGCACAGGTCACCATGACGGAAACCGAGAAGGGCACCGTCCGGACCACAACTTCCGACGCGGCCGGCCAGTACGCGTTGCCTAACCTTGCGGCCGGTCCTTACCGGCTGGAAGTGAAAGCTAACGGTTTCAAGGATTACGTCCAGACCGGGATCGTGCTGCAGGTCAACCAGAATATTCAGGTGAACGCGACCATGCAGGTTGGGTCGCTGACGGAGCGCGTAGAAGTCAGCGCGACGACCAGTCTTGTCGAAACCAAGGAAAACTCGATTTCGCACGTCATCGATTCGCAGAGCATTAACGAACTGCCGCTGAACGGCCGTCAGGCGACGCAGTTGATCCTGACGCTGGGCGCGGCCACCTACGGTGATGCCGGCGACACCGGCAGCAAGACTTTTTACAGCTCGACCAGAATTTCTGTGGCGGGCGGACAAGGCAACGGCACGGCCTACCTTCTGGATGGCGGCGACAATACCGACGCGATGTCGAACGTGAATCTGCCGATGCCCTTTCCGGACGCTCTGCAGGAATTCAGCGTGGAGACCAGCGCCGTGTCCTCGCGCTTCGGGATTCACCCCGGCGCGACGGTGAATGCCGTTACCAAATCCGGCTCCAATTCCTTTCACGGCGACGCGTTCGAATACATCCGCAACGGGGATCTGAACGCCCGCAATTTCTTCGCGCCCACGCGCGACACTCTGAAGCGAAATCAGTTCGGGTTCACTGCCGGCGGCCCAATCGTGAAGAACAAGCTGTTCGTCTTCGGCGGATATCAGGGCACGAGGAATCGTTCGAATCCTCCGGTGTCGACCACGTATATCCCGACCCAGGCGATGTTGAACGGAGATTTCAGCGCGGTCACTTCGAAGCCGTGCGCAACGTCGGCGCTTACGCTTTACAATCCCAACGGCGGCGCGCCGTTCCCCGGCAACCAGGTTCCCTTATCTCAGCTCAACCCCGTGGCGGTTACCATTGCCAGCAAGTATCTGCCGGTCGCCTCGGCAGACGCGTGCGGCAAGGTGACCTACGCGATCCCGGTGACTGGCGACGAGAATCAGTGGGTCACGCGAGCGGATTACGTACAGAGCGAAAAGCACACCATCTTCGGCCGCTATCTCTACACCGGATTCCAGAACCCGCCCACCTACGACGGCCATAACATCCTGACGACGACGCAGGCCGGCAACCTGGAACTGGCTCAGTCGGCCACCCTTGGCGATAACTATACCTTTGGTCCCGGGACGTTAAATTCGTTCCACCTTGGATTCAGCCGTGTTCGCGATAACCGCGGACCCACGCCGACCGCCATCAATCCGACCATGCTCGGCGTCAACATGTACAGCGCCGTGCCCAACTTCCTGGAATTGACCACCAGCGGCGCGTTCAGCAGCTTCTGCGGCACCTGCGCTCCGGGACACTTCAACAACACCAGCTATCAGCTTGCCGACGACGTGGACGTCATCCGCGGGCGGCACCAGATGGCCTTCGGCTTCAACCTGGTCCGGGTGTACAACAACACCATCTCGGGATTTGAAGAGAACGGATATTTTCAGTTCAACGGTTCCCGGACCGGAACCACCGCGGTTCCGGGCTGCACCAACTGTGGCCTTCCGCTGGCGGACTTCATGCTGGGAGCTCCCTACGACTTCCAGCAAACGAACGCGACTCCCGACGATCTGCGCCAGTGGATCGCCAGTTTCTACGCGCAGGACACATTCAAGATCTCTTCCCGCCTGACGCTGAACTTCGGCGTCCGCTGGGAGCCGACCTTCGCCAATCCCGATAAGTACGGCCGCGGCAGTTCCTTCACGATGGCCAACTTCCTGGCGGGCGTGGTCAGCACGGTGCATCCGAATGCGCCGGTGGGACTGCTGTTCCCGGGCGATAAGGGCGTCCCCGCGGCGAACTGGAACGGGCACCTTCCGAACTTCGCGCCGCGCGTGGGATTCGTCTGGAATCCGAACGGCGATGGCCGTCAGACTCTGCGCGCCGGCGGCGGGATTCTGTACGATGTCTCCGAGACCTGGTTCAATGAGCGCGAAACCACCAACGCCCCGACCGGGACGTTGATCGATACACCGAATCCGGCGGGCGGATTCTCCAATCCGTGGCTGAATTATCCCGGCGGAAATCCGTTCCCGCCGAACGGCAAAGCGTACTTCCCGACCACGGGGGGCACGTACGTGAATATGCCGATCAATCCGAAGCCGACTTATGTGGCCAACTGGAACGTCACGTATCAGCGCCAGGTGGGCGCGTGGCTGGCTTCGATCAGTTATCTGGGCAACAAGACTACTCACCTGTGGAGCAGCGGCGGCGAATCCAATCCGGCGCTCTACATCCCCGGGAACTGCCCGGCGGGCGTGTACGGTTTGACGGCGCCCGGACCGTGTTCGTCGACCAGCAACACGAACCAACGGCGCATCCTGTATCTGTTGAATCCGGTGGCCGGCGCAGCGTACGGAAGCATCAACACCGCCGACGATGGAGCGGTCGCGCACTATCAGGGTGTGTTGGTCTCCGCGCAACACAACTTCGCACACAACTTCCAGTTCAACGCGAACTTCACCGATTCTTACTGCATTTCGGACGCCGACTTCGGCGCCGCGCTGGCCGCGGATACGAATTCGCAGCCGTTCAACCGGCACGCCGACTGGGGTCCCTGCGTGTTCGACACGCGCTACAACTTCAATAGCTCGGTGGTGGCCAACAGCTCATGGAAGGGCACAAATTCGTTCGTGAATCATCTGCTGAGCAACTGGCAGATCTCCCCCCTGGTTCGCGCCACCAGCGGCCAGCCCGTGAATATCCTTGTCGGAAAGGACAACTCCCTGCGCGGCATTAACCCCTCCGCCGGGAATGACCGGCCGGTTCAGATCCTGGCGGACGTCGCCGCTCCGAATCCGGTCTGCAACGCGGGAACGACAGCCTGTGTACAGTTCGTGAATCCGAACACCAGCGGCGCGGGTGCGTTCATTCAGAACCCCACCGGCGGCTTTGGCACGCTGGGACGCAACTCGGTCCGCGGTCCGGCCAACGTCTCCTTCGATGCCGCTATCAGCCGGACGTTCAAGATTCATGAGCGCTTCAGCCTGCAGGCCCGCATGGACGCGTTCAATCTGCTGAATCACACCAACTATGTCGGCGCAATTTCACCGGCGGGTACGGTGACCGGGTACAGCACTTTCTCAAACAACATGACTTCCTCGACGTTTGGGAGAATTCAGGCGGCTTTCGATCCGCGCATTCTCCAATTCGCGATGAAGTTGAATTTCTAGCACCTCTCCCTGTTTGTCGAATCCGGGGCCTGGCGAAATCAATCGCCCGGCCCCGTTTTTCTTGCCCGCGCTGCTACATTAGTCCTTTATGTCTCAATCGGATTCTTCCAAGAAGCCTCTGCGCTCGACACACTGGTTCGGCGGCCAGGATCGCGACGGCTTCCTGCACCGGTCCTGGATGAAGAACCAGGGCCTTCCCAACGATCTCTTCGATGGCCGACCGATCATCGGCATCTGCAACACCTGGTCTGAGCTGACGCCCTGCAACGCGCATTTCCGCCAGATTGCCGAACGCGTCCGCCGCGGAATCTTCGAAGCCGGCGGCTTTCCGGTCGAGTTTCCCGTGATGTCTCTCGGCGAAACCAATCTTCGGCCGACGGCGATGCTGTTCCGAAATCTCGCCAGCATGGATGTGGAAGAATCCATTCGCGGCAATCCCATTGACGGCGTGGTGCTTCTGTGCGGCTGCGATAAGACCACGCCATCGCTGGTGATGGGAGCGGCAAGCTGCGATATCCCGGCCCTGGTCGTCTCCGGCGGACCGATGCTCAATGGCAATTTCCACGGCCAGCGCATCGGCTCCGGAACCGCCGTCTGGCAGATGAGTGAAGACGTCCGAGCGGGGAAGATGGCCCAGGCCGACTTCATGGACGCGGAAGTCTGCATGTCGCGCTCCGCCGGCCATTGCATGACCATGGGCACGGCTTCGACTATGGCGTCGATGGTCGAAGCTCTGGGCCTTGGCCTGCCTAACAACGCCGCGATTCCGGCTGTGGATTCGCGCCGCTACGTCCTGGCGCATCATGCCGGCCGCCGCATTGTCGACATGGTTCGGGAAGATCTGCGCATCTCCAAAATTCTGCTGCGGAAGAATTTCGAAAACGCAATTCGCGTGAACGCGGCGATTGGGGGATCCACGAACGCCGTAATCCATCTGATCGCAATTGCCGGACGTGTCGGCGTCAAACTTGAACTCGAAGATTTCGACCGCCTGGGCCACGATCTCCCGCTTTTGGTCGATCTGATGCCGTCAGGCAAATTCCTGATGGAAGATCTTTACTACGCCGGCGGCATCCCCGCCGTTGTGCGCGAACTCGGCGACCTGATCCATCGCGACGCACCGACGGTCAATGGCAAGACCATGGGCGAAAACACCGCCGATGCGCCGTGCTGGAATCGCGAAGTGATCCGCGAATTCAAGTCCCCGATCCGCGAACACGCCGGCATCGCCGTCCTGCGAGGCAATCTTGCGCCCAACGGAGCAGTGATCAAACCGAGCGCCGCGACTCCCCGGCTTCTGAAGCATCGCGGCAAAGCGGTCGTCTTCGAAAACATCGAAGACCTCCGGGAGCGGACGGATGATCCGGCGCTCGATATCGACGAAAACTCCGTGATGGTGCTCAAAGGCGCCGGCCCGCGCGGCTATCCGGGCATGCCGGAAGTCGGCAACATG
>DATGGL010000024.1:0-25052 GCA_035308605.1 Bryobacteraceae bacterium
TGGGTTTATCGGCTCACACCTGTGTGACCGGTTAATCGCGGAAGGCCACTATGTGCTTGGAGTCGACAATTTTATTACCGGGGCGTCGCGGAACGTCGAGCATCTGAAGGCGAACCCGCATTTCGAATTCCGTGAGTGGGACGTCTGCCGTCCGCTCGACGTGGCAGGACCGTTCGACGGCGTGTTCCATCTGGCGTCGCTGGCGAGCCCGGTCGATTATCTCGCACACCCGATCGAAACGCTAGACTCCGGTTCGGCGGCAACACGCAACCTGCTCGAGATCGCGCGACAATACGGCGCACGATTCCTGTTGACTTCTACTTCGGAATGTTATGGCGATCCTCTCGTCCATCCGCAAGTGGAGACCTATTGGGGCAACGTCAATCCTGTGGGACCGCGGTCCTGCTACGACGAAAGCAAGCGTTACGCCGAAGCGCTGACTATGGCGTTCCATCGCACCCACGGGGTACGCACCAACATCGCCCGGATTTTTAACACCTACGGTCCGCGGATGGCGCTTAATGATGGGCGTGTGGTGCCCGCGTTTCTCGATCAGGCGCTGCGCGGCGAGCCGCTGACCATTTTCGGCGACGGCAGCCAGACTCGCAGTTTTTGCTATGTTGCCGACCTGGTTGACGGACTGATGAAGCTCAGCACGTCCGAGGAGCGCTTACCTGTGAATCTGGGGAATCCGGCGGAGTTGACGATTCTCCAATTTGCCGAACGCATCCGCGACCTGATGGGGTCGAAACTTGAAATCAAATTCGAGCCGTTGCCGGAGGATGACCCGAAGAAGCGCCGGCCGGATATTTCAAAGGCGAAACGGGTGCTAGGGTGGGAGCCAAAAGTGTCTCTTGAAGACGGATTAAAGGAAACCATCACGTATTTTAGAGAGCTCGTGCCTGCCTGACGGCGGCGATTTGTACTATCCTCATTCGATATGCGGTTTTTTGTATTTTTCCTTGCCCTAAGTGTCTCTGTATCCGCCGAGGATAAGGCGGATCTCTCCGTGGTTCACCGGATCCGTGCGGAGGCGTTTGAACGCTCCGAAGTGATGGACACGTTGTTTTATCTGACCGATGTGAACGGTCCGCGGGTGACCAATTCGACGGGTTTCAAATCCGCGGCCGATTGGGCCGTGTCCCGGTTGGAGAAATACGGCCTGGTAAACGTCAAAGAGGAGCCGTGGGGCGCATTCGGGCGAAGCTGGAATTTGACGCATTACGAAGGCCACATGATCGAGCCGCAGTATTCGCCGCTGATCGGCTTTCCCATGGCGTGGACCGCGGCAACTGATGGTCCCGTGCGTGGCGACGCGATGCTGGCGGTGCTCGCGACGCCGGCCGATCTCGAAAAATACAAAGGAAAACTGCAGGGCAAAATGGTGCTGACCATGGCGCCTCACGAGCTCGAAATGTCGATGACGCCGTTGGCACATCGGCTTACGGAAGAGGAGTTGGGCGAGCGGGAGCTGACTCCGGACCCGTCGCGGTTCTCCTTCGGGCCAGGGGCTCCCGGTGGACGGGGCGGCGGCGGTCGGGGGCCTGTTTCTTTTACGAATCCAGCGGAGCAGCGACGATTTCGCGAATCCCTGATCCGGTTTCTGATCGCCGAGAAGCCGGCTGTGGTGGTGCAATACAATTCATCCCAGGACGGCGGCACGGTTTTCGCCAGCAACTTCGGATCGTATAAGGCCGGCGACCCGGTTCCCCCGCCCACCGTGGCCATCACCGAAGAGCACTACAATCGCATCGCCCGGCTGCTGGAGCACAAGGTTCCCGTGAAACTTGAATTCGATATCCGGGCGAAAGTGGGCCAGCAGGAAGAGCAGTCCTTTAACATCGTCGCCGAAATCCCGGGAACCGGGCGGCACAAAGACGAGTTCGTGATGCTGGGAGGGCATTTCGACAGCTGGCACGGCGGAACCGGCGCGACCGATAACGCTACCGGATCGAGTGTCGCGATCGAAGCGATGCGCATCTTGAAATCGCTGAACCTGCAAATGGACCGGACGGTCCGGCTGGTGCTCTGGAGCGGGGAGGAAGAAGGCCTGCTTGGTTCCATTGCGTACGTGAAAAATCATTTCGCGGATCGCGCCGATATGAAGGTCAAGCCCGAGTACGCCAAGCTTTCCGCGTACTACAACGACGACAACGGCACGGGAAAGTTTCGCGGCATTGGGATCGCGGGGAATGATCAGGTGCGGCCGATTTTTGAGGCGTGGCTGGCTCCGTTCCATGATCTGGGCGCGACCGCCATTGCGGGCGCCAGCGTTGGATCCAACCGGGCCCCGGCCGGAACCGATCACACTTCATTCGATTATGTCGGGCTACCCGGTTTCGGCTTCCTCCAGGACCCGACGGAGTACATGACCCGCACGCATCATTCGAATATGGATGTGTACGATCGGGTGCAGAAGGGCGATTTGATGCAGGCCGCGGCGATAGAAGCGTCGTTCGCGTATCACACGGCGATGCGATCGGAATTATTGCCGAGAGTGCCGATGCCGAAGGCTCAGCCGTGGCCGGAGAGATAGTGGAACGTCGGAAGCCGCTTGCTGTCGCGCGCGGTTCGGTGCCGGCCCGTGTGGTGCCGTGCCGAGGGCTGCAGCGGAGGCGCGGGCGGCCGTATTGCCGGCACTGAACCGCGAACGACAGTGAGCGGGTGTTGAAGAATGAGGGAATTATGAGAGTTATAAATACTTTCTGCGCGATGGCGCTATTGGGATCAGTGGCTGCGTACGCACAGGAAAAGATCGACCTGGCGACCCTGCACCAGATCAAGGATGAAGCCTTCCAGCACTCGCACGTGATGGAAAACGAGTTTTATCTCACGGATCTGAACGGCCCGAGGCTGACCAATTCACCGGCGTACTTCGGCGCCGCGGATTGGGTGGTGAAGCAGCTCGCTGAATGGGGCATCAAGGGCCATCAGGAAAAATGGCCGTTCGGGCGAGGCTGGCAGTTCACGCACTTTTCCGCGCACCTGATCGAGCCGCAGTATGCGCCGCTGATCGGGTATCCGCAGGCGTGGACGGCGGGAACCAATGGAGTGCTGACGGGCGAACCGATGCTGATCGAGTCGCTTGCCAACGATGCCGATCTCGAAAAGTACAAAGGCAAGCTCAAGGGAAAGATGATCATGGTCGGCGCGGCACGAACGCTGGAGATGAGCATGAATCCGCTCGGACGGCGGTATACGGATAAAGAGCTGGCCGATCTCGCCCTGGCGCCGGATCCTGGAATTGCCGGACGCGGCCCGTTTTTTAACGGTCCGGGCGGTCGTGGATTCCAGCAGAAATTGCAAAAATTCCTGGCTGACGAGCAGCCTTCCCTGGTGCTGCGAGCCGGGCAAGGGCGCAGCGAAGGAGGCACCGTATTCGGAGGGAGCGCCGGATCGCGCGATCTGAAGGATGCCGTGTCGCCCCCGACGGTGGTCATCACGCCGGAGCATTACAACCGCATCTGCCGGCTGATCGAGCACAAGATTCCCGTGAAGCTCGAATTCGATGTTCAGACGAAGTTTCAGGACGAGCGCACCGATTCGGTGAATGTGATCGGCGAGATCGAAGGCAGCGGGCCGAAGAAGGATGAAGTGGTGATGCTCGGCGCGCATCTGGATAGCTGGCATGGCGGCACCGGCGCGACGGATAACGCTGCCGGAAGCGCCGTGATGATGGAGGTGATGCGGATCCTGAAAACGCTCAATCTGAAGATGAATCGGACCGTCCGTCTGGGGCTGTGGGGCGGAGAAGAAGAGGGATTGTTGGGTTCCCGAGCCTATGTGAAGGAGCACTTCGGCGATCCGCAGACGATGAAGCTCACTTCCGCGCATGCGAAGCTATCCGGATATTTCAACATCGACAACGGGACCGGCAAAGTGCGCGGCGTTTATCTGCAAGGCAACGACATGATGCGTCCGATTTTCGAACAATGGTTCGCGCCGCTCAAGGATTTAACCGACGGCGTCATCTCGATCCGCAACACCGGCGGCACCGATCATTTGTCGTACGACGCGGTCGGGTTGCCGGGATTCCAGTTCATCCAGGATCCGATGGAATACGAAACGCGCACCCATCATTCGAACATGGATGTCTACGATCGCATCCAGAAGGGCGACATGATGCAGATTTCCGCGATTGTGGCTTCGTTTGTATACAACACCGCGACACGCGATGAAATGCTGCCTCGCAAGCCCTTGCCGAAGCCGCGGCCACCGCAGGCCGAGGGTGGTCGCGGGGGCGCGCCGACGTCGCAGCAGGAACGAAACTAGCGAAACGCTAGGCCGGCGTTCGGACCGATGTCGTGCGCCGTAGGACCACATCGACCTTGCGCTCGCCCGCGCTCAGCACCCGGGCAACCGGGCGGAAGCCCGTGCACCAGAAAAATAGCGCCATTTCCGGCCGCGGCAATGTGAATCGCCCCATCGGATCGGTTTCGGCGTAATTGAGGTCGGCTCCCATTACCAGAACACCTTCGACGGGCTGGCCGTCAGCGGATCGGACTGTCCCGGTCACTGGCATAAGATCATGCGCCCTTGATCGAGCTGGAGGCCATGATCAGGGCCGCCAAATTCCAGGCAACTACCAGAGCGAAAAGGATATTAATCCGCCAAAGAAGCCGTTCGCGTCCGGCGCGCCAGCAATAAAATCCCAACCCGAGCGCCGCCGCTTTTATCGCCAGCAGCCCTCCCATCGGATGGGGCGCGTATTCGACGGCCATGCGCACCAGCGGATTGCCTTCGCGAACGCCTTGCAGGAGGAAGGCGATCGTAGTGAGGAAGTCGAGCACCTGCAAATATGAGAACTGAAGGAGTAATTGATTCACTGGTTCCGATTCCTGGAGATCTGTACCCTAAAAGAGATACGTAATCAAAACTAGACGGAACGCCTTAGCGAGTAAATAGTCCTTCGCCCCAGTACGTCACAAAGACGGGGCATAGTACCTTTTTGGGTCCAGTTTGCTAGCGACCCGTCACAGCGCGGATCACGCGCAAGTAGTTTTCGCCCAGAATTTTCTTGATATCGCGTTCGGAATATCCCCGATTCAGGAGCGCCGCGACCAGGGCGGGCATCTTTGAAACGTCCTCCAGGCCCTGAGGCGGAGAGGAGATGCCGTCAAAATCGCTGCCGATCGCAACGTGATCGATTCCCGCGATCTTCACCGCGTGATCGATGTGGCCGGCGACGTCATCGACGGTCGCAAAGGCTTTGCGAGTCCCGCCGATATCGTGCCTGTACTCCTCGGCGGCGTAGTCGTCGAGAGCCTTCCCGGTAAGATCGGGCGCGGTCGATGCGGAGGCAACGGTGGCCATCAGGGCCGCAGCGTCTTTCTGGTTGATGAAGCCTTCGCCGAAGTTGATTCCGACCACCCCGCCGTTTTTCGCCAGAGCGCGCAGCATGTCGTCCGTGACATTGCGCGGGACATCGGAAATGGCCCGGCAAGAGCTGTGGGACAGGATCACGGGCTTGCTGCTGACGGCGATGGCGTCGTAGAAGGTTTTGTCCGAGACGTGGGAGACGTCGACCAGCATTCCCAAGCGATTCATCTCGCGGACGACATCTTTTCCGAAATCCGTCAGGCCGTTGTGCTTTGGCGTGTCTGTGGAGGAATCCGCCCAGTTATTGTTCTTGAAATGGCTGAGCGTCATGGCGCGGATGCCCATCCGGTAATACATGCGCAGTACGGCGAGGTCGTCGTCGATCTGATGCCCGCCTTCGATGGCCAGAAATGCCGACAGCTTGCCTGACTTGACGATGCGCTCGATGTCGGCAGCCGTGGTCGCGAGCTCAATCTGGTCCTTGTGCGCGTCAAGGACGCTCTGCATGGCGTCCCTCAAGTCGAGCGTGCGGCGGACGGCTTCGGCTCCTTTGTAATAGACGGGGACCCACAGCGCGAAGAATGGCGCGTGCATGCCGCCCTCCCGCAGACGCGGGAAGTCCACGTGGCCGGTAGTGGAACGCTGGGTCAGGTCGACACCGCCGATGAGGACTCGCTGGATGGTATCGATGTGGCTGTCGATGCCGATGGCCTCAGAACTGATTTTGCGGGCGCGGGCCATGGAGTCCTGGGCGAAGGTAACCACGGGAAGCGCGAACGGCAGGGTTAACGTGATTGCCAACAAAGGTTTGCAGATCATTGGGGTATTGTTACACGATCCGCCGCCGGCTAAAGGATGCGGCCGGAAGGGCCGATAGACAAACTGTGGGAGAGTCCTACCTCGACGCACGTCTTACCGCTTTGCGGCGGGCCCAAAATTCCGACGGCGGCTGGGGCTATTTTCCGGGCAAACAATCCTGGCTTGAGCCTACGGTCTACGCCACGATGGCGCTCCACGGCCATCCTGAGGCGGACCGTGCGTGGACATTGCTCAAATCCTGGCAGATGGCGAACGGAGCGTGGCGTCCGTCTGGGGACGTCCAAATCGCCGGTTGGGGGACAGCGCTGTGTGTGACTCTGGCGACGGTCCGTGGCGAGTTCGGCGGTCCGTTGGAACAGGGCGTTAAGTGGCTGCTGGAATCGGCCGGTGTCGAATCGAACTTCATCAATCGAGCGGCCGCGAGGGTCGGGTTGCTGAACGCCGAGCGCGACCTAAGTCTGAAGGGATGGCCGTGGAAGCCGGGCACGTCATCGTGGGTCGAGCCGACAGCGCATACGCTGGTTGCACTGCAAAGGACGGCGTCTAAAGCGCCCAAGGGAACTTCCGCGGACGAATTGAAGGAACGGGTTCGCATGGGGGAAGCGCAACTTCTGGACGTACGCTGCGCGGATGGCGGATGGAATTACGGCAGCCGGGCCGCTCTCGGCGTAGATTTGCCGTCCTATCCGGAGACCACCGCGCTCGCGCTGATCGGATTGCAGGGGCATCCCGATCTGGCGCATTCGATCGAACTGGCCGCGCGAATGGCGCGCGAGACGCCGTCGGCGATGGCGGCCGCATGGCTCGCGATCGCTCTGCGGGTCCACGGAGCCGAGCCGCCAGCCCCATCGGGGGATGTTTCTCCGGATGTTCTGGTCACGGCGGTCGAAGCGCTCGGCGCGCCAGCGGGAAACTACGCGTTTCTAAAGGCAGGAGGCGCAGCATGACCATCAGCCGCCGCGAATTTCTTCCTGTGGCCGGGGCTGCTTTGTTATCCGGCGTGGCGGGATTCCAGGGGGGCAGGCGCCGTTCCGCGAAGCCTGCCGGATCGTCGGCGGTTGCCGTGGTGAAGGCTGCCTCCTATTCGAACGATCTCGTGAACCGGATGCTGGCCGGAATTCGCGAGTGCAAGCTCGACGTTCGCGGAATGAAGGTGTTGCTCAAGCCGAATCTGGTGGAGTTTGATCCGGCGACCTGCATCAACACGAATGTCGCGGTGATCGCGGCGGCACTCGAAGCGTTCCAGACGCTAGGCGCCGCGGAAGTCCGCATCGGGGAAGGGCCGGGGCACCGGCGGGACACCTACGCCCTCGCCGAGATGGCGCGCTACCGCTCCGAGATTCCGAAGTTCGACTCTTTGTTCGTCGATTTGAACCGCGACGACGTCAGCCCCGTGCAGGGCTTCGCGGATCGAGGCGAAATTTACCTTCCGAATACCGCGCTACGTGCAGACCTGATTGTCTCGCTCGCCAAGATGAAGACGCATCATTGGGCCGGCGCGACGCTTTCCATGAAGAACTATTTCGGCCTGGTTCCGGGCGCCGTTTACGGCTGGCCGAAGAACGAACTGCACCATGTCGGCATCGACCGGTCGATTGTCGAGCTATCGCGTATTTTTCGCCGGAGCTTCGCCATTGTCGACGGCATCATCGGCATGGAAGGCAACGGACCGATTCAGGGAACGCCCAAGCCCGTAGGGGTTCTGGTGATGGGTTCGGATCTTCCCTCGGTGGACGCAACCTGTTGCCGGATCATGGGGATCGATCCCTCGCGCGTCGAATACCTAAAGATGGCTTCCGACCGGCTCGGCATCACCGAGGACGCGCGGATCGAGCAGCGCGGCGAACGAATTCAGTCGGTTCGCACGAACTTCAATTTAATCCCTCAGTTCCATCAAATCCGGCTGGCGTAAGCGCATTGCTATTCTGATAGCGTATGCGTAAGCCAGTGATGGCCGGCAATTGGAAAATGCACAAGACTGCCGGCGAGACGTCCGCTTTCCTGAAACATTTCGCACCGATGGTGGCGGGTTCGGTGGATGCCGAAATCGTGATTTGCCCGGCCTTCGTCAACCTTTCTGCGGCTCTCGAAGCCGCGCACGGAACCAGCATCGAAATCGGAGCCCAGGATGTTTTCTGGTTGAAAGAGGGGGCGTATACCGGCGAGGTGTCGGCTCCAATGCTGGCGGCGATCGGCTGCCAGTGGGTGATCATCGGGCATAGCGAGCGCCGGCAGTACTTCGGCGAGACGGAAGAATCGGTTTTCAAAAAGACAGTGGCTGCTCTGGAGGCCGGGCTGAAGCCGATCGTTTGCGTCGGCGAACGGTTGGAAGAGCGCGAATCCGGCGCGACGGAGACGGTTCTATCGGCCCAATGCAACGGCGAGATTTTCGGACTCTCCGCCGAACAGGTCGCGCGAATCGTAATCGCGTATGAGCCGGTGTGGGCCATCGGAACCGGAAAAACGGCGACTCCGGAGATGGCCGGTGCGGCGCACGCCTTCCTGCGCTCCCAGGTTCACTCGCAATTTGGATCGGACATCGCGGACGCACTCCGCATCCTCTACGGCGGCAGCGTCAAACCGGATAACGTCAAAGGACTGATGGCGCAGCCGGACATCGATGGCGCTCTGGTGGGCGGGGCGAGCCTCGATCCGGCGTCCTTCGCGAGCATCGTGAAGTTCTGACATGCGACTCGCCTGGGTGTTTTTGACGGGCGCGCTGGGTGTCTACGGAGGCGACGAACGCGCCACGCGGACGGAACTGCCTGCGTCGGTCCGGCCGATCGTCGAATTGGCGCGTGCAGCCCCGCCGGAGCTATTTGCCGACACCATTGTGAGGCTGGTTCAATCCGGGCGCATTCCACAGCGGGAGCTGCAAATTACGTTGCTCGAAGAAGCATTTGCCGTCGCCGGCGGTGCGGCTGAGCCAGTGCGATTGGTCGCGATTCCACCGACGCCTCCCGACACACGCGCGCTGTATCGTGGGAGGGCGGGGGACCTCCGGCTCGACGCCCTTTCTCTCCGGAGCCGCATCTTGCAGGAACTGCTCACCGTGGACCGCGTGGCGGCGCGCGACCGGTTTCCGCAGATTCCGCATCCGGTTCTCGATCCCCGGCCGTGCGAAGATCCCCTCGTGGCGGATATCGGGTCCTACTACGAAATCGGCGCCGCCATCGCGCAATCTTCGTTCACCGCCGCCGAGAAGGAGAAAAGTCTACACGTACAGTTCCTGACGGCGATGCTGTCTGGCGCGAAGTCTCCGGGCGAGATCGAGCCATTTGCACGCGTCATCCAATCGGTGAGCTTTCAACCGCACGAATGGGATTTAATCCTGGCGACGCTGGCCAGCAAGCTGGAAGCGATCGGCCCGGATTACCGGGCATTCGCGCTCACGTTGACGCCGCTTCAAGGAGAAATGGCGGCTCTGATTGCGCTCGGTGGCGCCAATGGCGTCGGAACCGACGGGCTGGTGCGTGCTTTTCGAAAATTTGTCACGACGCAGCTTAAGGCAGAGCGCTGCTCGCCGGATTTCGGGCCATCCATGGAGGACATCGCAACCGTGCCGCCGCTTTCCGGCGACGAGATGAAGCCTTCCAAGCGCGGCGATTCGTTCAAAGCAGACGCTTATTTCCAATCCGAGGATTCACGGCAGATCGGCGATTCGCTCAATCGCTTGCGTTCCCGGCAGGGCAGCGAGGAGCCGGCCGCATGGCGGAACGCGCTCTCCGATTTCCTGCGCGACTTCAAGGCATGGCGTCCGCCGGGCTCCGACGTTGACGTTTTTCATCAACGGATGACCGTGCTGGGTTCCGTGCTTCAGATTCTGCCGCCGGGAGAGGATCGCGACCGGATCATAAGCCTGTGTGTCATATACCTGGCGTCGGACGTCGAGCGCCAGAATGCCGCGGAATGGCTATGGCAGGTGAAGGCGCTGGTGAGGGATGCCAGCGGCGACGCGCCGAAAATGCTGCAGCAGTTTCGCGCTTCGAACGATGTGGGCCTGGCGCTTTACGCGATCACAAACTGATCTACTTGCCGGCTTCCAGCGGCACTTCGAAATAGAAAAAATCCTTCCCGCTTGACGCGTCCTTCAGGCCGGTCAGATACAGCTTCGATCCTGGAATATATTGCGTTTGAAAATAGAAGAATCCGAAGGCCGAATCGCCGGCGGGCAGCATTTTCGCCGAGAACGCCCGCACCTCGATCTCCGACGAATTCAGCGGCCCTTTCTTGTTGCGCGAAGGAAGCGGGATCGGACTGGTTCCCGGCATACGGGGCCGCTTCGGATCGCTGCCGACGTAGAGTACATCCGAAGCGGGTGTGGCTTCCACGTGGCGGCCGCCCGGGTCCACGAATTCGGTCTGGAGGTCGAGCCGGATGGCTTTTCCGGTGTCATTCTGAAGCACTACCAGCACGGGCATCACGCCGTAGCGATAGGGATGCACTTTTCCGAACGCAGTTTTCGATTGCTCTTCCGTGAGGAACGGGACGGCTGCGATCGTGATCTTATCGAGGGTCTGATGGCCCGGATATGACGACGCGGGACCCGCTGTGAAGCGGCCCTTATCCTTGTCGTCCCCACCAGCCGCCGCTATACTCAGAAGAACGATCAACGCCACTCGGTTCATTTATTTCCTCTACCAGGTTCTCGAGCTAGCCTTCAGTCCGGCGGTGGCCCTTTACCTACTGTACCGGGGAATGCGCGATCCCAGGTATTTCGCCGGCTTGCGCGAGCGCTTCGGGTTTCTCCCTCGGTCCTTACAGACGACGGGTACCGGCGCTATATGGTTGCATGCTGTTTCGGTGGGCGAGATCCTGTCCGCCGTAGAATTGATCCGCGTTCTGCGCAAGCAGCGTCCCCGCGTGCCGATTTATGTTTCAACCGCTACTCTGGCCGGGCGGGCAATGGCGGATCAGAAACTCGCCGGGCTGGCCGATGGCGTGTTTTTCGCGCCGCTCGATTACCGTTCGGTGATCCGCCGCGTACTACGAGGATTGCGTCCGGCCTTGGTGGTTGTGCTCGAAACCGAGATCTGGCCAAACCTGTATCGCGAATCGAAGCGTGCGGGAGCGTCGCTGATGATCGTCAACGGACGCATCTCCGACCATGCTCTGCCGCGTTACCGCCGCTGGCGTTTCTTTTTCCGGCAGGTATTGTCTTCTGCCGATGCGATTCTGGTTCAGAGTGACGAAGATCGCAACCGGTTCATCGCGGCGGGCGCACCGGCGGAACGGGTGCATCCGGCCGGGAATTTGAAGTACGATTTCACGCCGCCGGCTTCGATCGCCCCGGAAATTGCCGGATTTCTCGATCGCTTGAACGCGTCGAAAATATGGATCGCCGCCAGCACGATGCCTCCCATGACGGCCGGTGACGTGGATGAAGATGATGCTGTCATCGAGGCGTTCGCGACGCTGGGGCCTCGATCGTTGTTGATCCTGGCGCCACGCAAACCGGAGCGGTTCGACGTTGTCGCGAAAAAGCTCGAACGCGCCGGAATCCGGTTCATCAGGCGGAGCCACGGGCTCGCCAACGCGAGTCTGGAGCTTCCGGGTGTTCTGCTGCTCGATTCGATCGGCGAGCTGGCGGCTCTCTTTGAACGCGCCACCGTCGTGCTCATGGGCGGGACGCTGGCGGCTCGCGGCGGACACAATATTCTGGAGCCGGCGTATTTCGCGAAGCCGATCGTCATCGGACCGCATATGGAGAATTTCGCAGCGATCGCCAAGGAGTTTCTTGAGGCGCACGCTGTGATGCAAATCGATGCGGCCGGCGAATTGGCAACGGCCGTGAATCGATTGCTCGACGACCCGGGGGATTTCGGTGTACGCGCCCGCCAATTGGCGATGTCCAAACGCGGAGTCACTCTTCGAATGGCGGACGCGGTCTGGAGCGCCTATGACGAAGGTGTTCCCGCGCCCCTTCGCACTTTGGCCGCCCGGATCCTGCTGACTCCGCTGACCTGGGTCTGGCGCGCCGGTCATCGCGTGAACATGGGCGTGACGGCGAGGCGTAAACTCGGCGCGCCAGTAATCAGCGTGGGTGGGTTAAGCATGGGCGGGGCAGGGAAATCGCCCATGGTTGCGCACCTGGCATCCCGTCTGAGAGAGGCCGGGCGCAATCCGGCCATTCTCACGCGCGGATACAAACGCGAATCGAAGGACCTGGTCGTGATCCCACGCGGCGGCAGCGCATCGGTAAACATCACCGGCGACGAGGCTCAGATGTTTATCCGCCGCGCCGACGCGCACGTGGGTATCGGCGCCGACCGCTTTACAACGGGCCGCGAGATCGAGCAGGAGCTGAAGCCCGACGTCTTTCTCCTCGACGACGGCTTTCAGCACGCAGCGCTGGCGCGCACGCACGATATCGTTCTGATCGACGCACTCGATCCGCTCGCTGGCGGCGTGTTTCCTCTAGGGCGTTTGCGCGAGCCTCCCAAGAGTCTGGCGAGCGCGGATACGATCATTGTCACTCGAGTCGAGCGTGGACAGAACATTGCTGGAATCCGGCGGCTGCTTGCGCGGTACAATGCCGAAACACCCGTCTTTTCCGCTCGCGTGGTTGCGCGGGAGTGGGTGGACGCAGCGACCGGCGAGATTTTTTCGGCGCAGTTCAGTCGCGCCGGCGCCTTCTGCGGTTTGGGGGAGCCCCGGTCATTTTGGAGGACGCTCGAAGAATTGGGGATTGAAACCGCGTTTCGCAGCGCGTTTCGCGATCATCAGCGTTACGGGCCGGCGGAAGTGGGGCGACTGAAGGAAAACGCGGAAGCAGCCGGAGTGGATGTCCTGGTAACGACCGAGAAAGACGCGATGAATCTGTGCGACGGCGCCGCGCTCCTGGTCGCGCCGCGAAGGCTGTTGTACCTGAGAATCGGAATCGAGATTGAAAGGGAAGACGAATTGCTGAACCGCATCACATCGAGGAACGCGTGAGAACCGCGATTTTCGGAGGGACCTTCGATCCGATTCATAGTGCTCACCTGGTTGTGGCGCGGGAGGCGGCCGATGCTTATTCTTTGGATCGAGTCCTGTTCATCCCGGCGGCGAATCCGCCGCTAAAAGATGCCGGAGCGAGCTATGAAGACCGCTACCGGATGGTGGAGCTGGCCTGCGCCGGAGAGCCGCGATTCGTTCCATCGCGCCTCGAAGAAGGGATTGAAAAGAGTTACTCGATTCACACCATCGAGCGCGTGAAAGCAATGGGCGGCGACGTTTTCTTCGTCATCGGTTCCGACGCTTTCGCTGAAATCGGGAGCTGGTACCGCTGGCAGGACGTGGTAGCGGCAGTCGATTTCATCGTGGTGGCGCGGCCCGGCCACAACTACACCCGTCCTCCCGGAGCGCGCGTGCATCGCCTGGAGACCGTTGCGCTTCCCGTTTCCTCATCCGAGATTCGAAGCACGCTCGCACGCGGGGAAACACCGGACGATATTCCACAGGCGGTGGCCAACTACATCCGGTCGCACGATTTGTATGTCGCGAACGGACACGCTCAGGGCAAAGCGCGTCCGGCTCAGTAAACGCCTTCGACCACGGTGGTCTGAAACTTCCGGAACGGGCGGACGTTACGGACGCCGTCCCAGGGATACCGGGCGCACGGAGGCTCGCGTTCGCATTCGTCGCGTTCGAGGAATCGAGGCATGAAGAATTCTTTGGTCAGCGTGGTCAAACGCACGCGTCCGGTTTCGCCGTAGCCGACCATGCGCGTCGGATTATCGGGATCGACCACTTCGATCATTGCCCGAGGGCTCGGAGGATAGTAGATCACCGCGTAATTGTCGGCCGGATCGAAAGGCTTGTGGGTCGCCAGGCCCATCAGCGTGTTGCCGTAGGTCGCGGCGAAGTAGATATCGGGACCCAGCAATTCTTCCTTGGCGAAGCGGTGGAACTGCGGCGTCATCTCCGTGCCGCCGCAGAAAATTCCGCGGATACCGGCTTTTTTCAGGCTGATCTTTTCACAGATGGCTTCGAGCAGCTTCGGCGTCGCGAACATGCACTTGATCTCATGGGCTTTCAGAAGCGTCAGCGCCTGCTCGACGACGTGCTGTTTGTAACGCTCGGCCTCCTGGACCTCGCCGCGCTTCAGCAGCTTGATCACCCAGCGCGGGTCCAGATCCAGCCCGAAACAAATTCCACCGCGATGTTGCGCCAGATGCTCGACAGCCAGGCGCAGGCGGCGCGGGCCGCTCGGCCCAACCATGATCCAATCCGATCCGCGAGGGAAATATTCGTCGGGGAGGGTATCGGAGAACTGCTCGTAGTCGATGCGGAAATCCATGTAGCTGATGCGCGACTTGGGAACGCCGGTGCTGCCGCCGGTTTCAAATGTCGAGATTGGTTTATCGGCGTACGCCTTCGGCACCCAGCGCCGCACGGGTCCACCTCTAAGCCACTCGTCTTCGAAAAATCCAAAACGATCCAGATCTTCATACTTCTGTATTTCGCGGCGGGGATCGAATCCGAGCGTCTTGGCGCGATCCAGCCAGAAGGGCGTTCCGGTCGAGGGGTCGAAATGCCAGTGGACGACCTCTCTGGTCCACGCGTCCAGTGCGGCCCTGGTTGGTTTGGTGTCGAGGTCGGCTATAGTGGGAGTCACGGTTTCAAGATTTCCTGCTGAGGTTTATGAGACATAGTTTAGCGGTTTTGGTAACTGCATTCGCACTGGGGTCCGCGCATGGCTTCGCATCCGACTGGCCGCGTTTTCGCGGGCCGAACGGGTCGGGGGTGAACGAGACTACGGGCCTGCCGACCGAGTTTGGGCCGGACAAGAACCTGGTCTGGAAGACTGCGCTGCCGCCGGGGCATTCGTCGCCGATTCTGGTCGGAGATCGCATTTTCCTCACTGCATACGACGGTGACAAGCTGCTTACTTTTTGCCTGGAGCGCGCCACCGGGAAGATTCTATGGCGCAGAGAATCGCCGCGCGACCGGTTTGACGCCATCGACAACCGCAACAGCCAGGCCTCGCCGACGCCGGTATCGGACGGAAAGAACGTTTTCGTTTTCTTCCACGGCTATGGCTTGGTTTCCTATGGAATCGACGGGAATGAACGGTGGCGGGTGCCGTTAGGTCCGTTCACCAATGTTTACGGCATGGGCGTTTCGCCGGTGCTGGTGGACGACGAAATCGTGCTGATCGTCGACCAGTCGAAGAATTCGTACGCGGCGGCGTACGGACAGAATGACGGGAAATTGCGGTGGAAAGTCGCGCGGCCGGAGGCTTTGAGCGGGGCGTCGACGCCGAGCGTGATTCACGACAAAGACGGCAATTCGCTGATCGTGGCGCCCGCGTCGTTCCGGATGGATGTGTATTCTGCGAAGACGGGCGAGATCGCATGGTTCATGCATGGGCTGGCGTCGGAGATGAAAAGCGTTCCCATCATAGACGGCGAAACCATTTACATCAGCGGATACAACACACCGGAGAACGATCCGGGGAAACAGGTGGCGATTCCGCCGTTCGCCGACGTGATCCAGAAGTACGATGCGAACAAAGACGGAAAAATTTCCAAGGACGAAGCTCCGGATCAGCGGACCAAGGCTCTATTCAAGTACATCGACCTGGACGGCGACGGGGGGATGGACGAGAACGAATGGAAAATGTACGCGGCCACCATGGCGGCGGAGAATTCGCTGATGGCCATAAACGCCAACGCCAAGGGCGATGTTACCGGCAAAGCCGTGAAGTGGAAATTCCAGAAGTCGATTCCGCAGTTGCCGTCAGTGGTGCTGTACCAGGGTGTGCTGTACATGATCAACGATACTGGCGTGCTGACGACGTTGAACGCATCAACGGGCGAGGTGTACAAGCAGGCTCGGCTACGCGGGACGTCGGATCGATACTATGCGTCGCCGGTCGCGGCGGACGGGAAGGTGTTTATCGCCGGGAACAGCGGCGTAGTAGCCGTCTTGAAGGCCGGCGGCGACCAGGAACTGCTGGCGGCGAATAAGCTCGACGAAGATATTTTCGCGACTCCGGCGATCGCGGATGGGCGGATTTACGTGCGAACGGTCGCGGGGCTGTACTGTTTCGGCGGGAAATGAAGAACTGATAATGGCCGCAGATGGACGCCGATACACGCAGATAAGACAAAAAGGTTCTTATCCGTGTGTATCGGCGTTCATCTGCGGCTATTGATTGTCTTTGAATTCTTCGATCCAGGCCATCTGGATGTGCTCTAGTTTGGCTTCGTTCGACTTTAGAGGGTCGTCGTCGAAGTCGGCTAGTTCGGTGATCCACTTGTGCAGATCGGTGTAGCGGATGTTGGTGGGATCGAGATCCGGGAATTTTTCGTACAGCGAGATCGCGATGTCGTCGAGGTTGCTCCAGGTCAGCTTAGGCATCGATTTTCGTACCTTTCAGCGCTCCGCTTACCGCCGTGTTCATCATGTTCTCGGCCAGCTTCTGGGTGGCGTAGTTGAGCTGGTCGATTTTTGAGCGGATCAGAAGATAATCTTCGCCGTGATAGACGACGAGGAGTTCGTTCACCGAACGCTCGATGGCGGCGCGCTCTTCCGTGGTCAGGGCGGTGTAAGCGTCGTTACGGCGGGCTTTTTCGGTGGCGGATAGGATCGTGTCCGCTTCCACGCGGGCTTCACGGACTTGCCTTTCCTTGAAATCGGCTTCCGCTTTTTCGAACGATTCCAGGATCATCGCTTCCACCTGGCCGTCGGTCAAGCCGTAGGACGGTTTCACTTCGACGCTGTGTTCTTTGCCAGTGCGGACGTCGCGGGCCGTGACGCTCAGAATGCCGTTCGCGTCGATCAGAAAGCGTACTTCGATGCGCGCCATGCCGGCTGGCATCGGGGCGATGTCTTTCAGGTCGAAACGGGCGAGGCTGCGGCAGTCCTTCACGAGCTCGCGCTCGCCCTGGACGACGTGGATCAGGACGTTGCGCTGGCCGTCGACGCCGGTAGTGAATTGCTCGGTCGCGGAGGCGGGAATCGTAGAATTGCGATGGATCAGTTTCGAGACCAGACCGCCCATGGTTTCGATGCCCAGCGAAAGCGGAGTCACGTCGAGCAGGAGCTGATCCTGGACGCTGCCGGCGAGGATTCCGGCCTGTACCGCGGCTCCGAGGGCGACTACTTCGTCGGGATTGAGCTCGGTATGCGGGCGGGCGCGGAACAGGGCCTCGACGGCGGAGCGCACCAGCGGAATTCGTGTCGAGCCGCCGACCATCACAACTTCGTCGATCTGCTCCACGTTGATTCCTGCATCGGCGATGCAGGCTCGGCACGGGGCGAGGGTACGATCCACAATGGGTGTGATTAATTTGTCGAAGACGTCGCGATTGATTTCCCGCTGGTACCGGCGGCCCGAATATTGCAAGTCGATCGTGGAAGCCGGAACGAAGGATAGCTGCTCTTTCGCCGTAATCACGGCGCGGCGCAGAAGCTGCACAGCATCGCTCTTACCGGAAATATCCGTGCCCCATTCAGACTCAATATCTTCCAGGGCAATCCTCAGCAGCAGATTGTCGATGTCGTCGCCGCCGAGATGCGTGTCGCCGTTGGTGGCGAGGACCTCGAAGATACCGTCGTGCAGGCGCAGAATCGAGATATCGAAGGTGCCTCCGCCAAAATCGTATACCGCGATGATGCCTTGTTTACGCTTGTCGAGGCCGTACGCCAGCGCGGCCGCGGTGGGTTCGTTGACCAGGCGCAAAACTTCGAGTCCGGCGATGCGGCCGGCGTCTTTCGTCGCCTGGCGCTGCGCGTCGTTGAAATACGCCGGGACGGTAATTACGGCTTGCGTGACGGATTCGCCGAGTTCGGCCTCGGCGTCGAGCTTCAGTTTGCGGAGGATGTAGGCGGAGATTTCGGGCGGTGTAAAGACTTTGTCGCCGAGCTGGAGTTTCAGGACGGAATCGCTTGCGGAGGCGATATGGAAGGGGAAGAGCTTCAGCTCCTCTTGAATGTCGGCGAGGCCGCGGCCCATCAGGCGTTTAACGGAGTAGACGGTGCGCTCGGGATGGGTGAGCAGCATTTCGCGCGCTTTGGCGCCGGCGATGATCTCGCCATCGGGAGCCACGGAAACGATGCTGGGAACGATGCCGGAAAGAATGCGCGGGCCCGTCAGGTCCATGACGGCGACCAGGCTGTTGGTGGTGCCCAGATCGATCCCGACGATGCGGGACTGAGATTCGCCGAAGTCAATTTGAAACGTGGACATTCGCTAATTCCTTGTTGACGTCGCGCAGGAGGTTCGAGATATAGCGGCGGCGGTTGAGCGTGGCGCGGATTTCGTCGAGCACTTTCGGGTCGCGCGAGGCGTCATAACTGGCGAAAGACCCGGCGAGCGATTGGTCGATTCCGGCGCGCATCGATTCAAAACGTGTCTGGGCTTCGATGAGCTGGGGACGGGCGGAATCGTCGCCGCCGCGGAGTTCTTCGAGCGCCATATTCAGTTCGAAGACCTCTTCGAGAAGTTCAGGCGGGGCGTCTTTGGATAGCTCCAGGCCGTTCTGCTTCAGGAAGTATTCGGCGCGCGTAACGGGATCGCGGAGGGTCCGGTAGGCGTCATTGACCAGAGCCGTCATATCCAGGGCGCGCTGCTGTTCGGCCGCGGAGGCCCGGCTGAAACGGTCGGGATGCCACTGGCGCGATTGTTCGTAGAACTTTTTCTGGATGTCGTCAGGATCGAGCGCCAGGCGAGGCTCGAGGCCTAGCGCTTCGTAATACTGCATTAGGCCGAACCCTGCATCAGGCTGAAAAAGACGTTCCGCAGCCGCAGCTTTTCTTGGCGTGCGGATTTTCGAAGACGAAGCCGGAATGGATCAGCGAATCCTTCCAGTCGAGCGTCATGCCGTCGAGAAACACGAGGCTTTTCGGATCGATGAAGACCTGGACGTCTTCGAAGGTCAGGACCTGGTCGGTTGGGCGCGGCTTGGGATCGAATTTGAACTGATAGCTGAGGCCGGAACATCCGCCGCCCAGGACGCCCAGACGCAGGCCTCCGGTGACCTTTTCGCGCGCAAATGCCTCGCGGACTTTCTGGACCGCTTTGGGCGTTACCGTAACCATGGAACTTCCCTTAGTGTGACGCGGCTTTCTTCTTGTAATCGCCGATGGCGGCTTTGATCGCGTCCTCGGCCAGCACGGAGCAGTGAATTTTCACCGGCGGCAGGCTGAGTTCGTTGACGATATCGGTGTTCTTGATTTCCAGCGCCTGATCGACCGTCTTGCCGCGCAGCCATTCTGTCGCGAGCGATGAGCTGGCGATCGCGCTGCCGCAGCCGAAGGTCTTGAACTTCGCGTCTTCGATGACGCCGGTTGCCGGGTTGACCTTTACTTGCAGCTTCATCACGTCGCCGCACTCCGGCGCGCCCACCATTCCGGTACCCACCGTCGGATCGGCCTTGTCGAAGGAACCCACGTTGCGCGGGTTGTTGTAATGATCGATAACTTTTTCTGAATACGCCATGTTGTTTTTCCCTTATCGTACGCCGGCTTACTTTAATGGGCCGTCCACTCGACCTTGGTCAGATCGATGCCTTCTTTGAACATTTCATACAGCGGCGAAAGCTCGCGCAGCTTTTTCACCACGTCGATAAGCTTCGCCGAGACATAATCCACTTCTTCTTCCGTGTTGAAGCGTCCGAGCCCGAAGCGGATGGAAGAATGCGCCAGATCGTCGCCGGCGCCCAAAGCTTTTAGAACGTAACTCGGTTCGAGGGTCGCGGAGGTACACGCCGACCCGCTTGAGACTGCGATCTCATTGATCCCCATCAGCAGCGATTCGCCTTCCACATACGCGAAGCTGATGTTCAGATTGTTCGGCAGCCGGCTTTCCATGGTCCCGTTGATATAAACTTCGTCGAGCGAAGCCAGCAGCCGGTCTTTCAATTTGTCGCGCAGGTACGACAGGCGCTTGGATTCCTCGGGCATCTCGGCTTTGCAGAGAGCGCAGGCTTCGCCGAGCCCGACAATGCCGGTAACGTTGAGCGTGCCCGACCGCATGCCGCGCTCATGACCGCCTCCGTCCATCTGGGCCGTAAGCTGCACGCGTGGATTCCGGCGGCGAACATACAGCGCGCCGACGCCCTTCGGCCCGTACATTTTATGCGCGCTGATCGACATCAGATCGATGTTGTCTTTGATCACGTCCACCGGGATCTTGCCGGCGGCCTGTGTGCCATCGGTGTGAACCAGGACACCGCGCTCTTTCGCAATCTTTCCGATCTCGCGAATGTCCTGCACGACGCCGATTTCGTTGTTGGCGTACATGATGCTGACCAGGATGGTCTTGTCCGTGATCGCCGAACGAAGCTGATCCAGATCGACCAGCCCATTGGTCTGCACCGGCAGATACGTAATCCGGACGCCTTCTTTTTCCAATCGCTTGCAAGTATCAAGAATCGCTTTATGTTCCGTGGCTGCTGTGATGATGTGATTGCCTTTTTCGGCATACATCTCAGCTACACCTTTAAGTGCCAGATTATTCGATTCCGTGGCGCCGCTGGTGAACACGATTTCTTTGGGCGTCGCGCCAATCAGGTCGGCTACTTGTTTGCGCCCTTTCTCCACCGCTTCTTCGCCCTGCCATCCAAAGCTATGATTGCGGCTGGCGGCGTTACCGAAGACCTCGGTGAAGTAGGGGCGCATGGCCTCGAACACCCGCGGATCGGTCGCCGTGGTGGCGTGATTGTCCATGTAAATCGGCAGTTTCATGTTAGGTTCCTGGGGGCCGGCGCCCGTCCGATCTGTTGGATGTTGGAAAGCGGAACGGACGGCACAGCCATCTCGTCCTGGGACATGTCCCAAATACTGATGCTGGAAAGCAGCTTCAGGATTCCTTCGTGTACTTTGCGCAGCGGTTCCCGCACTGGGCAGAGATCACTCTGGTCGCATTCGGCGTGCTCAGTGAAGCAATGCGTCAGAATAATCGGGCCGTCGATCGCGCGGATCACTTCGAGTGCGCTGATTTCGTGAGGATCCCGCGCGAGTTTATAGCCGCCACGCGTTCCCTGTTCGGAAGCGAGCAACCCGGTTCGCGCAAGCTGTTGCAGGATCTTTGAAAGAAGGGGCAATGGGATCCGGTAAGCGTCCGCGATGTCCTTGGCACTGGAGCCGGTGTTGGACCCGTACGCGGTCGCCAGATGGCGTAGCGCGATCAACCCGTAATCCGCTTTTTTGGTCAGCTTCAGCATAGTACAGCAGTTATGTCAGACCGTTTCGGTCCTAAATCATTATTACTGGTACTAGTTGCTCCTGTCAAGGGGGGAAGCGCGGCGGAGATGCCTGGATAAATTATTCAATAACAGCAACTTGCGGGTCAACCAAGGGTCCCTGGGTCTCAATGCTCATGCTTTACGTCTTCCGGATGGGGATGTTCCGCCCAGGAGGGCCGGGAGGTGTCTTTGAATTTTCCTCTGACGGGCGATGCGAACGTGGTTAGCTGCTGAGTCAGGCGATCCTGCCCGCAGGCGGGGCAAACGACTTGCTCGCGTCCCGGACGCAGCACCAGTTTCTCGAATCTGGTGGAGCACGCGTCGCAGATGTAGTCGTAAATCGGCATACCGTTCTTCGAATCTAGCAGCTTACCGGGGCGGGATGGTCCAAAGGTAAAGATGGCTGCCTTCGATAACTTGTTCCTTTTCCGGCTTCCAGTCTCCCATGTCGAAATCGCGCGAGACTACGCGTGTGCCGGGCTTCAGCTCACGTAGTAACTTCGGCCGAAGGCGGAGGTTCAGGTCCGGTAGCAAGTACAGCGTCACGACGGTAGCGGCGTGAATGTCAGAATCGAACAGATCGCCAATCTCGAATTTGACTAAAGTGTCGACGCCCGCCTTCTTCGCATTGGACTGTGCCTCTTTCACACGGTCTGGACTAATCTCGATTCCGGCGCCGTGCGCGCCAAACTGCTTCGCGGCCGCAATCACGATACGCCCGTCGCCGGAACCGAGATCATAAACTGTATCCGTGGACTTTACTTTGGCGAATTCCAGCATCGCGGTCACGATGGTTTCCGAACTGCGGACGTCCGGCGCATTGATTCGGATCTGTTCGGTTTCGAGCCGCTGACTTCGGCCTGAAGCCGCCAGGAGCAAAAGGCCGGCCACAGATCGCAGAGATACGTTCATACCGACTAAATTCAGAATAGCCCGTGAAGCCTTGTGGTCCTCAAGAGATTGTCGTCGTGTGGCAACTTCTTGACACCTACGGGCGGCGCACTGGAAAAGTAGTAATAGAATGAAGGCCTGAGTCCTGCATACGTTTGGTATCCCGTTTGCCTGACGGACATCGACGCATGCTACACGCTCTGCTGATTTCCACCGATTCCGCGACGGCCGATCTATTAAGCCGCGTGATCCGCCAGACGGGTCAGATCAGTCTCGATCAAGTCTACAGTTGCGCGCCGACGCATTATCAGCTTTCCCGGACGTTGAATACGCTCGCTCTCGATGTAGCCTTCGTCGATATGCGCAACCGCGCCCACACGGAGCTGGTTCGATCCGAGATTGCCAAGCGCGCAAACGGCACGGCGATCGTGGGATTTTCGCCCGATCCGGACGCCTACCTTCCAGGCCTAGTCCCGTTTACGCTGTCCCTGCCGTTTTCACCGTCGAACGTGCAGGACATGGTGCAGAGGGCGATCCGAAGCTGCCATCAGCGGCCGCTGAGCAACGTGTTCGCGCTGGTATCGACCAAGGGCGGGGGCGGAGCCACTTCCATCACCCTCAACGTCGCCGCGCACCTGAGCTCGTCGTTTAAGAAGACGGTTCTGGTTGCCGAAGCCGACTTGAGGTTCGGAACCATTTCGGATTGGATTAACGCGCGACCGGCGGAATCGATCGCGCAAACACTGGCTTGCGCCGACTCCTGCATGTCTCTCATCTGGCCCCGCCACGTTTGCCGCAAATTCGGAGTGGACTGGATGCTGACGGCGCGGGATCGCAGCCTGCCCCAGCCGCATTGGTTCGATTACCATCACCTGCTGCGCTTCGTATCGCAGCGCTACGAGACCACGCTGGTGGACCTGCCGCATCTGCTCGAGCCGGCCTCCACCGAAATCGTTCAGCTCGCGCAAACGGTATTTGTCGTGACCACGGCTGAGGTTCTTTCTCTCCGTCTCGCCCGCCAGCGGATTAGCGAACTCGAATCGATAGGCGTTCCGAAATCGCGGATCAAACTTCTGGTGAACCGTCTGGAATCCCGCGATTTGCAGCCGGATGACATCGAGCGGACCATCGACTGCGAAGTTGGAGGGGTTTTTCCCAACGATTATCCGGCAGTCAGCGACGCGATTCTTGAAGGCGAGTTTCTGCGCGCCAACACACGGTTGGGGCGCTCCTACCGGGCGTTTGCGGAAGCCATCGCCGACGGAGTGTTCGGCGCGGCGGAAATGCCCGCCGGCGTACGGGCGGCAGCCGCGGGAGCGGGCGCAGGCGGGATCCGGCCGACTCTGCATCTGGAATCGGCGCGATCGCTGTTCGGCGCATTCATCGGATCGCGCAGAGCAACGGCCGTCATGTCGTCGTTATTGGCCCAGAAACAGTAAATCTACCGGGCAGCGCTCGTACCGCGCTTCGCTCCGGCGCCCTCTCCCGGCGCTTTTCCCAGGCTGAGGAGATTGGCGAGCAACTGATAGGCTCCATCGGTACCGGCCGGCAATTGACGCCACAAGGCGAGGCCAAGATAGATCCAGCGGCCTTTGCCGATCCTTCCTTCGACCAGCGATCCGAGCTTCTCGCCGGGATTGTCTTTGAAAGAATCGACCATCGAAACCAGGTCGACGTATTTCGGATCCTTTTCGCCGAGGAAATACAAGCCGCGCTCCTGCACCCATCCGGCCCACGTCGCAGCCCCAATCTTGTTCGGATAATTGAACACCGGGTGCGTAGGAACCAGCACTTTTACCGGCACAGTCTCATCCGAAACGCGATTGGCGCTCACCTTCGCCGGGAACGGACCGTAATCGGACTGATTAAACTCCATTTTGTTGTACTGAACGATGACGACGCCGCCGCGCTCGGCATAATCGAGCAGGCGATGGTTGTACGCGCGCAGATCTTCCCGGCGCTCATAGGCGCGGACGCCGGTCACGATGGCGTCATACTTCGATAATTCTCCCCACGCCAATTCGTCGGGGTCGATGAAACTGAGCTTGGCGCCCAACTGTTCAATCGCCGGCGGCACCTGGTCGCCGACGCCGACGATATAGCCGACCGAAATATTCGGGATGGTCTTCACGTCGACAACTTTGAGCGAAGCCTCCGCGGGTTTGATCACCTGCCGCCGCTGGATATGCGGATATTCGATCTCTTGATAGCCGCTGGTGAATTTTTCGTCGGAGGCGGCCGTGGATGTGACGGCGGCGCGTAGGGTGTACTCACCCGTTTTCGCCAGCGCGGGAGCGGTGATCTGGAAGCGCGCGGAGAGGGCTTCGTCCTCATGCGTGAAGTGAATGGCGGCGGAAGCCGGTGTTGCTTTCCATCCTTGCGGAACTTCGAGCGTGACGCTGGCCTGCGCGGCGGCTTTGGTTCCATTCGTGACGGTAACGTGGACCTCGCGCTGAACTGGTTTCGCGCTGGAGGGGATTACGGCCAGGGGCGGGGTGACACGCACCGAGAATGCCGGGACGACGTTCAGCTCCATACGTTTGTCGCCGTTGTAGAGATCTTTTATGTAGCGGAATTGGACCGGGATGTCTTTGGTCACCTCGACCGAGCCGGCCTGAACGCGGAACGTGACGCGGAAGGGAGTTGGGGCGAACGGGAGGCCGAAGGGAACGCTGGGGTCGAAAGAGTTGATGGCGTGGCTGGAAGGGTTTTTCCAGTAGTTGTCGGTGAAGTAGGGGGTGGTCGGCTTCGCGTTCTTCGGAACGTGAACTTCCGAGGAGCAGTTAAACACGGCGTCTTTCTTGACGGACGCGGGGTTGCAGGAGCCGGGGGAATCGAAGCCTGCGA
>DATGGL010000025.1:0-8586 GCA_035308605.1 Bryobacteraceae bacterium
AACGTCAACCTGGAAATCGAGTTGATCACTCCGGTCGCCATGGATAAAGGGCTGCGGTTCGCCATCCGCGAAGGCGGGCGGACCGTGGGCGCCGGAACCGTAACTGAGATTTTGTAGAGAGGACTTATGGCAAGAGAACAGATCACGCTTCAGTGCACCGAGTGCAAACGCAAGAACTACACCAGCATGAAGAATAAGAAGACCATGACGGAACGGCTGGAGATGAAGAAATTCTGTCCGTTCTGCCGCAAGCACCATGCGCACAAGGAGATCAAGTAAACTGGAATTGGCTGTCTTGGCCTGATCGATGGACGAAGGGGCGTAGGTTTAACGGCAGACCAGCGGTCTCCAAAACCGCGAGTGGGGGTTCGAATCCCTCCGCCCCTGCCACCGCCTCTGGCGGTTTTGGCGCGATAGGCGCGAGGTTCCAGGAGTGGCGGCTGTTTCCAGGAGAAGTTATATGGCAGAAGAATTAAGCATGACGCAGAAGGCCGCGGGATGGCCGGCGCAGATCAAGGAGTATTTTGAGGATCTGCAGCTCGAGATGAAGCGCGTCACCTGGCCGCCCTGGAAACAGGTGCGGGCCACCACTGCCGTGGTGATCGCGGCCGTATTCGTATTCGCGGCGTATTTTTTCGTTGTCGACAATATTGTGAGAGTGTCCATCCAGAAGCTGCTGGACACGTTTACCAAGTAAGGCGGCCTGATGCCAGAAGACATGATCCCTGATGAAACGCCGGTTGAGGCGGCCGCTGAAGAATCCGGCGGCGAGGCCCTGGCGGACGCAGGCGCGGAAACCGCGGTAGCCGTCGAGCCCTCAACCAAAAACTGGTTCATCATCCACACCTATTCAGGCTTCGAGCAGAAGGTGGCGGATTCCCTGCGCAGCCGCGCCGAAGCGTTCGGCTTTGCCAACCAGATCGGTCAGATCCTGATCCCGACTGAAGAGGTGGTGGAACTCCGCTCCGGAAAAAAAGTGACCAGCAAACGATTGCTGTATCCCGGATACGTCCTGGTCGAAATGGACATGAACGACGAGTTGTGGCACGCCGTCAAGGCGACGCCGCGCGTGACCGGTTTCGTGGGCGGCGGCAACATGCCGGTACCGCTTTCAGCCGATGAAGTGAATTCCATCCTGTACCGCCAGGCGAGTTCAGCCGAACGCCCGCGTCCCAAGCTCAGCTTCGAAAAGAACGAGAATGTGCGCATCATCGACGGCCCGTTCAGCAACTTCTCGGGCAAGATCGACGAGGTCAATCCGGACCGCAACACGCTGCGCGTCCTGGTTACGATTTTCGGCCGCGCAACGCCGGTCGAGCTGGATTTCCTACAGGTAGAGAAAATTTAAGGCCCAGAAAGTAAAGTCATGGCGAAAAAAATTACAGCAAACGTGAAGCTTCAGATTCCCGCGGGCAAGGCCACGCCGGCTCCGCCGGTCGGCACCGCGCTGGGTCCGCAGGGCGTCAATATCATGGAGTTCTGCAAGGCGTTCAACGCCAAGACCTCCGCGAAAGATCAGGAAGGACTGATCATCCCTGTGGTGATCACGATTTTCTCCGACCGGTCGTTTACGTTCATCACCAAAACGCCGCCGGTTCCGATTCTGATCAAACGAGCCGTCAATCTGGCGAAAGGTTCGGCCGAGCCGAACAAGAATCGCGTCGGCAAGATCACGCTGAAGCAGGTCGAAGAGATCGCCAAGATCAAGATGCCCGATCTGAACTGCTTTACCGTCGAAGCGGCGATGAACTCCGTGAAGGGCACGGCGCGCTCGATGGGCGTCGACGTAGTCTAGGCCTTAACGGGACGCTTTTACGAAGCTGCGGCACGCGAATTCGCTGCCGATTCCGCTCGTGAGCAGGCGCTCTTTCTTGTCCTGAAGAAGGCGCGCTGTCCAGTCGACAAAACCTCCATCGACGATCGGGAACCGGATGCCGTCGGGCCCAGCGGGGGAGATGCGCAGAGACAGTCCGGTGTAGTATCCGATCCCCTCCAGCCGCGCGAGATTGAACTGAAATGTCGCATCCGGGAACTCGGTTGCGAGCGGATCGAAGACCTCGGCTTTTACCGCTGCCAGGCGCCGGTCGTCCACGCCATGCCGGTGACGCAATTCCTCCAATTGGGATGCCGGATCGGCGAATGGTTCCGGCAGATTGACAGAGCGGTCTCGCAGGAACCGATCAGACAACTGTGGGCGATGCGCGCGAATGACTTCCCGCAGTTCTTCGGCCACACCCGCCTTCTCAAGGATCGCGCGGGTCATCCCGACATCCGAAATTTCCACTAGCGTACTCCCGAAAGAAAATCCGTCGGCGTTCAGCGCGCGGAAAAAATTCAAATAGAAACGAATATGCTCGCGGAGACTCTCCATTTCGAAGCGATGAGAGCCGCGGTCTCGTCCGGCGCTGGCCAGCGCAAACAGCCGAAAGTGCGGCGTGAAACCGGAAGTGTCGAAAGGCTGGAGCCGGATAACGCGATGCGTGGCCGCCAGCCGGATCACGTTCTTTCGATCGGCGGGATTCTTTCTGCGGAGCGCGCACTCGAGAGCGAGCCCGGGAGTGGAGTCGCCCAGAACCTCCGCGTTGCGAATCCCGGTCAGAACGTTGTTCTGGTCGATGCCGCCCAGCCCCTGAGTAGTGCCTAACGGACAGACCGGCGCCAGATCGATCGCCTGAAAATCCCGGGCGCAGGCAAACGCGTGTGCGTCGAATCGAGTAAACAGTCGGGCATCGACGTCGGACGAGGCGAACAGCGCTTTCCCGCGCCTTGTCGCGATTACCTGAGCCAGGTCGATTCGCGCGGCGCGAGCCTGATAAACGGCCAGCATCAGGGATTGGAGGTCCGCCGGGGCGAGTCCGGTGAGAAAAGAAAATACGCCCGATTCGCCGTCGATGCGGCGGACGATCTTCGAACGCATGAAAACCCGGCTAGCGGCTCATGTCGATGCCGAGCTTCTTCAGTTCCTCGGCGTAATACCGCTTGTGGAGCAGTTCCCACTCCTCGGTGCCTTCGGAAATCTCGCGTTTCTGGGTGCGAATCTTCGTGCGCGCCGCCCGGTCAACCTTCTCTTCGGTCTGTAGCAAGTCGGTCACGACCTTGACGAGTTCCAGCCGGACGTCATTGGGATCGCGCTTTAAACGAAACTCACGGCTTTTTCGCAGCGCCGTCACGATTTTGTGGGAGATGTCGTTGATTTTGTCGCGCGACAGCTTCATCGCGTCGCCGGAGTCTCGTCCCGACGCCCGGATTACTTTGCGCTGCGTGATCAGCGTATTCTTGATGCGCCGGAACATCTCCTGATAACTGACGCCTTCCTTGCGCATGTACTCGCTGTACTGGCTCAGCAGATCGCGGACTTCGTCGTTCAGCCGATCCTCGACGGCAAGATCCTCCTCAACGACGGCGGCAATGAATTCACCGGCGATGTTGGCGTCAGTGGTTTCCATCCACTGCGGCGTCAATCGCTTCACCACCTGACGCGAGATATAGTCTACGAACTCCCGTGCGAGCAGCATTCTCTCAAATCAGTTTAACAGGCCGGGTCCGGCAGTGCGCCGGAAACCTCAGTTCAACGTCTCGCTGGCTTCGCCGCGGTGCTTTTTCAAAAAGTCTTCATCGATAAGCTTACGGCCCCGGAACCCCTCGTCGGTTCCATGCCAGAACCGGATGCTGTCCTCGCCCAGCTTCCAGCACAGGCAGACTTCCTGACCGCGATACATCGACAGGAAGTCGATCAGCCCCATGTCTAGATCCTTGACCAGCGCGCCTGTTTCCTCGATGATCGCCAGAGCTTCCTTAAGCGCCACGGCGCTGGTGTCGCGCCGCGCCCGCGACGCCAGATACTCGCCGCGATTCACCTGCGCGCCGCCGGACGTCCGGATGTGGCGCAGACTCGCGTCCAGCTCCTCATCGGCCCTCTGGTATTCGGCCTTATGGAGCACGGCGTCGCGAAGAGCGCGCTCGATTTTGGGGAGCAGCTTCTCGGACTCGCTCAGCGTGAAGTGTCGCGGCATCGAAGTTCCCCTCTATCTTTCCATAACGGCTTACTGTCACGTCACGCCATAACGCTGCACTAAAATGAAGATAGAGAAACATGAGCGAATCCGATTTCCCGCTGCCACCGCCAACATTCGAGTTTTTGGTCTTCTCTTTAAAGATGCAGACGGAGATGCGGCTCGGCTTGATGGGCGCGGCCGAAGGGGAGGAGAGCGGTCCCGATCTGCCGGCGGCGCGGCATTCGATCGACATGCTGGCAATGCTGGTGGATAAGACCCGCGGCAACCTGTCGCTCGAAGAGCAGCGGCTGCTTGAGAATTCGCTGACGGAATTGCGTTTCCGATACGTGCAGGCGATGGAGGATGCAAAGAAATCGCCGCCCTCCGGTTCCGGATCAGCCGCCGAATCGGCTTCTTAGATGACCGATCCCGCGATCCATATCACCGTGCTCGGTTCGGGCACGAGTTCCGGCGTGCCCACGATCGGATGCACCTGCGCGGTGTGCGCGTCGCTCGATCCCCGGGATAAGCGTCTCCGCCCGTCGATTATGATCCGCTACGACGGCCACACGATTCTCGTCGATACCACGCCCGATTTCCGCACCCAGGCTCTGCGGGCGGGGATTGAACGCATCGACGCAATCCTCTTCACGCATTCGCACGCCGATCATATTCTGGGACTGGACGACGTCCGGCCGCTCAACTATCGCCAGCGCCAGGCAATCCCGATCTACGCCAAGGAAGAGACCCTGGCCGCGATTCAGCGCGTGTTCCGCTACGCTTTCGATGAGGCGCCGTCGGAATCGTCGATTCCCCGTCTCAGCCTGAACCAGCTCAACGGCGAGCCGTTCCATCTGTTCGGCATGCCGTTCACGCCCATCCGTCTGATGCACGGAAAATCGGAAATTCTAGGCTTCCGTTTCGGGTCGGCCGCCTATCTGACGGACCACAGCGAGATTCCAGAGGAATCGAAAGCGAAGCTGCGCGATCTGGATGTCCTGTTCCTGGACGCCTTGCGCCACCGCCCTCACCCCACGCATTCCACGGTCGAGCGCAGTCTCGCCTGGGTCAAGGAGCTGAATCCGCGGCGCGCGTATTTCACCCACATCTGCCACGATCTTTCGCACGAAAGCACGGAGGCGGCTCTCCCCGCGAACGTGCGCCTTGCCTATGACGGTCTGGAGATCGAAGTGGGGCGGGGCGCCTGAATGAGAGTTGCGCGGACCATCGCGGAAGCCTCCGATTTCGAACCGTCGGCCGTCACCATCGGCAATTTCGACGGAGTGCACGCCGGTCATCAGCACCTGTTTCGTGAAGTTGTCCGCGTCGCGCGAGAGCGCGGACTGCGGGCCACGGTGCTTACCTTCGATCCGCACCCGTCGTCCGTGGTTGCGCCGGAACGGACGCCCCGCCTATTAACGACTCACCAGGAGCGCTGTGAGCTGCTGCGCGAAATCGGCATCGAACAAGTGCTGATTCTCCCGTTCACCATGGAGACGGCCCGGCTCAGCCCCGAAGAGTTCGTACAGCGAATCCTCGTCGACGTCCTGCACGCGAAAGCAGTACTGGTTGGCGATAACTTCCGCTTCGGGCACAAACAGGCCGGGAATACGAAAACGTTGTCGGAGCTGGGGGAAAAATACGGCTACCAGACCCGCATTGTCGAAGCGGTCAAGTTCCGCGGACGCGTTGTTTCGTCCAGTGAGATCCGGCATCTGATCGAATGCGGCGATGTTGCACGGGCATGCCGCTGTTTGAACCGCCCCTACGCGATCTCTGGAGATGTGGTGTCCGGCTACGGAATCGGCGCGAAACAGACCGTGCCGACGCTCAATCTGCGCTGGTCGGCGGAACTGCTTCCGCGTCCGGGCGTCTACATCACCCGCACCCGGAACGGCCGTCTCTGGAACTCGATCACCAACGTTGGCCATCGCCCGACGTTTGGAGGCGATCCGCAACTGACCGTCGAGACATTTCTGTTGGACCCGCTCGAAGGTTCTGCGCCCGAACGCATCCGGGTCGAGTTTCTACGCCGCGTCCGCGACGAGCGGAAATTCGAAAATCCGGAAGCCCTGAAAACGCAAATCCTCAAGGACGTCGCAAGGGCGCAGGCCTTTTTCCGCCGCTCAAAACGCTGGATCAGGCGCCCGTGAGTTTGGCGTATACTGTTCCGATGTTTGGGACCGCTCGCTAAGAAAGGGACCCCATGTTCCGTCCTGCCATCATCGGCTTCGTTATTTGTTTCTCGATCAACGCGCAGACCGCGCGACCGACCCCGCCCACGCGCGATGCCCATACCGCTGGTTATGTCGACGCCAAGGAGCTGCCGGACGGCGCCAATGCTCCGGCGAACGCCGACGGAAATTTCATCATCGGACCGACTCACAACCCCGCCCCGGAGATGACCCCGCAGGAAGGCATGCCGCAAGGGACGGTCTCCACGTTCACCATGGAATCGGCCGACAGCAAGATTTATCCCGGCATCGCCCGCGACCAAGGCACCTTCGGCACGGCCGATCCTAATGATCCCGCCAAGCTGATCGTCACCACCAGCCATCCCGCCCCCTACAGCCGCCGCGTCACCGTCTACGTCCCGAAACAATATGTCCCCGGCGCCGTAGCGCCTTTCATCGTCGGCGCCGATGGACCGGACCCGTTGCTGTTCACCGCCCTCGACACTCTGATCGCCCAGCACCGCGTGCCTGTGATGATCGCGATCTCCATCAGCAACGGCAGCGGCGACGCCCAGGGCAGCGAGCGCGGCCTCGAATACGACACCATGTCCGGCCGCTACGCCGAGTTCGTCGAAAAGGAAGTCCTGCCGCGCGTCGAAAAGGAGTACAACGTCAAACTCACGAAGGACCCGAACGGCCGCGCGACCATGGGCGGCAGCTCCGGCGGATCCTGCGCCCTGATCATGGCCTGGTATCACCCCGAGCTGTACCATCGCGTCCTCACCTACTCAGGAACCTACGTGAACCAGCAGTGGCCTCCCAATCCCGAAACGCCTCACGGCGCGTGGGAGTTCCACGAACACCTGATTCCCAATTCACCCGTCAAACCGATCCGCCTGTGGATGGAAGTGGGCGACCGCGACCTCTACAATCCCAATGTCATGAAGGACAACATGCATGACTGGGTGGTGGCCAACAAGAATATGGCGAAGGTGCTCGCCGCCAAGGGCTATCATTATCAATTCGTATTCGCCCGCAACGCCGGCCACACTGACCGTGCGGTGAAACAGCAGACTCTGCCCGAAGCTCTCGAATACGTGTGGCAGGGCTACCCGATCAAGAAGTAAATCCGTCGATTGACATTCCGCCCACTGCGGCGGAATAATCCAACGATGACGAAACGGTACCTGTTACCCGCGGCCGCGTTCACTTTTCTGACCGCTTGCACCCAAGCCCCTCCAACCACGGCAACTCCGTCGGCGGCGTCCAATCAGCCCGGCCTTTATCTCAGCATCGATCAGTTAAAAGCCCAGGCATTCCACCTGAGCGCCGGCCGCCGGTTGAAGCCCCCGTCGTGGCCCAACGGCGCGAAAGTCGCCGTGGCGCTAAGTTTCGACGTGGACAACGCGACCACCCTGCTCCGCAGCGGCGACCTCGGCTCCGAAGTGATGACCCGCGGCGAGTATGGAGCCGTTGACGGGTTGCCGCGCATCCTACGCGTACTCGATCGCCAGAACGTCCCGGCGTCTTTCTACATCCCCGCCGTCAGTTCCCTGCTCCACCCGAATATGGTCAAGGATATTCTGGCGGCGAAGCAGAAACACGAAATCGGCATCCACGGCTGGATTCATGAAGACCTGCCCGCGCTGAACGATCAGGCCAAGGAGCAGGAAATGCTCAATCACGCCCTCGAAACCATCACGCAGGCGATCGGCAAGAAGCCGGTCGGCTACCGCGCGCCGTCGTGGCATTTCAGCAAGTACACCATGGCGCAGATCAAAGCCGCCGGGTTCCTGTACGACAGCAGCTTGATGTCCAGCGACGACGCCTACGAAATCTCCGTCGATCAGCAGCCCACCGGCATCATCGAACTGCCCATCGAGCGCATCGTCGACGACGCTCCGTACTTCGGCGCATCCAACGGTTCCCTGCCCTCGCCCGACCTGGTCGAGCCTATCTTCCAATCCGAATTCGACGTGGCCTACGACGAAGGCGGACTGTACGTGCTGACCATGCATCCTCATTACACCGGCCACCGCTCCCGTGCGGCCGCGCTCGACAAGTTAATCACGCACATGAAATCCAGACCCGGTGTCTGGTTCGCCACCGAAGAACAAATCGCGACCTACCTGAAGACCAGCCTGATGGCGCATCAGTAATCGAAAAACGTGCCTGTGACCGCCTTTCTCATTCACGTTCATTAACGGCCAACTCAGTCTTAGAGCAAGTTCACTTCACCGCGATTGTGGCGCCGATCTGCGGTTGGTATTGCGTCCAGGTGGTTGGGTCTTGAAACTGGATCCACGGCAGGAAAGAGTATGTTCCCGGAGCGGCATCTGCTGGTACTTGAAAATTGATCTGCACAATTCCGCACACCAGGGTTGGCGCACTGCCCACATATTGCGCCGTTTGTTCTC
>DATGGL010000026.1:0-2192 GCA_035308605.1 Bryobacteraceae bacterium
ATCTCTGTCCAGCGCGTCTGGCCGTATGCGTTGGAGGTGTCCGGAAGACCGGCCGCGGTGGGATCGTAGCGGAACGGAGCGAAGGTCGCGTCAAGATAGCCGGAGCCGACTCCGCCATCGGAATTGAGGGCCAGAAACGTCGGCAGAATGTCGCTGGGTTTGCGTTCGGCGGCTTTTTCGAAGGCCACGATGCTTCCGATGTTGGGTGCGATGTTTCCCAGCGCCGCCGCGGGATTTCGTCCGATCTGCACCCAGGTCTGGCCCAGGGAGTGCACTAATGCATGAGCCTGCAACGATCGTACGATCGCGATGTCGCCGAGCATGGCGCCCAGCTTCGGCATGATTCCGGTCGGCCACGTAATCCCGTTCAGCGTCTGCGTGTCGATTGCCGAGGGCGTCGCGCTGTTGCTCTTGAAATCGAAGGTATCCCACGGGCTAGGCGCCCCGGCCATCAATACGAAAATCACATTGCGGGCGCTGTTCAACGGCGTCACGTTTTGGGATGAACACGACCCGGCTTGACCCTTGGCTTCCTTTGCAAAATAGGATCCCGCGACGCCCGCGCCCAGAAGTTTGAAGAAATTCCTCCGAGTCCAATCCGGCCGGCGGAACATTCCCGGCCTGCGCGCGCCTGGATTTTCATCTAACCAGTTTTTAAGTTGTTTGCGATTCATGGCGCGTCTCCTAGTAATTGAAAATGAAGTCGACCTTGTTGTACAAGGTCCACATCAGCTCCTGGGCCTTCTGCGTGCGATTGCCCCCAGAGAGCAGCGTATTGGCCGAATTTTGCTCGGCCGTGGTCGGATAACGCGACAGGATGTTGATATACAGCAGATTGATGAGACCGACATTATTGGTCTGCGCCAGCGCCTGGCTCAGAAGGCTTTGGGTGGCGCCCGATCCGGTCGAGTTCAGCTTCGACATCACCATGTTGTCGTTCATCAGCACCAGGGCCTGCTGAATCGCTCCGTCCGGACGGCGCGGATTCAAATCGCGATCCCCGGGCAGGAAGGCCTGCAGAAACGGCTTCGGCTCGACCGACGGCTCGGGATACTGCATCGCCCAGTTGAAGGTGATGCCGTTGGTGGTGAAGGTGTTCGGAATATTGCTCGAGAGCGAGATCGAGTCGGTGACCTCTTCGCTCCAGAGACGGCGGACCAGCTTCCGCGCGAACAGCGACTGCCAGTTCGGATTCCAAACATTGGGATCGTACTGGGATTCCAATTGATACGTATTCGAATTCGCGATCAGCCGCATCAGGTGCTTCACATCGTAATTGTTCGCAATGAAATCTTCGGCGAGAGCGTTGAGCAGGTCCGGATTCGACGGCTGCAACGTCCACGGCGAGGGAGGAGGATTGTTGGGATCCAGCCGCGCGGGATCGAATTGATCGGGCGGGTCGACGATTCCCATTCCAAAGAACGCCGCCCAGACGTAGTTGACGGCGGCGCGGGAAAACTGGAAATCGCTCGTAACCAGCCGGCCCATGGATTGCCGGTAGACTTCGCCTGAATTCGGTCCCGTGAGCGTGAAGGGGTACACCGGCGCGACGGAAGTGATGGTTCCGAGAGGCTGGCGGGCCGGACGATTCCCCGTGGTCGTGTTCAGCGAATAATTCGTTTTGTAGGCGGCGTCGTTGACGTACCAGAGCCGTGCGCTGCTGGTGTTCGAAGGATCCGAAAGCGGATTCACCAACGCGGTGTGCGAGAGGAACGACGAGAATCCCCACGCCTTATAGCGCGTGAAGGTGGAACCCCACAGGCTCAGCGAATCCAGGTGCCCCTTGCCGTCATGACACAGCAGACAGTTCATGTGCGAAATGCCCAGGAACGTGTCCGCGACGTTGGCGGTCTGCTGATCCCAGATATCCTGCACCGGGCCGCCGGTTACGCGCCCGTTGATAATCCAGTTCAGTTCGCCCTGCGTAAAGTTATTGGTCCCCTGCGATGCGATCAGCGCCGAAGCCATCTGGTTGTATGGCGTGCCGTTCAACAGCCCGTTGCGGATGAAATTATTGAACGCGTCGCGTCCGGTGGCCGTGATCTGGGTACCCGTGCTGGGAAACGACGCTGCGTTCCGGAACAGATCGCCGTAAAACATGGTCCAGCGGTCCAGCCATTGCGACGTTCCGAGAAGCTGGTCGATCAGAGTTGCGCGTTTATTCGCGCTCGTATCGGCGACGAAACTTTGTA
>DATGGL010000027.1:0-11204 GCA_035308605.1 Bryobacteraceae bacterium
CATCGCCCGGCGGGCGGAAACTGCGGCCGCCGCTGAGCTTCCGCTACAGCTTGTAGCGCCGCTGTTATCGATCTGAATCGCCACGGCGCCTACCGTCACGTTGCCCACCGCGATAGAGAAAACGTTATAGCCGTCCTGATCGGCGCGGCCCGTGGTGATCTGCGCTTCAAACGTTCCCGCGATATCGCCAATGGGCGTGATGGCGCCCACCTGGGCCCGCGCATCGGCGGTCGTGACCACGGGATTGCCGGACGGCTCAAACGGCAAACCGACGGCGTCCAGCAGCCGGAAATCGAACACATCCGTGCAGCCGGATGGATCGACGCCGGGATCGTACAGGATCACCGAGTTCTGCGCAGATGCGCCCAGGACCCCGTACCAATAAGGGACCCGCAATGTCGTCTGCCCTTGCGTTCCGGAGACCAGCATGAAGCCGTGATACTGGCCCGGCGGGAGCGTGCTTGATCCGGGGATCGTCAGCGTGATGGTCTGGGACGCGCCGGGCGCCAGGCGGAAGCTGGCTTTGTCGGCCGAGGGAATCGCTTGCCCATCCAGGGAATTGAATGTGACCGCGAAAGTATCGGCAGCGGAACCGGCATTGGTTACGGTGACCGTCTCCGAAGCGCCGCCGGATGTGGCGCGCGGACGCGGGCCTGCATGACCAGTCAGCGACGCCGTCACGATCGACGAGGAGCTGCCGCCGGGTGCGCCGGCACTCGTACTAAAGTTCACCGATGTCGGGCTGGCCGTCAGACCGGCTTGCAGAGAACCCAACAGATCCAGAACTCCGGCGCCTGCCATTTGTGGAGGAGCGATCGCATTCGTTGGATACTGATCCATTTCCGGAGAACTGTTCGTCAGCAGCGAACGGTACTGAGGGCCAGTTAAACCCGGCCGCGCAGCCATCAACACCGCGGCGCTGCCACTGACCATCGGGGTCGCGAAACTGGTTCCCGCGCCGTCGTCCCAAAGGGCGCCGTAGCCGTATCCATACTCCCAATCGAGCACAAAGGGGCTGTCGAGGAATGTATTCACGGGATAGCAGCCGTTCACCAGGTCGAGGGTAAAGGGAGTCGCGCAGGTGGAAGCCTCATATACCGAAGATGTTGGGGCTACCAGCCAGTCGCCCACAGCCAAGACATCCGGCTTGATATTCGCCCCCGGTGTCGGGCCGAGGCTGGAGAAGTCGCTTACCTGGCTGGAAGGGTATGGCTGCGGAGTCTTCCCGTCAAAATCGAGATCCACCTGCATTTTGGGATTCGCCTGGATCTGCTGCTGGATGGTCTGGCCATCGGCCTGGCTCACAAGGAGTCCAGGAAGGCCGGCCGAACCCGCCGACCAGGTAACCATCCGGAAGTTTCCATTGGCGTCCGTCGGCGCGTCGCTCACGTCCACCTGAAATCCGCTGACATCCGGACCGGACAGAGTGTAATCGAAAAAAGCCCGGTTGGTGTTGTCGTAGAGAATCGCGCCGATGGCGCCGGCAGACTGGGCGTTGTTCAACTTCGCCGCGAAGGTGCAGGATACGCCTCCCGGACCGCCACGCTGGATCAGCGCGATGGCGCCGTTCAAGCTTCCCGAGGGAAGCGCGCTGCATGCATAGCCTGCCGGGTCCGACGTAGAGAGTGTGGACACGTCGATCACGGTGCCGACGACATCGCCGGTCGTGTACGTGAGTTCTTCATAGGCGGGGACGGCATAAAACGATTGCCCACCCAGAGTTACCCCGTACCAGAACCATCGCTGATTCGGAATCGCGCCCACCGCGATGGCCGCCGGAGCCGCGGCTGGAGCACTGACTGTTCCCAAACCCGGTCCCGCATTCCCGGCCGCGACGACGACCAGCATCCCGCCGGCGAGTGCGTTGGCGATGGCGCGGGGAATGGGTCCACTCTCATCGGCGGAGCTTTCAATCGCCCAGCCGGCACTGTAGCTGACCACGTTCATCCCGTCGTTGAAGGCGTCCTCAAGTCCGGCAATCAGCGTGACCTCGCTCAGGCCGCCAAAGTCGTCGCCGACTTTGTAATTTCCGAGCCACGCGCCCGGGGCGATGCCGCTAATCGCTCCGATACCGAACGATCCGGGCGATGTACTCAGCCCCGCGGCGATGCCGGCCGTCGTCGTGCCGTGCTGATAATAGTCGCTGCCATCGGATTGCGTGTTATCGACGTACGGCAGGTCGTCATATACTCGCGCCACGATCACTTTGTTATTCGTGTTCGAAGCCGTCGCCTCGCCGGAAATCACCGGGAAACCGGTGGGGATAGCGGTCGCGAAATTCTGGAATGCGGGATGGGTATTATCGATGCCCGTGTCCAGCATTCCGATCTTTATTCCCGCTCCGGCGCTGGACTGTCCGCCGCCGAGCGTCTGCCAGGCCTGCGGAACGCGGTGCACCTGGACGGCCTGATCCATAAACAGATGATGGCGGTGGACCGGGTAGACGCCGTGGACTCCGGCGGTCTGCGCCATCCGCGCCGCTGCGGCGGGAGTCAGCGTGACGGCCATTGCGTTCACCAGGGTGGTGTAGTGATGCGTGACAGCGCCGCCTAATCCGCGCACCGTCTGTTCGCCAAGTCGGTGCTCTGCCAAGATCTGGGCTTGTCGCGTCTGGACGTCCTTATCGAATGCCGAAAAGCGAGCCCGCTTGGCGATGGAAACGCGGGCTGCCGGTTCGGTTTCGAATTCGACTATGTATCGGCTCGGAATGATCTGCGCCGCCAACCACGCGGCTGAGAAGAGGAAGAGTGCGACGCGTTTCATGATTAAAAAGAACTCCTGGACCTTACTACATCTGTGTCGGAAGACAAGGGCTACATCTTTAGGAAAGCTGCTGTTAGCCAAAGACGAAAAACTGCTCGCGGAAGATGACGGGACACCATGACTAAAACACTACCCGAACGTTAGTCTCTCGGCCTGGTACAAGGGTGGTGGTACGGTTTAGAACGCCGCTTCGCCGCACATTTGGATCTTTTGTTACAATCAATTATGGGCTAGTCAGCCCATGAGAAGGATTTTCCGGTTCAAAAATGGCTAACAAACCCGCGTTCGCGCAAGGTGCGCAAGTCGAACATCCCAAATTCGGTCTGGGAAGCGTGATGTCCTGTAATGAAGACTACATCGTGATCAAGTTCGACGACCACGGGGAAAAGAAGTTCGTTTTATCCATCGTGTTACCGAACCTGAAAAAGAGCGACCGCACGCCCCCCGTGGAGAAGCGCCGGAGTACTAAAAAGAAAACTCCGGTGGCCGCAAGCTGATTCTGGATTGAATGAAGAGGCGGAGCGATGACAGGCCCCGCCGCCAGCCCATGGACGACGCCTGGACCTCGGGTTCAGAAATACGGCGCTGTCACCCGTCAGGGTAAGATACTCACGACTCGGAAACGTTTCCGTATTAAAATCTGTTAATCTCGGCCCATGGCCATGACCCAATGTGCCAACTTGTTGACAAATCCGTGGCCGGTTCGCTATCCTCTTTAGAGTTCGCGAGTGATCTTCTGCTCCTGTGCTACCGCCATCTCTATTGGGTGGCCCGGCCGGGGGCCGGCCCCGCTGGTCTGACGGATTCTAAGCGCTGTCAGGGCATGGGCTAGTCCGAAGCTAACCATCTATTTGGCCTCGCAGGTTTTCGGGAATTGGCCCTGTTGTGTCTTGGCGGGTGTGTCCTGGCAGGTTCCCGGGTGGTTCTAACAATTTTTTTTCGTGAGAGGGAGTTCGTGCCGACGTTCAACCAACTTGTGCGCAAGGGCCGTCGCCCGACGCGCTATAAGACGGCCAGTCCGGCGCTGCAGGCTTGTCCGCAGCGTCGCGGCGTGTGCACGCGTGTCTATACGACCACGCCGAAGAAGCCGAATTCGGCGCTCCGCAAGGTCGCCCGTGTCCGGCTTACCAACGGGATTGAGGTCACAACCTATATTCCAGGTGTCGGCCACAATCTTCAGGAGCACTCGATTGTGCTCATCCGCGGCGGTCGCGTGAAGGATCTGCCGGGCGTGCGCTATCACGTCGTCCGGGGGACGCTCGATACGGCGGGGGTTTCCGACCGTAAGCAGGGCCGGTCGAAATACGGCGCGAAACGTCCTAAGGGAGCCGCGAAATAGCATATGCCACGCAGACGCAGACCTGAAACCCGCGAGATTCTGCCGGATCCGGTGTATAACTCGACGCTGGCCGAGAAGTTCGTGAACTCGATGATGTGGGACGGCAAGAAGGCGGTCTCGCAGAAGATTTTCTACGCCGCGATGGACACGATTAAGGAGCGGACGCAGGACGATCCGCTGAAGCTCTTCAAGAAAGCCGTCGAGAACTGCAAGCCGCTGCTTGAAGTGAAGACGCGGCGCGTCGGCGGGGCGAACTATCAGGTGCCGGTGGAGGTCCCGAACAACCGGCGGACCAGCCTGGCGATCCGGTGGATTCTGATCAACGCCCGGACGCGGCCGGAAAAGGGAATGCCAGAGAAGCTGGCCAATGAATTGAACGACGCCGCCAACCTTCGGGGAGGCGCAATTAAGAAAAAGGACGACGTACACCGCATGGCGGAGGCCAACAAGGCTTTCGCGCACTACCGCTGGTAACTTAAGGTTTTTATGGCTCGCACTGTTTCCCTCGAGAAAATGCGCAATATCGGCATCATGGCGCACATTGATGCCGGTAAGACTACGACTACGGAGCGCGTTCTCTACTACACCGGTCGCACTTACAAGATCGGGGAGGTCCACGAAGGCACCGCTGTAATGGACTGGATGGAACAGGAGCAAGAACGTGGCATTACAATCACGTCTGCGGCCACCACCTGCGAATGGCAGGACTGCACGATCAATATCATCGACACGCCGGGTCACGTCGACTTCACGGCGGAAGTCGAGCGCAGCTTGCGCGTCCTGGATGGCGCGGTTGCGGTGTTCGACGCGGTTGCGGGTGTACAGCCGCAGTCCGAGACGGTTTGGCGGCAGGGCGACAAGTATCGCGTCCCGCGCATTTGCTTCATCAATAAGATGGATCGCGTAGGCGCGGACTTTTACCGATCAGTTGAAACCATTATCGACCGGTTGAAGGCCCGGCCTGTGCCGATTCAGATTCCGATCGGCGCTGAGGATCAGTTCAAGGGCATCGTCGATCTGGTGACGATGAAGGCTCGCGTTTGGCTGGATGAAACGCTGGGAGCTAATTTCGAGGAGATCGCCATCCCGGAGGATCTCGTCGATCTGGCCAACGAGTATCGGGAAAAGCTGGTTGAGGCGGTTTCCGAGAGCGACGATCATCTGTTCACCAAGTTCGTCGAGGGGCACGCGGTTACCGAGGCGGAGTTAAAGGCGGGGATTCGCAAGGCGACCATCCTGCAAAAGATTTTTCCGGTGGTCTGTGGGACGGCGTTCAAGAACAAGGGCGTGCAGAATTTGCTCGATGCCGTAGTCGACTATCTTCCTTCGCCGCTGGATATTCCCCCGGTTCATGGCCTCGACGTCGACGACAAGACTAAGGAAGTGATCCGCAACGCCTCCGATAGCGAACCGTTTGCGGCGCTGGTCTTTAAAATCATGACCGATCCGTTTGTCGGTCAGCTCGCCTTTATCCGGGTTTATTCGGGTAAATTGAATGCGGGCGAATCGATTTACAACGTCTCGCGCGGCCGCAAGGAAAGAATCGGGCGTCTGGTGAAGATGCACGCCAACAAGCGCGAGGAGATCACGGAAATTCTCGCCGGCGATATCTGCGCCGTGGTGGGTTTGAAGAATGTCATCACCGGCGACACGATTTGCGACGAAAAGAATCCGGTCCTGCTGGAGTCCATCGACTTCCCGGCTCCCGTGATTCAGCTCGCCATCGAGCCGAAAACCAAGGCCGACCAGGAAAAGCTGGGTATGGCTATCGCCAAGCTCGCGCAGGAAGATCCGACGCTCAAGGTTTCCACCGATCCCGACACAGGCCAGACCATTCTGGCCGGAATGGGCGAACTGCACCTCGAGATCATCGTCGATCGCATGCAGCGCGAGTTCAATGTCGGCGCGAACGTCGGCAAGCCGCAGGTGGCGTATCGCGAAACCATCCGGCAGACCGCCGAGTACGATTACACGCATAAGAAGCAGACCGGTGGAAGCGGCCAGTATGCGCGCGTCAAGCTGCGCATCGAGCCTTTGCCTCCTGGCGGCGAATTCGAGTTCGAAAATGATATCCGTGGCGGCAACATTCCTAAGGAATTTATTCCGGCGATAGAAAAGGGCGTGGTCGAGGCCCTGGAGCACGGAATTTTAGCCGGGTATCCGATGTCGGACGTGAAGGTTACGGTGTTCGACGGAGCCTATCACGATGTTGATTCGTCGGAAATGGCGTTCAAGATTTGCAGCTCCATCTGCATCAAGGAAGCGGCGCGCAAGGCGAAGCCGGTGCTCCTCGAGCCGGTGATGCGCGTTGAGGTCGTTGTACCGGACGAATACATGGGGTCGGTGAACGGCGACCTGATTTCCCGCCGGGGACGCCTGGAAGGAACCGAAATTCTCGGTTCGACGCAAATCATCAAGTCGATGGTGCCGCTCTCGGAAATGTTCGGGTATGCCACCGAGTTGCGTTCGCGCACACAGGGGCGCGGCGCGTTTACGATGCACTTCGGACAGTACGAAGAGGTGCCGAAGAGCGTGGCTGAAGAGATCACCAGCAGGGCGCAGGGCAAGGTAGCGAGTTAAGTTTTCAGTTTCAGTATCAGGAGACCATAACCATGGCGAAGGAAAAATTTGATCGCAGTAAGCCGCACGTGAACGTGGGGACGATCGGGCATATCGATCACGGCAAGACCACCCTGACGGCGGCGATCACCAAGACGCTTTCCAAGCACAATCCGAAAAACAAATTCCGGAGCTTCGACTCGATCGACAACGCGCCGGAAGAAAAAGCCCGTGGTATCACGATCGCGGTAGCGCACGTCGAGTACGAAACGGCCAACCGCCACTATGCTCACGTGGATTGCCCCGGCCACGCGGATTACATCAAGAACATGATCACGGGCGCGGCGCAGATGGATGGCGCGATTCTCGTGGTTGCCGCAACCGATGGTCCGATGCCGCAGACGCGCGAGCACATTCTTCTCGCCCGCCAGGTCGGTGTGCCGTACATCGTGGTCGCTCTCAACAAGGTCGACATGGTGGACGATCCGGAGCTGCTCGAGCTCGTCGAGCTCGAAGTTCGCGAGTTGCTGACCAGCTATGGATTCCCGGGCAACGATCTGCCGGTGATCAAAGTCTCGGCTCTGGGTGCGTTGAACGGCGAAGACAAGTGGGAAAAGACGGTCGACGAACTGATGGACGCCGTCGACAAGTACATCCCAATGCCGGAGCGCGTGATCGACAAGCCGTTCCTGATGCCGGTGGAAGACATTTTCTCGATTCAAGGCCGCGGCACGGTAGTCACGGGCCGTATCGAGAAGGGTATCTGCAAAGTCGGCGAGGAAATGGAGATTGTCGGGTTCACGGATACTCGCAAGACTGTTGTGACCGGCGTCGAAATGTTCAAGAAGTTGTTGGACGAAGGGCGCGCCGGGGACAACGTCGGCTTGCTGTTGCGCGGTATTGAAAAAGATGACGTCGAACGCGGACAGGTGATCGCGAAGCCCGGATCGATCAAGCCGTTCAAGAAGTTCAAGGGCGAAGTTTACGTACTGAGCAAGGATGAGGGCGGCCGTCACACACCGTTCTTCAAAGGCTATCGTCCGCAATTCTACTTCCGGACGACGGACGTGACGGGTGTCGCGCAGTTGCCGGAAGGCATGGAAATGGTGATGCCTGGGGACAACGTCAACCTGGAAATCGAGTTGATCACTCCGGTCGCCATGGATAAAGGGCTGCGGTTCGCCATCCGCGAAGGCGGACGGACCGTGGGTGCCGGAACCGTAACTGAGATTTTGTAAATGAGCAGCTTACGAGAACGCATCCGCATTCGCCTGAAGGCTTACGATCACCGGATTCTCGACCAGTCGACGACGGAGATCGTCGATACGGCCAAGCGGACCGGGGCGACGGTTGCCGGGCCAATTCCGCTGCCGACGGTGAAGAACCTGTACACGGTTCTTCGCTCGCCTCATGTGGATAAGAAGAGCCGGGAACAGTTCCAGATCCGGACCCACAAGCGCCTGCTCGATATTCTCGAGCCGACGCAGGATACGGTGGATGCGTTGATGAAGCTGGATCTACCGGCTGGGGTCGACGTCGAAATCAAAGCCTTCGGCAAAGGCAAATAGCCGGCTCTGCCGGTTTTGGGTGCCGCGAAGGTTATAAGCAATTTGAAAGAGCGTGGGCCGGTGCGGGTTGAGTTCGGTTTGAAGTGGGCTGCGATGGGAGTTTGAGAGAGTATGAGTCCTGGAATCTTAGGCAAAAAAATTGGCATGACGCAGGTGTTCCGGGCGGACGGACAGGTTGTTCCTGTTACGGTGCTCAAAGCCGGACCGTGCGTTGTGGTGCAGCGCAAGACGCCGGCGACCGACGGATACGATGCCGTACAGCTCGGGTTCATGGAATACGCCAAGAAGTCGGGTGTGTCGAAGCCGGCGGCGGGACATTTGAAAAAATCGGGCGCTGAAGGCGTGAAGTTCATGCGCGAATTTCGCCTTGAAGAGGGAACCAATGGCGACCTCAAGGCCGGCGACCGCGTGCTGGTCGACGAGTTCAAGCCCAAAGACAAGGTCGATGTGATCGGCGTGAGTAAAGGTAAGGGCTTCGGCAGCTTGATCAAGCGGCACAACTTCCGCGGCGGACCGGAATCGCACGGATCGATGTTCCATCGCGCTCCGGGATCGATCGGTGCATCGAGCTTCCCGTCGCGTGTTTTTCCGGGTATGAAGATGGCCGGGCAACTGGGAACCGCTCGCGTGACGGTGCGGAACCTCGAAATCGTCGAGGTCGACGCCGAAGAGAACGTGCTGCTGGTGAAGGGCGCTGTTCCGGGTCCGACCGGCGGATATGTCATGGTCCGGAGGGCGAGAAGGTAGCCATGCCGAGCGTAGATGTCATCGATTTGAATAATCAGAAAGTCGGCAGCCTGGATCTGGCCGACGCGGTGTTTGGGGCTCCGGTCAACGAGGCGCTGCTCTACGAAGCCGTCCGCCACTATCTTGCGGGCACGCGGCGCGGGACGGCCTCCACCAAGACCCGGCATGAAGTGGCCGGTTCCGGAAAAAAACTGTGGAAACAGAAGGGCACGGGCCGCGCGCGCATGGGATCGATCCGCAGCCCGCTGTGGCGCCACGGCGGCACGGTGCATGGTCCGCAGCCGCATAGTTACGCGTATCATCTGCCGAAGAAAATGCAGCTCGGCGCTCTGCGGAGCGCGCTTTCGGCGAAGCTTCGGGACGGCGAATTGAAAGTGGTCAACGAGTTTTCCGTCAGCGAGGCGAAGACCAAGCTGATGCGGCAGGCGCTCAATACACTGGAGGCGGTGCGAACCGTTTTGCTGGTCGATAACGCGGACAATCGCAATCTCCAGCTTTCGAGCCGCAACCTGGAAGGCGTGAAACTGGTTTCCAGCCGCCAAGTGAATGTCTACGACCTGCTCGGTCATGAGCAGGTTTTGTTGTCTGAAGCGGCTGCAAGAAAGCTTTCGGAGGCGCTCGCATGATCGGCGTTTACGACGTATTGAGGAAGCCGCTGGTGACCGAGAAGGGCGTCACCAAGAAGGACGCGGAGCGGACGCTGTGTTTTGAGGTCGCCGCCGCGGCGAACAAGACCCAGATCCGGCAGGCGGTGGAAACCGTCTTCAAGGTCAAAGTGGAAGACGTGCGGACCTCCGTGACGGCCGGGAAATTGCGCCGCCGCGGGCGGTTCTCGGGATATCGCGCGGACTGGAAAAAAGCCTACGTACGGCTGAGAGCCGGTGAAAAAATGCCGGAGTACGCGGAGATCTAATATGCCCGTAAAAAGTTATCGACCGACTACCCCGACGCGCCGGTTTCAAACCGTAGTTTCCCGCCAGGACATTACCAAGCAGACGCCCGAAAAGAGTCTGGTGGCCGGCAAGAAACGGTCCGGCGGACGGTCGAGCACCGGCCGCGTTTCTTCGCGCTTTCGCGGCGGCGGACACAAGAAGGCTTATCGCGAGATCGATTTCAAGCGCAACAAAATCGGAATTGCGGCGAAAGTCGCAGCCATCGAATACGATCCGAACCGCAGCGCGAGAATTGCTCTGCTGCATTACGTCGACGGCGAGAAGCGCTACATTCTGGCGCCTGCCGGTCTCGAAGTTGGCCGCACGGTAATGGCCGGCCCGGAGGCTGACATTCTGGTCGGCAATTCGCTGCCGATCAAGAATATTCCAGCCGGCACGATCCTGCATAATATCGAGCTGCGGCCGGGCAAGGGCGGGCAGATGGCTCGTTCCGCCGGGACCCAGGCGCAGTTGGTTTCCAAGGAATCCGATTACGCGCTGCTGAAGCTGCCCTCGGGAGAAATCCGGCGCGTTCAAGTGGAATGCTCGGCGACCATCGGCCAGGTGGGCAACGTCGAACATGAAAACGTCAGCCTGGGCAAGGCCGGACGCAAACGCTGGATGGGCAAGCGGCCGCACAATCGCGGCGTATCCATGAATCCTGTCGATCACCCCCATGGCGGCGGTGAGGGCAAGACGTCGGGCGGACGGCATCCGGTGACGCCGTGGGGCCAGCCGACGCGCGGATTCAAGACGCGGAATAACAAGCGGACGAATAAGTGGATCGTCACGCGGAAACAGAAGAAGAGATAGGGCTCATAAAAAATGGGACGCTCACTCGCAAAAGGGCCGTTTGTGGACGACCACCTGATGAAAAAGGTGACGGTCATGAACGACAAGAACGAAAAGAAGGTTGTGAAGACGTGGTCGAGGCGCTCGACCATTCTGCCGGAGTTCATCGGCCACACGCTGGCAGTTCACAACGGCAAGAAATTTATTCCGGTGTACATCACCGAGAACATGGTCGGACACAAGCTGGGCGAATTTTCGCCTACGCGCACGTTCAAAGGTCACGCCGCGAAGGCCGCGGCCGAGAAGACGTCGAAGCCGGCGTCTTAAGAAGGATCGGAATTTATGGAATCCAGAGCCGAAGCGAGATATATTCGAACGTCGCCCCAGAAGATCCGGCTGGTGGTGGACTTGATCCGCGGCCAGAAGGCCGGCGATGCGATCAATATTCTGCGGACCACCAACAAGCGGATCGCGCCGTCGGTCGAAAAAGTTCTGCGGTCGGCG
>DATGGL010000028.1:0-32286 GCA_035308605.1 Bryobacteraceae bacterium
TTCAAGGTTCTGCCGCGCATGAAGGCGATGGGCGCCACTTCAATCGTATTGCGCTCCAGAAGCTTTTCGATCTTTTCGGCTTCGAGCATATCGTACAGCGCGTCGTAGAGCGGCCGCAGATACGGATCTACTTTTTCCTGAAGCGTTCCAGGCAAGAAACCCAGCCGCTCCCCCGCTTCCACTGCCGGACGCGTCAGCACAATCCGGCTCACGCGCTTCGACACGAGCGCCGAAACCGCCATGGCGACAGCAAGGTAGGTCTTGCCGGTTCCCGCCGGCCCGACGCCGAACACGAGATCCTGCCGCTCGATCGCTTCCATGTACCGCCGCTGCGTCATGGTCTTCGGAGCGACGATCTTCTTTCCAAAACTACGCTGCTTGCCGCTTTCGACGAGCCGTCGCAGACTGGTCTCGGGATCCTCGGTCACTACGCGCAGGAAGCTGTTCAGGTCGCCGTTATTGAAAACGTGACCCTCCCGCGTCAACGCGACATAATCACTGAGAATCTCGGAGGTGCGTGCCACGGCCTGATCCTCGCCTTCGATTTCCAGAGAATCGTTGAGCAATCGCGTCCGGACGTTCAGACCGTTTTCAATTAACCGGATGTTTTCATCGCGCGTCCCGAACAGGGACTCGATTCCGCGGCTGATCTGTACGCTGGACTTCATTCGAGGCGAAGCTTGGATGGGTGGAGCAAACTCAAGTTCCGCTGGCGCGGAGGCAGGAACCGCATCTGCCCACAGAATAGCAGAAATACTGGAGACAATTCCACAGGATCTTTGCCCTGCTTTTTGTTACGTTTCCGTAAACTGCGACGGGTCCTGGCCGTGAAAATTTGAGTGGGTTGGCAATGTGGCGAAGGCCTTTGTGATATTCTGAAATTCAACGACGCGACACCACGCGGGGACGTAGTTCAGTTGGTTAGAACGCCGGCCTGTCACGTCGGAGGTCGCGGGTTCGAGCCCCGTCGTCCCCGCCAAACTTCTCTTTTGTTTCCTGTGCCTTGCGTTTCTGGAGGTAGGCAAGCGTCCCTGGCCGGAGGTCACTTGTTCTCGTCGCTGGTGGTGGGCTTTTTGAATTCCTTGATGGGGACGTGCTGCGCTTTCATCACTTCAAGAAGAGCGTCCACCGTGGGCGGCGATGGCTTGAAATTGCCGAAACGGTAGCCTTGCGCGATGGTCAATGGCGTCCATCCGTGTTTGTTTTCCTGGTTCCAGACGTCCGGGTTGGCGCCATGGCTCGCCAGGTAACGGACCGCGTCGGCGACGTTCTTGTACGCGGCGGCGTGCATCGCGGTCTCGCCGTTCTTGTCGACCACATTCGGGTCGTTGCCAAGGTCGATGGCCGCGGCGATCGCCTCCACCACCTCGCTATCTGTCCCGGCATCTTCGCCCGGCGATCGCGTCCCGAGTCCCGCCGCGACAATCAGCGGCGTCGCGCCGTCGGCAGTCGGGATCTTCGGATCGGCGCCTAGCGACACGAAGAAGCGCATCAGCTCGGCATCGGCCGTCAGCGAAGCCAGACAAAATGGAGTCGCGCCGACATCGTTGAGGCTGGTCAAGCCGAAGTTGATCTTTTTTGTCATGCGCGCATTGATGTTCGCGCCTTTCGCGACTAATTTCCTGATCAGCTCGAGACTGGTCATGCTGCCTGAGCCGTCGGGCGCGGGATCGTTGTCGCCGCCGCCGGGCTTGCGGACCGAGGGGATCGCGTGCAGCGGCGTGTATCCGGGGCCGCTGGCATTCGGGTCGGCGCCGGAATCAAGCAGGAACGACGCGAGCTCGTAATGCGCATTTTCCACGGCGAGGTGCAGCGCGCTTTGACCCTGACGCCCCGGCTTCGGTCCCCCCGGCCGGCCACCCTGCGGGATCCGCAGCGTTTCGTTTACGTCCGCGCCGGATTTCAACAACAGGCGGACCATCTCGATTTTTCCTTCACGAGCCGCCAGCAGGAGCGGCGTCATTCCGGAATTCAAGCGAATCTTGAAATCCGCTCCGGCCTGGATCAGCTCCCGCGCGGCGTCGACATTGCCTTCCGCCGCGGCCCAGACGAGCGCGGTCTGCCCGCGCACTTCCTTTGCGTCGACCAAGGCGTCTTTCGCGATCAGGGCGCGCACGGCCGCGGCTTTTCCAGTTCGCGAGGCCGTCATCAGCGGTGTTTCACCGCCGGGTAGCGTCTGGTTCGGATTTGCCCCGTGCTGCAGCAGTAACTGGACCATGGGTCCGTCGCCGTTGATGCAGGCCTGGGCCAGAACCGTCATTCCATAACGATTCGCCGCGTCCGGTTTCGCTCCGGCGTCGAGGAGCATCCGGGCCAACTCGACGTCGTCCAGGTATGCGGCCCAGTGCAGCGCCGTTGTGCCGTCCACCTGCGGAGCGTTGACGTCGGCGTGGGAAACGATCAGCGCGCGAACCGCAGCGCGATCGTCCTTCTTCGCGGCGTCGGCAATGCGCGCGTCGGCGGCGTACGCGACCGCCGCAAGGGCCAGCAGTGAAATCGCGAGCCGCATCTAGAGCGAAGCCGGCTCCAGTTCGCTCAGCTTGCCGGTGCTGTCGGCGAAGGAATCCAGCCGAACGCCGGCGCGATCGAGCAGCGTCAGATGCAGGTTCGCCAGCGGCGTGATTTCCCGGTACTTCACATAGCGGCCGCCAGTCTTCGGCTTTCCGCCCGCCACCAGGATCGGCAGATTGGTGTGGTCGTGCTTGTCGGCGTCGGACATGCCGCTACCGTAGAGCAGATTGGAGTGGTCGAGCAGGTTGCCGTCGCCATCGGGAGTCGCCTTCAGTTTCTCCAGGTAGTAAGCGAACAGGCTGACGTGGAATTTATTGATCTCGGCGCACTTCGCCAGCATCTTCTGGTTACCACCGTTGTGCGTCAGCGGATGGTGTCCTTCGCCAATGCCGATTTCGGTGTAGGCGCGGTTGCTGGTCTCGCGGGCAAGCTGGTAAACGATCACGCGTGTGACGTCGGCCTGCCATGCGAGGACCTGGAGGTCAATCATCAGCTTCGCGTGTTCGGAATACTTGGCGGGCACGCCGACGGGCCGGTCGAGATCGGGCAGATGCGAATCCGCGGTTGCGGCTTCGGCCTTCTGAATGCGCCGTTCGACTTCGCGCACGGAATCGAGATACTCGTTGACCTTGCCGCGGTCGCCGGGACCGAGGTCGCGCCGCAGCCGCGCTATATCGGACTGCATCCAATCGAGCAGGCTGGCGTTCTTCCGCATCTCCGTCAGGCGGTCGGCCGAGCTGCCGCCATCGCCGAACAGGCGCTCGAAGACTTTACGTGGATGCGCTTCGGCAGGCAGCGGCGTCGTCGGCGACGACCACGAGAGATTGTTCTGATAGACGCAGGCGTAGCCGTTGTCGCACTGGCCGACCATCGTCATCAGGTCCATCGAGAGTTCGAGCGACGGCAGCCGCGTCTCCCGGCCGATATGCTGCGCGGCTACCTGGTCGACGGTGGTGCCCAGGTAGTAGTCGCTGCTCTCGGTCCATTTGGAGGTCGCGGCGCTCAGGTACGCCGAATTCGACGTCGCGTGCGTGCCGGGATACGCGTTCTTCAGTTCGAGGTTGTCGATGACCGTGCAGTACTCGCGCACGTTGGCCAGGGGAGAGAGCGTCGGCGACAGCTCCGTGAGGTCCTTACCAGGGAGGTTCCACATGCCGCGATAAGCCCCCATAGGTATGTAGAGGAAGGCGAGGCGGCGTGCCGGATTTGCGGGCGTTGCGGCGAGCGCGGTTACGGCCGGCACCATGGCATCCAGCAGAGGAAGCGCCAGCGTAGTTCCCAATCCCCGAAGGATAGTGCGGCGCGGCAGAGCTTTCCGAGTCACGATCATTGCGTTCTCCTCATTTGAAACGGCGTACTGTTGACGATACCTAAAACCAGGGACGAAAAATGGTAGCCGCCTTCGCGGCTGTCGCGGACGATCTTGCGGATGGCGGGAGCATCGGCGTAGGTTACGCCGCGGCCCAGCGAATACGTCATCAACTTTTCGGTCATGGTGCCGACGAAGGCCTCCGGCCGGCTCATGAGCGCTTTTTGCAGTCCATCCACGCCGGTGAACGTTTCGCCGTCGGGCAAGCCGCCGGACGCGTCGACGAGCTGCCCGGTCTCATGCGTGCGCCAGCGGCCGACTGCATCGTAATTCTCCATGGAAAAGCCGACCGGATCCATCAGCTTGTGACAGCCCGCGCAGGCTGGGTCGGCGCGGTGTTGCGCCATCCGCTCGCGCATGGATACGGCCTTCTCGACGCCGTGCACTTCGGTCAGCTTCGGCACGCCGTTCGGAGGCGGAGGCGGCGCGACTCCCATCAGGTTCCCCAGGACCCATTTGCCGCGGATCACCGGCGTGGTGCGATCCGCGTATGACGTGACGGTCAAAATGCTGCCCTGCCGCAGAAGCCCGCCGCGATGCGAATCTTCGTCGAGGTCCACACGGCGGAAGCGCGCGCCGTAGACGTTTGGAATGCCGTAGTGCTTGGCCAGCCGTTCATTCAGATAGGTGAAGTTCGCGCTCAGCAGGTCGAGCACACTGCGGTCCTGCATGAAGACGTCGCCCAGGAACAATTCAGTCTCGCGACGGAACGCCTGCCTCAGATTGTCGTCGAAGCCGGCGAAGATGCGCATGTCAGGGTTGGCCGAGGCAAGGTTTCGAAGATACAGCCACTGGTCGGCGAAATTCGTTACCAGCGTACGCGACCGATCGTCGGCGAGCATGCGGCGGACCTGCTTTTCGAGCACACCCGGCACGTGCAGCTTGTTCTGGATGGCGAGATCGAGCAACTCGTCGTCCGGGGTGCTGCTCCACAAGAAAAAGGAAAGGCGCGAGGCCAGTTGGACGTCGCTAATCTTGTAGGCGGTCTTCGGCGCGACGCCATTTGGGTCCTGCTCGATGCGGAATAAAAACTCCGGGCTCACGAGCACGGCGCGCAGGCCCATATCGATGCCTTCGTCGAACGATCCGTTGGCGCGGGCTTCCCTGTAAAACTTCATGGGGGCCTTCAAATCGGCATCGGTGATGGCGCGGCGATAGGCTCGTCGTGTAAGCGTGGCGAAGATCTTTTTGGCGCACGGCTCTTCGTCGCCGGGGCCCGTGGGTTTGCAGACCAGAATGCGGCGGCGGCTCGGCGTGTCGCCGGGACCTTTCGAGTTATACGGGCCGACGATCGCAATCGAGTAGATCCCCGGCGTAAGCCGCGGATGGCGGTCCATGTTGAAGTGCGCCATGTAAGGCTGGCGCCCGCTTTCGAGCACCGAGGACGCCTTCTTCGGCAGCGTGGCGGAAACCACGTGCGGGCCGGCCTTTACGGCGAGACGGAAGCTGAGGTCCTTATCGATGCCGGAATGGTCGTGGCCGGGGCCGGGCGGAGTAACGGTGACGAAGCGGACGCGCTCTCCGTCGAGCATCACTTCGACGTCATGCTTGCCATCTGGGCTTCCATTGATGCCTTCCACATGTTCGTTGCGGTCGCGCTGCAAACGAACCGTGATGTCGTATTCGGCGTCCTGGGGGAAGGTGTATTTGAGAATCATGCCGCCATGCGTGCCGAGCGGCTGATCTTCGAATTGTTGCTCCTGGGTCAGGTCGGGCGGCAGCGTCTGGAGATCGCCGCCCGGCGACTTGCCGATGATACCGAGTGCCAGCGTGCTGATGCGCTGCGCGGCTTGCAGATAGCTTTCGAGCAACGTGGGGGAGAGGTTGCCGACGGTGACGTTGTCGAAGCCAAAGCCGGCTTCATCGTCAGGCAGGATCGAAGTGACGTCGAGATCGAAAGCCAGCAGATCGCGAACGGCGTTCTGATATTCGGTGCGGTTCAGGCGGCGGAAAGTATCGGTGCGGCCCGGGTTCGGACGGGCAGCCGCCGCAGTGTCGAGTTGAGCCGCCAGGGATCCGACAACGGCGTCATAAGTTTTCTCATCGGGCCGCGGGAGTCCCAACGGCGGCATGTGACGGACGCGCAGTTTGCGGACAACCTTCTCCCACTCGTCTGAGTGCTGCGCGACGGGACCAGTGAGAATCGAGTCGAGCGCAAGATCGCCGGCTTTCGCCTTACCGTTGTGGCACGCGATGCAGTAGCGATTGATGACGGTCGGGACCGATGTATCCGGCGGAGTTTGGCAACGGGCGACACCAACAACAACGTCTGGCAGACAGAGCAAGGCCACAGCCACAGCTACACGAGTCGGCCAGCCGGTCAAAAGATGCCCTCCACGAACCAGAACCCAGTATAATCCGACGGCCAATAACAGTTGGCGGAGTGGTTAGCCGGCAATGCCCGCAAACCTAGGCCGAGCGGTTACTCGCCTTCTTGAGTTCGAGTAAGAGCGTCCAGTCTTCAGCATCCGGAGGCTCGTATCCCTCTTCCGGCTTCGATGTTGCAGCAAGCTGGTACTGACCCGTGCGGGGATTAAACCATCTGGTCGCGACGCTAGCCTTGGAAATGCCCGGCTCCAGGTGTATTTTACGCCCGTGCGGCAAGTAGATTACGTAAGCTTCGCCCGGCGCCACGAGGCAAAGTCCGTCTCCGCCCGCCAACTCGGGATGCGGTTCCATTTTCCAGAAAGGCAGCCGTGTGAAGAACTGATAGAGATACCCGAGTTGCTGTCCCGCTCCGGAGTCACGGACCACAAAAGGGTAACGGTTGGGACGATCAATTTCGTCCCACACATCGCTGTGCGCCAAGGTTGAAATGAAGCCCGCGGCGAAGTATCCTCCGGCGCAAACGATGCGCCATGACGCTCGCCGCACGCGATCGGTATCGTAGACCTGGCGGCGGTTCGTCGGATATCCGGCCAGGTATTCGTAACCATTCTCGGTGTTCAGCACCGGCTTGTTGAAAACGCGATCCGCTTCGATACCCTTTTCGATCCCGGCCGCATCGCCGAGCCAGCACTGCCGCGGTTCGTCCCAGGTGGAGCGATAGGCGGTGGACGTCTGTTGCGATAGCACATTGATATCGGCGCTCTTTCCGAAGAAGCCGCCGATCCGCCAGGGCGGGTCGAACGGGTCGCTGGTGGATGTCCCGCGGGTGCTCGAAGAAATTACCGGATGTACCGTCACCGGATGCCCGTAGGGGTCGAGTTCGCGCATCTGGTGCGCGACAAAGTTCGCCCATTCGGTGTCCTGATCGCGATCCAGCCGGTATTTTCCGTCCGGATATCGTTCGTATTCGTTCGCCACGGTCCACAGGAACAGGTTGGGAAAGGATGCAACCCGCGCCACGATGTGCCGTAACCAGGTCTGCTGGCGGGCCCGCGTCCATACCTCTGGGTTGTTGAATGGCGCCAGGTTGAGGTTGAACAGGATCAACTCTACGTTCATCCCGCGAATCCGCATCTGGTCGAGCACAGCTTCGAGATTGCCGAAGAAGACCGGATTGAAGCGATCGTAGTCGGGAGCCTGCGGTGTGCCGCCCCAAGGCCAGAATTCGGGCTCGGCTTTGGCTCGATAAGGACTGTGCTGAATGCTCATGCGCACAAAATTGAAGTGCTGAGCGCGGCGCGTGTCGAGGTACAGGCGCCGGAGTTCGGGAGTAACGGGCGTGTCGTCGTAGAGACCGTAGCAGGTATCGCCCATGGGAAAGAACGCGGTTCCGTCGCTGTAAGCGAATGCATAGGGATTTTGCGGGTGGATGCGGATGAATCCTTTTTCACGAGGACTTGACGCCATCAGCCGCCCTTCCTGGAAGACCGCCGTGCCTTCGCCGCGAAGTGTGTACCGATATTCCCCCTGCTCCTCGGGAACAAATCGCAATTTCCACCGATCTTCGCCGCAGTAAAAGCCCTCGACTGAAATCGACTTCTCGGAAGGCGAGACGAAGGTTCCGGTCAACCTGGCATCGCGATAGGGATTCGCAACGCCTGGCTTGCCGGCCAGTTCGAACTGATGAACCTGGCGGCACCGAGACTGAATTCTGGCCGGCTTAGAAATTCTTTGGCCGGGAGAAACACCTGCGAGCGTCAGATACAATCCGGTGCCTGAAATGTTGTGCAGAAACGCTCGACGCGAGCTCATATTTTCGCCGCGCCGATTGTAACATCCGCATGGTACTGCTCGTTCGCTAATACTACGAAGATCTTCCCTCAACCTTAGGAAAACATACTCGATCCGGAGTGTTTGAAGACGAGCAGGTTAATTCGATCCTGTTTAGCATCAACAACGTCACGTCCTGGCGCTCCGCGTGCTTTTAGCAGACTCGACTCTGAGGACAAGATGCAAAAGCGATCCCTTTCCCGTCAGCGTGAGACATTGCCAGTACCGGAAAAGCGAAGGTCACCCCGAGTAGAAATTGACTCACCGGCGACTGTGAAGGTGATCAACTCGTCAACCGGCTCGGCGCCGTCGATCGGCGCCCGGGTCCTCGGCGCGTCGCTTCGTGGACTTCAACTCCAGATCGGATTCATCTTGCCTAAGACAGCGGTTCAGATCCAGGTGTTCAACCGGTTTGTTTCGGGCGAGGTGCAGTATTGCGCTGCCGCGGATCACGGCTATCGCGTTGGGATCCTACTGCACGAGGAATTGTAGGCCATGGATTCTGAAAACGCGAGCCAGGAAACATTGGTCGTCGATATCACGTTGGGGTCGCCGTGGCGAGGCGATGAGCGCAGGAGCGAAGCCCGTGTGGCGGAAGAAAGCCCGGCCCGCATAAAGGTACTTGATCCGATGGTCTCCCTCGGACCCTCTTTTCAGGGACGAGTCGTGAACACCTCGACCAAGGGGCTGAAGGTCCGTGTGCCGCATTCTATTTTGCAGGGGTCGATCGTCCAGGTGCGATTCAAAGACCGGATCGTTCTTGGCAAAGTGAAGTATTGCCTGCCGGCGAAAGGCGAATTTCACATCGGAGTTCGTCTGAAAGAGGAGTGGTGACCTGTACCGGGTCCCAAAATGGTTACCGGCCCATTTCGGCGTTACCGAACGTATCGCATGAGGCGAGCTGCCCGGAATTGAGGCCGCGCTTGAACCATTGCGTTCGTTGGGCGGAGGAGCCGTGCGTGAATGTTTCGGGGCTCACACGGCCCGTCGCCATCTTTTGGAGGCGATCGTCACCCACCGCAGCGGCAGCTTGCAGGGCGCTTTCAACATCGCTTTGATCGATGATCTTTCGCTGCTCCGTTGAATGGCCCCATACGCCAGCGAAGCAATCAGCCTGTAGTTCCAGCTTTACCGACAGCGGATTCGCCTCGTCAGGATTCGATTGCTGCAATCGATGAAACTTGCCTTCAATTCCGAGCACTTTCTGCACATGATGCCCCACTTCGTGCGCGATGACATAGGCCTGGGCAAACTCGCCGGGAGCCCGGAACCGGCTACGCAGTTCGTCGAAGAAACTCAAGTCCAGATAGACCTTTTCATCCCCAGGACAATAAAATGGCCCCGTCGCCGATTGTGCAAGGCCGCAGGCGGATTGAACTCCGTCGCGAAATAGGACGAGCTTCGCATGCCGGTAGTTTTTTGAGGATTGGGCTGGCAGTAAAGTTTCCCAAGTGTGCTGCACGTCGTCGAGAACGAAGGAAACAAATTGGACCTGTTTGTCATTCGCATCGGCGGTTCGCGCGCGGGCCGGCTCAGTTGAGGCGTCGGGGCTAGCGGTGTCAATGCCACCGCCGCCGGAGAAGAGGGTGAACAGATTCCGGTGAAAGAGCAGGCTCAGGATCAGAACGACGATGGTTCCGCCGATCCCGAGGTGCGGACCGTATCCTCCGAAACCCCCTCCGCCACCGTCGCCCCGGCGATCCTCAACGTCGTCGCTTACGCCACCCGGTTTCCAATCCATACCGCGATCTTAGCAATCCGAGATCCATCACTCATTCCGGAAGATGTTCTTTCAACTCCGTAAGCACATCCTCAACTTGGGTTCGTTGGGCCAACGCCGCGACTTCGGGGTCGTTTCCGATGGGAAGGTTGTGATATTTGCAAAGAGCCCGTAGCATCTGCAGAATTTTAGTATTCTCATCCTCCGCCAGAAGATTGATTTGCAGATCGAGGTGATTTCTGCGATCAGCCTGCAGGCCGCTATTATTCTGACTCATGAGAATGAATAGGGAGAGGAAAATCGATTCGAGCGAAACCACCATTGTCAGCAGCGAATACGGGTAAGGATCGAATACGAATGCGCTGCCTTTCAGGTTAAGACCGATCCATACGGCGAACCAAAGAATATGGAAGATGATGAACCACATCTTTCCCGCTTCGGCCGCTATCAGGTCACCAATGTGAACGGAAAGAGAGCGATCAGCCAATGCGGCTTTCTCCAGCTCAGAAATCGCCCTTATATTTTTGCGAGTTGTTGAGGCGTCCTGCATGTCCTGATCCTACCTGTCGCGAAGCATCCGAGTTCTTAAGTGCCCCACCAGACCGATCCATTGGTCGCATGTTCCGCGAACTGACGGCCAGAGCGAAGACCGTAGAATCGCATGCGGCAGCCCTGGCAACGGTAAGGATTCAGGAATAGCGCCATAGCGAGCGTGTCCAAAGAGTGTTGCGGTAAGGAGCGCCTCACTTTCGAAGCACCGCAATTCCAGCATCGAGGGAACCGACGGGTGCGAGCCGCAGCCCGAACTACGTATCCCGCGAACGAAAGCGCTAACATCGCGACCATGATCGCGACGCTCACCGAACGCGGACTTGAGAGGATATTGGCAATCATTAGAGAAATTGGGCGCCGGCCTTCGTTGCCAGTGGAGTTACGACCGGCGGCGCGATCGCGATCGCGTCGGCCGCCTGCTTCCGGCAATCATAAAACTGCAGCCGGCACAGAGCGCAATGATAAAGTTTCCCGCCTAAGTGACGTTGGATCGTGCTCCACGGGACGTCCGATAGCCTTTCGATCCTGTCTCTCCGCGCAAGCCGCCTGATGCGAGCGGTTCCGCATTCCGGACAGGCGGCGTGGGGCGCGTCGGGCGAAGACGTACCCAACAAATGGGCCAGGATATGAACGTGCGGCAATCCGGCCAAGCGAACATGTAAACGAACACGCACTGTGGCTTCCCGCTGGGTGGATCGTCGGGCAGAATTTTTTGTTTCGCGGAATTCGAGTACTGTTACTGCTATACCCGTCGCCGCTTGCCGATTTCGTGCCACGCGACACTTACCGTTGCTGCGCGGATTCCTCCAAATCGGGCCGATTGGGGCATGCTAGCCTACGGCTATGTCCGGCTCCACGTTCTCCATCCTGGCTGGTGCGATTCTGATGCTTGGCGCCAGCGCCGCCGGGCAGAGTGGCACACCGGGCTGGTATCGTGGCAACCTGCACACGCACACCATCAATTCCGATGGCGATTCTCCACCCTACGATGTGATGGCCTGGTACAAACGCAACGGATATCAGTTCCTGGCGATTACGGATCACAACACGTTTACCGACCCGGCCCCGTTGGATACCAACCCCAACGACAATTTCCTTTTGATCGGCGCCGAAGAGGTGACCAACCCGAAAACGGTGCATGTGAATGCGATCGGCATCACCCGGGTTGTTCCGCCCCAAAAGGGCGAGACCGTGACCGCTCTCTTGCAGGCGAGCATTGACGCGATTCGCGCGGAAGGCGGCATTCCTCTGATCAGCCATCCGAATTTCCAATGGGCATTTACCGCGCGTGAAATGCTTCCGCTGAAGCGAGTTGGCCTGCTGGAGATCGCAAGTGGGCATCCTCTGGTGAACTGTGACGGCGACGGACAGACCCCATCGGCGGAGCAGATGTGGGACGAATTGCTGTCGGCGGGTATCCACGCCTTCGGCGTCGCCGTCGATGACGTTCACAATTTTCGCGAAGAATTCTCGATCGACCGGGCAAATCCGGGCCGCGGCTGGGTGGTGGTTCGAGCCCCGGCTTTAACCCGTGAGGCGATCCTGGCAGGACTGAATCAAGGCGATTTTTACGCGTCCACTGGCGTCACGCTGAAGGATGTCCGCGCAACGGCGGATTCGCTTACCGTGGAGATGCAGCCGGGCGGCGAACAGCCCGCGATCAGGCGTTACCGCGTTGTGTTTGTCGGCAAGAACGGGACCGTGCTGGCGGTGTCGAACCAGAACCCGGCCCGTTACGTTTTCAAAGGCAGTGAAGGGTACGTGCGGGCGCGCATCGAGGATAGCGGCGGCCGGCGCGCCTGGACGCAACCGGTGTTTCTCGCCAACAGCCGCTAGCCCCAAACCGGAAACCGCCAGGTATATACTTTCCGTGTGACTCCCCAAAACCAAGCCTTGCGTCCTTCGCGACAACTCCGCATCGCAGTCCTCGCCACAGTATTGGCGTGCGGGCTATTTTCTCAAAACACCGGCGTGCAGCGAACGGTTGTAAATCGCGCCGATGTTTCGGTCCCCGGGCGCGAAGCCGTGATCGTGCGCGCCGAGCTTGCCCCGCGCGCAAGCACTGGTTGGCACACTCATCCGGGGGAGGAGATCAGTCAGGTGACGGAAGGCGAGGGCGAACTTTTAGTGGAAGGCAAGGCGCCTCTCCCGCTCAAGACGGGCGACGGTTTTGTGGTCCCCAATGGCGCAAAACACGAAGCCCACAACACGGGCACGGTCCCGTTCAAGCTGGCCGTTGTGTACCTCACCGAAAAAGGCAAGCCGATGGCGACGCCGGCCGCGGCGCCCGGTAAGTAAAGCGACGCGTTTAGATCGCTTAAGTCCCGCCGAGAACCGATGTCCAGACTTCGCGCCGGTACTGCGCCAGACGTGTAAGTCACTGAAACTCAAGCGGGATCAAGAAAAACATTGAAGTTGGACTCGAAACTGTCGATGAGGCAAGTGCAAGCATGCACTTTAATACTGTCGCTCCAGCTACACTGCTGCGGAGAGAACCGGCCGGATCCGGACCCAGCGTTCGAGTCTCCGAGATTATTTCCGCTCTTTCCTACGCTCTCGACCTCACCGAGGGCCGTCCCATGGGGCATTCGGTACGGTCTTGTACGATCGGCATGCGGCTGGCTGCCGAGATCGGTCTCAGCTCCGCCGAAAGAAGCGACCTCTATTACGCCCTCTTGCTTAAGGACGCGGGATGCAGCAGCAACTCCTCCAAGTTGTTTCACATTCTGAGCGCCGACGAGATTCGCGCCAAGCGGGACGTCAAACTGACAGACTGGACCCGCGTCGGCTGGGAGAGTCTGCAGTACGCTCTGACCCATGTCGCCACGGGAGCGCCCTTCCTGGATCGGGTACGAACCCTGGTGCGCGTGGCCGCCAAGCAGCAGACGGAATCCTGCGAGCTGGTGAAGATCCGCTGCGAAAGGGGCGCGTCGATCACGCGTCGAATCGGGTTTTCGGAACCCGTGGCGCAGGCGATTCACAGCCTGGACGAGCACTGGAACGGTGGCGGGTACCCCGACGGGCTGCGCGGCGTGGAGATTCCTCTTTTCTCACGCATCATGAATTTGGCGCAGACTCTCGAGGTCTTTCTGGTGAATCGCGGCGCCGGCGCGGCGATCGACGTTGCCCGCGCGCGCAGCGGGCGCTGGTTTGACCCAGGACTGGTTCGCGCCGCGGCCTCTCTGACTAAGCGCGAACTCCTGTGGAGCGGTTTAGACCAGGAACAGGCGATCGAGCACGCCCTGGCGCTGGAGCCCGAAGAGCGCCGCATGTTGGCGAACGAAGAAACCATCGAAAATATCTGCCAGGCGTTTGCGGAGATCGTCGACGCCAAATCTCCGTTCACCTACAGGCATTCAAACGGCGTGGCCGAAGCCGCCATCGGAATATCGCGCCAATTGGGATTACGTGAGGAAGACGTCACGTTCATGCGGCGGGCGGCGCTCTTGCACGACGTCGGCAAGCTAAGCGTCTCCAATGCGATTTTGGAAAAGCCCGGCGCGCTGAACAACGACGAATGGGATGTCGTAAAGCTGCATCCGTATTACACGTTTCAGATCCTTCGACGAATCCCAGGGTTTAAGGAATTGAGCGATATCGCCGCGGCGCACCACGAAAAGCTGAACGGCTCCGGCTACTTCCGGCATTGGAACGCGGATCAGCTCTCGCTGGAGATGCGGATCCTGACCGTCGCGGACATCTTTGACGCTCTCGCGGCAAAGAGGCCCTATCGCGATGCGATGCCGCTCGAGAAGGTTTTCGAAATCATGAAGAAGGACGCGCCCCAGGCGATCGACGCCCAATGCCTGGACGCGCTGATGATGTATAAGGCCGGCGCTCCGGCATCCGTTCCGCCGAGTACTCAGAGCCTGGTGGAACTATCGGCGAACGTGGGCATCAGTGGCGTCGAAATCACATCGGTGGAAAAAAGTGAAGCGTCTTTACCTGTTCGTTAAGTGTCTCGCGGCCGTCAGCGCGGCCGCCTCTGTTCAAGGCCAGGGTTTCTATTGGGGCACCGCCAGCGCGCGCTCCATGGCGCTGGGCGGATTGTATCTGCCGTCGCAGGGAGGAGTGATCGACGCGCTGGCCGCGAATCCAGCGGGCTTGGCGATGGTCGGCAATCCTAGCCTGGACCTGAGCCTCACCAGCATTTTTGCGCGCGGCTCCTTCAGCAATTCAGTGAATAGCAACGTCCCTCTCAACGATGCGCCGGGCGTGATTCCATACGGAGCTTTCGGCGCTCCCATTGGTCATTCGCGTTTCAGCCTGGGCTTGGGAGTCGTGCCGGAGCTGGTCTCGGTATCGAATTGGAATTACGTTGACGCTCCGGGCGTCGCGGGGGCCAGCTACGGCCTTCAGAAGCAGAAATCGGCGATCCTCGCCGCCCGCGCCGTTGCGGGCGTGGGTTTCGCCCTGAGCAGGAAGCTGTCGCTGGGAGTGACCACTGGAGCGGTTTACAATGCCAATACCCTGGAAACGCCTTACGTCTTTCAGAGTCATCCTGTGCTCGCGGGGCTCAAGACGCTCTTAGATCTCCACACCACTGGCGTTAGTTGGAACACCAGTGTCGGCTTGATCGCGACCCCCACGGATCGCCTGCAATTCAACGTAGCGTGGAAGTCGCGGACAACGATCAACAGCACCGGCGACGCGAATGGGAATATCGGGGTTCAGCTTGCGGCCGTGGGCCTCGGGGCAGCTCGTCCGGATTTTCACTACTTCGCGGGTGTCCAAAACATCCTCCCCCAATCGGTCCTCGCCGGTATGAACTGGCGTGTGGATGGTCGCTGGATCTTTGCGGTCCAGGCCGATTGGGTGAATTGGAAAGGCTCTTTTGCCAGCTTGCCTGTGTCGCTATCCGGCGGCAACAACGCCGATATCAACGGGCTTCTTGGAACCAACGCGATTTTTGACCGCATTCCGCTCGACTGGAAGGACCAATACTCTTTCCATGGCGGTATCGAAAGGCTTCTGACCGAGAATATCTACTTGCGCGGCGGCTACGCCCATTCGAACAATCCCGTGCCGGCGTCGACTCTTTCGCCGTTGACCGCCGCGACCATGACCAATCAGCTCTCGACAGGCATCGGATACCGGCGCGGGCGCTGGCGGTTCGACCTGGGTTATGGAATCGATCCCACGACTCAAGAGAACGTGGGGAAGACCGCGCTGCTTTCGGGCGAGTACGCGAATAGCAAGGTCCGCATCGGCACGCAATCGGTGGCGCTCAATACTTCGTTCCAGTTTTAGCCGTGCCGGGGTGCGATCCACCTGAAATGCGTCAGGCGTTGTCCTGCGCAAACCGGCATAGCGGATCCGATCCCAACGCGTTCCCTGTCGCTGCGTACGCACGCGCCCTCGATCCGCCGCACAGTAAGTGATACTCGCAATCGCCGCAACGGCCCGCGAACGAATTGGGATCGTGCAGCATTTGAAACAGAGGAGCGTGCCGGTAAATCTTCGCGATTCGATCCGTGCGGACGTTGCCGGTGACTTGCGGGAGGAATCCAGCCGGGCAGATGTCTCCGGTGCTTGAGACAAACACGATGCCGTTGCCGTCGCGAATTCCGAAACCTCGCGCAACGGAGCTGCGTTTGATCTCCTCGCCGGTCAGCCCTTCGCCGCGCATGCGCTGGATAGCGACGCGCCGGTAAAAAGGCGCTTCCGTGGTCGCGACCACAAATGGAGCGGTCTTCGCGATTTCGTAAATCCAGTCCATCAGGCTCTCTGCTTGATCCGCCTCCAACGGCTGCAAGACTTTGCCGCGCCCCACGGAAATCAGAAAGAACAGGCTCCAGCGGGCGACCGGAAACTGTTTGAGCTTTTCATAGATGGCCGGCAGATCGGGTGCGGTTTCGGCGGACACGAGCGTGTTGATTTGCAGCGGCAGTTCGATCTCGCCGGCCCAGCGCATGGCGTCCAAGGTCCGGAAAAACGTTCCGGCGACGCCGCGGATCGAATCGTGTTTCGCGGCCGTCGATCCGTCCAGGCTAAGCCCGATTCCGTCGATTCCATGAATCTTCATGCGCGCCAGAACACCATAGTTGAGAGCGGGCGTCGCGGCCGGCGTAATCGAAACTCCAATGCCGAGCCGCCGGGCTTCCGCGATGATCGTGAACAATCCCTTGCGCATCAGGGGATCTCCGCCGGTGAGGATCAACTGCGGCAAAGGCGGCCCGAACTCCGCGATCTGGCGAAGGAACTCGATGCCTTCATCGAGCGTCAACTCGCCGGGACGTCCTTCGGGCATCGCTTCGGCCCGGCAATGGCGGCATGCGAGCCGGCACGCCTGGGTTATTTCCCAGTAAACGTTTAGTGGAGTCTGCGCGTAGTCGCGCATTTGGCGGCGTCCAGAGCTTGAATCGGTGGTCATGCCGCATGTAGGTGCACCCTAACTTCCATTTCAGAGTGCATCGCAAAATTGGCCCGAAGCGTGCACGGTCTGTAAGCGTATCGAGGAGGCTTTATGACACGCGTCGAGACTCTGAATTGGGTTGGAATTGCACTTACCGCGGCTGGTCTGCTATTTGGTCTCTTTTATGCGATAGCGCATCACCTGGCGTGATCGTTCGCAACGGTTGTGACGTAGAGAAAAACCGGACGCATTCGCCGTAAGCGCGAGCACCGCGTAAGCAGTGGCGGCATCCGTCATGAAGCGGCCGGTGCCGGACGTGGGATCGCGCCGGTTGACCATGGAAAAGCCGGGCCACAGACCTTCTTTCTGATCCTGGTTACGGATCAGCCAGGACCGCCCGCGCTGTAGATGAGGATCGTCGAGCGCAACGCCCGCTTGCCCTAAGACGTAAACGATCAGCCCGGTGGCGTACCCGTCGCTCTTTCCGGACCAGGGCGAGTCGTTCGATCGAGTCCACAGGTCCACGATGGTGCGCACGCTCGATCCGGTCCACGTCCAGCCCAGTGACGACAAGCCCCACCCGCCGTCGCTTTTCTGTTTTCTTAGAACGTCATCAACGATTGCTTTCTGCTGCGCGTGCGAGAGGACTTGCGGCCACTTCGCCGCGGCCCACAAAGCGACCACCTGATGAATCAGGGACTGGCTGCGGCATTGGCGGCCGATATAGTCGCTGAGCGCTTTGAGGTTTTCCTGAAGTTCTGGGGCCGCTCGATAGTTCTCCGGAGCGGCGCCCACGGCGACCGCCGCAAGTGACGCACCATAGTAGACCGAATCCACCGCTTCAAACGGCTCGTTTCCGAAATCCAGCCATGGCCATGCGCCCTTCTGGTCTCCGGACTTCGCCTGCTCCGTCCACATGTGATCGAACGCGGCGCGGGTATCCTGGCTGAGCTTGCCGTTCCGGGCGTCCGCGGCGGCTAAGATCAGCGCATCGAGAACGGCTTCGGTCCCTCGGGACTGGAGAGGCTTTTCAGCTCCGTTTGATTCCGAATAATACGGCACGATTTGTTTCCACAAACGAACGCGTTTGGTCACGTTCTCCAGAAGTCTCCGTTCGTTCTCGGCCGGGGCGTTTTCACCAAGCGCCGCGCGTAGAGCAGGCCGCGCAAGCGCGTACGGCGCCACAGTGTGACAGGAGACGCAGAAGGTTCCGTCATCGCGGGTAGCGGCGGGCCATGCCATCCACCAGCTTTCCCGCTGATCGAGGTACCTTGCAGCGGATTTCGGATTCCAGGCGTCGGAGGCCTGGAGCACGCCTGCGCCGAGGGATACAGCAAGAATTCCGACTGCTAGTCTGCTCGCCCTGGTGAGCTTTGGTTCCATGAACAGGGTGAATGTGACGCTTACTACTGTAACGTTATTCGTAACGCAACGCGATCATCGGATCGACGGAGGATGCCCGGCGCGCGGGTATGAAAGCTGCCAAAGCAGACGTGATCAACAACAGCCCCGTCACAGCGGCGATGACCAGGGGATTCTGAACACTGCTTTCCGCCCATTTCGACAGCATTTTGTTTAAGGCCACGCTGAGAATGAGTCCGCAGGCGATCCCGCCGATCAGATTGCGCGAGGTGGAGGCGAAGACAAGACCGAGTACGTTCCACTTGGAAGCGCCCAAGGCCATGCGGATTCCGAATTCATTAGTGCGCTGGGCGACGCTATAAGAGACCACGCTGAACAGTCCCACCGCCGCGAGCGCCAGCGCGAGGATGGAAAATCCCGTGAACAACGCTGCAACGAGACGTCCATAGGCGTATTCGTTTTGGCCCTGAATCCACTGTTCCAGGTCGCGGGTCTGGCCGATCACCTGTTGATCCGGGTCCACCGCTTTCACTTCGGCGCGAACGCGATTCAGGATCGCGAGCGGCGATGATCGCGCGCGGACCAAGATTTGGGTGTACATGCCGACAAAACACGAATACGGGATGTAGATGGAGGGCTTCACCGGTTTGCTCAAACCGTCATTACGGGCATCTGCCACCACGCCGATGACCTGCATCCAACCGGTGCTGTCCTTCACGCTCTGCGCGAAGGGAGGTTCGGCCTTCAGATCCGGAAGCCGCAGTTGCTGTCCCACCGCATCGCCTTGAGGCCAATACTGGCGCGCCAAGGTCTGGTTGATCACCGCCAGCCGTGCACCGCGCACGATTTCCGGCTGATCCCACAGCCGCCCTTGAAGACGCGCGATATGCAGCACAGAAAAGTAATCCGGACTGACGAAGTTGACGCGCGCCTGCTCTTGCTGGCTCGATGGATGGCCGAAGACTTCGAAGGATTGCGTCCATCCGTTCGATGGCGGAGTCGCATTCGAGGAGATGCCAGCCGCCACTACTTCCGGCATCGCGGCGATCCGGCCGAGTAGTTGCGTGAAGTACGCCGTGCGGTCCTCCCAACTGACGTGAGAGTTCTGATGTACCGGAATCCCGACGGACATTGTGTTGTGCGGGTCATAGCCTAGATCTGTGTGAATCAGACGCACGAATCCGTTCATCGCGGCCCCCGCTGAAGTCAGCAACAGAAGCGTCAGTGCAATCTGGCCCGCGACGAGAATACTGTGCGTGCGCTTCCCGAGGCTACTTCCGGTAGTCCGCCGGGAACTGGCTTGCATCAATTGCGCCACCTGCGGCCGCGAGAATTGGAACGCCGGAGCAAGTCCAAATAGAACGCCCGTGAGAACGGCGATTGCCACAGTGAATCCCAGAACCGGGAGGTTGACACGAATGACGACTTCATGCGGGAAAGAAAATTCCGGCAGCCAGCGAACCAATACAGGGAGCAAACGATATGCGAGCAGAATGCCGCCGATCGCGCCGGCGAGCGATAACGCCAGGGCCTCCGTCAGAAGCTGGCGCTGAATCCGCCAGCGGCTGGCCCCGATGGCGCTGCGGATGGCGAGTTCCTGCTGCCGCGCCGTCCCGCGCGCCATGAGGAGGATCGATACATTGGCGCACCCGATCAGCAACAGGAGCGCGACGGCTCCGAACAAAAGGAACAGAGAGCGCCCCAGATGCTCGACATAACGATCGCTGATTCCGCGAACGTGAACGCGAAATTTCTTGGGAAAACGGTTGGGGGACTCCTTGGCGAATTGTTCAAGCAGCGGTTGTAACTCGGCATTGGCTGCGTCTCGGGTGACGCCCGGTTTCAAGCGGACTCGCGGAGTCAGGTAGACGTTGGAATCGTTCGTCAGTTTGAGCGGCAGATACACATCCGCATCCCCAATGGTGAAGCGCGATGGAAGCACGCCGACAATCGTGTAGTTCTTGTGAACCAGTTGCAGATTGCGTCCAATCACGGCTGGATCGGCATTGAAATGCCGCTGCCAGAAAAGATAACTGAGGACGACCACCGGCTGCGGGTCCTGCCCGTCCGGAGCATCCGACGGGATGATGGTGCGGCCCAGAAGCGCGGGGACACCGAAGTGAACGCCGGCATTCCCCGATAGTTGAACGGACGGGACGTCCTGGGGTAGATCCTCATCCGTGGTGGTCAGGTTCCAGGTTCCCCAACTCGCCGCGATGCTTTCGATACAGTTGGTCTGACGCAGAGCCTTGAGTTGGGGGCCAGTGATTCCCAGCCACCAGTTGTCTCCTTTTTCATTCAGGACATTGAGTTCGATCATCCGATCAGCGCCGAGGTATGGAAACGGGTTGACCAGCAGCCCGTAGATGACACTGAAAACGGCGGTGGTCGCGCCGATGCCAAGAGTCAGCGAAAGGACCGCCGTTAGCGCAAGGCCGGGCCGTTTTCGCAGCTCACGCGAAGAGAACAACAGATCCTGTAGCACGTCGCATCTCCATACCAGTTCGGCACGAGCCAGTTACACAGACTTGGGAAACTCCGAAAATTATGGACGCCGAGCAATCGTTCTCGTTCCCTAACCTACTCAAGATAATGTATTTATATTAAGACTATAGACACTATAAACAACATAGAATATGTCCCCGGTAACGCTCATCCATAGATCGTTTGTTGATAGTTGCGGCTTGCCAGTACGCGCTCCCGGATAGAGAACGTGTAAACTAACCTAAACGTCTTATGCGACCTCAGACTCTGCTGCTGATCTTCTCCTTTGCCATCCTGTCCCAGGCTCAACAACCCGACCCAAATGAGCCGGTGAACGTCCAGCCCGATCCTATCGCCACGCTGGTGGGCCGCCTCGATCTCGATCGTTATAAGGCGACGATCAAGGGGTTGACCGCGTTCGGCGACCGCCGGCAGGGAACGGACCGGAACCGGGCTGCCATCGACTGGATTGAGACGCAGCTCAAGAGCTATGGCTGCACCAACACGGAGCGCATTCATTACAACTACCAGCCGCCGGCGAATCCACCGAAACGTCCGCCGCAATCCACGATCACCGGTCCAGGCGGCGCTCGACGGCGCGGGGTTCAGATGCCGGAAGGCGTGAATAACGACCCGTTGAAACAGCCCAACGTGAAGCTCCGCGAACTGAATTCACAACCGTCCACTCCAGGACCGCGCGAAGAAGTTTTCTGCACCAAGATCGGTGCTACGCATCCGCAGGAGATGTACATCGTCGCGGCGCACATGGACGGAATCGGCTGGGGCGAAGCCGCAAACGACGACGGGTCAGGAACTGCGCTGGTGATGGAGCTCGCTCGTGTGTTCAGCAGCCCCGATGTTCAGACGGATCGTTCCATCCGATTCGCTCTTTGGAATAACGAGGAGACCGGCCTGAACGGAGCGCGGGCGTATGTCGAGCAGCGCAAGAACCTTCAAGGTAAGGAATCTCCCGCCGGTTCCGGCAAATATCCCGAACCCAAGTGGCTGGGGATGATCCAGCACGACATGATGATGTTCGACCACGGCATGCCGCACAAAGACGGCACGATGAGCAAAGAGCAGCGCCCTGAGGCCGACGTCAATATTGAATATCAGATGACTGCGAGAATGGCGGATGCGGCCATGCAGTTGGCGCACAAATTCCAACTGGCGAATGAAAAGTACGCGACCGAGTATCCCGCCAGCATAGGCCCGCATATGACCAATACCGACTCAACGCCGTTTCAGGATCTGACACCTTCGTTGAGCCTCCGGGAATTGGAGCGCGGCTCGCAAATCGGAAACGGATGGGATCCGCATCATCATCAGCCGACGGACGTCTTCGCAACGTTTGCGGATGACGATTTTCGGCTGGGCTTAAATGCGGCTCAAACAACACTTGGAGCGGTCGCCGGACTGGTGGGCGCGCGGCCCGAGCCTCTTACGTCCAGCAACCGTAACTAACTACAAAATTGTCCAGTGAGAGCGACGGAGCTTGGCCGGTATCCGCCGCTCTCAAACACGCCCATCTGCCCGCCCGGCGAAAGATTTCCTCCGTAGCGATTCCGGGCACCGGTAGCGTGAACCCGGCGTCCAGAACCGCAATCCCTCACCGGCTCTTTTACTTACGGATCTCAGTCCGTTGCAATTCATCTCTTTGAAGAGCATAAACCGGTCGACCTCGAAGAAGCGTGAACGATCCGTGGAGTTTTCGTGGAGTTCTCGTGCCCCGTCGAAAGCTTTGTACAATCCGTATTGGGTTTGATGTCTCCGAAGCTATTTGCGACGTTCCGCCTGGACCCTGTTAACCAGTGCCTGTGGCGGGAGCATGACCGTATCTCGATGGCGCCGAAGGTTTTCGACGTCCTCCGGTACCTCGTCGACAATTGTGGACGGCTGGTGACACAGCAGGAACTGCTGGACGCCGTCTGGCCTGAGGCATTTGTCCAGCCCGAAATCCTGCGCAAATACATTCTCGAAATTCGCAAAGCGCTGGGCGATCCGCCCAACCAGCCGATTTTCATTGAGACTTTGCCTAAGCGAGGCTATCGCTTCATCGCCGCCGTTACGGAGGAGGCCGCGGCTCCCGCCAGGCCTGCCGTTCAAAAATCCTCGCCCCGATTTGTCGGCCGGGATGCTCCGCTCGCCGAACTGAATCAGCGCATGCAGGACGCCTTGGGCGGCCAGCGTCAGATCGTCTTTATAACCGGCGAAGGCGGTATCGGTAAGACTACGCTTTTAGATACTTTTGAACAGGAGTTCGTCCGGGCCTCCGGCATGCGCAGCATTCGGGGCCAGTGTGTGGAAGGATTCGGCGGCAAGGAGAGCTACTACCCGGTGCTGGAGGCCTTCGGTCCGCTGCTGGAAGGCGCGGGCAGTGAAGCCGTGATTCGCGTCCTGGCCCTCCACGCGCCGACTCTATTGGTCCAGTTCCCCTCCGCCATCCGCGTCGAACAACGCCAGTCGTTGCAGCAGGAAATCCTCGGCGCCACTCGCGAGCGCATGGTTCGCGAAATCTGCGAGGCTCTGGAGCGCCTGTCGGCGAATCAGCCTCTGGTCGTCCTTCTCGAAGACCTGCAATGGGTCGACGACTCGACGCTAGACCTGATTTCCGCCATTGCCCGCCGTCGAACGCCGGCGCGGATGATGCTGGTGGCGACTTATCGCCCGGTCGATGTGATTCTCTCCGCCGGCCCGCTGAAGCAGATGAAGCAGGATCTGCTGGTCCATCGCCTCTGTCACGAAATCAGCCTGGAGCCGCTGACGGAATCTCAAGTCGAGCGCTTTCTCGCCGCTGAATTTCCGGAAAGTGATCTGCCCCGCCAGATCGCCCCAGTGGTTCATCGCCGCTCCGACGGCAATCCGATGTTCATGGTCGCAATCGTCGACCAGATGCGCCGCAAGGGTTTGCTTGCGTCCGAAAACGGCCGCTGGGTTCTTACCGTGGCGCCCGAGCACCTTGATCCGGGCGTGCCGCAAACGCTTCAGCAGTTGCTTGAGATTCAATTGGACCGGCTGGCTCCGGACGACCGCAACCTTCTGGCTGCGGCCAGCGTCGCAGGCCGGCGTTTCTCGGTCTGGGCCGTCGGCGCCATGCTCGAACGAAACGGCGCCGACGTCGAGCACGATTGCGAACGGCTTTCGGCCCGCCACCAGTTTCTGGGACGCGCCGGGACCGCGGAGTTGGCTGATGGTTCGGAATCCTCGCAATACGAGTTCCAGCATGCGCTGTATCGCGAGATCCTTTATGCGCAGCTCTCCGCATCGCAGCGGCGGCGTTTCCATTCGCGGCTCGCCGAAAGCATGGAAGTTCTGTCCTCTTCCGCAGAGCAGGCTCTGGCTTCCGAGCTTGCCCTGCATTTTGAAGAAGCCCGCAGTTACACCCGCGCGGTCCGCTATCTGATCCTGAGCGCATCGAACGCACGGCGGCGTTACGCTCACGACGACTCCATCCGCCTGCTGCGCCACGCCCTGGATCTCCTCGCGCACGTCCCCGCCGAAACCGCCCACGACCTGAGAATCCAAATTCTTGAACGCATCAGCGACGCACTCTACGCGCAGGGCGAGATGATGCAATCCGCCGATATCGACCGCGCCGTGGTCGAACAAGCCGCGCAGTATGGATTCGTCGTCGCGCAGGTCAACTCGCTCACACGTCTGGCGCGCGCCCTTGCATTCGTGGACCCCGACCGCTGCATCGCCGTCTGCGAGCGCGCCGTGGAGCTGAGCCGTGCCCAGGCCGACCCGATACTTCAGGCCCGCGCGGAAATGCTCGCCGCCTGCTGGCGCATCATTACCTACGGATGGCGCAAGGAAGACGCGGAAATCTGCTCCACCGCACGCGAAACGATTCGCGCGAACAACGCCGTCCCCGCATATTACGAGATCCTGTACGCGCACGTTCAGTGCATCGCGGGCGATTACGAAGGCGCGTATCAAACTGCCAAGGCTGGAATTCCCAAATCGATCGAAAACGACAGCCTGGTCGTGTATCTTTCCGCCCACTCATCACTGGTCCAGGCCCTTCTGCCGCTGGGCCGCCTGGGTGAGTTGCTCGACGTTCTGAACACGGCTCTGGAAGTCTCGGAAAAGAACCATAACGCCCCCTGGCTTGGCATTTTTCAGGCGAATATGGCCTGGGTCCGGTTGCAATGCGGCGATCTGCAAGGCGCGGGCCGCATGGCCGGCGAACTGATCCACGAACACGTCGGCGAGCCCGCCGGCCAGATTCGCACCATGGCCGCGATCACGGAGGCGTATGTCGATCTGGAATCCGGGTCCCTCGATTCGGCGGTCGCCCGGTTCTCCGCTCTTACCAACGGAAAGAAGGGTTCGCATTTTTTCCTCGATTGGTACTGGCTGATGATGGCGCAGCTCGGGCTCACCCGCGCTTGCCTTGCTAAGGGCGATTCTGTGAGAGCCACGCAGGCCGCGGCGGCGTTTTTCGAATCCGCGAGATTGTCCGCCGATCCGGCGTTGAACGCCCTTGCCTGGAATCTAAAAGCGCAGGTGGCCCTTCATTTGGCCGAATACGGCCCGGCGCTCACCTGCGCGGAAAAAGCGCTCGCGGCGCTGGCATCCTACGATCTTCCGATGGTGGCCTGGCGAATCGAAGCAACTGCCTCGAGATGCTGCGATTCCGCCGGCGATGCAATACGCGCGGAGCAGCATCGCACGAGGTCCGCGGCGCTCGTCGACCGGTTGATCCATTCTTTTCCCAAAGACGAACCCCTGCGCGAGACCTTCACGTCATCTGTTCGCTCTCTTTAGAGTCTGTGTGAAAGGACGAATACCCGCTCCCTTATGGTCGCGGCTCGGTGCCGGCGCCCTACCCAGATCAATGAGACCAGGTCCCCGGCCTGCCGCGCCCGATGTAGAGTAAAACATGCCCAAAATCAACCGGCGACTCCTGCTCGCCAGCCTCGCTGCGACACCTATTCTCCGGGCTCAGGACGAATCCAAAGAGCGCGAATCCCTCTACATCCCCAAAGCGCACCTGGTTGAGGATCGCAAGCTGCTCCTGGACTTCATGGACGAGTTCTCGTTCGTCGAGCTGATCACCACCACGCCCGATCTTCGCATCACGCACATCCCCGTCATTCTCGATCGCAACGCCGGCAAGTACGGTACCATCTACGGGCATATCGCGCGCCACAATCCGCAGAGCAACACATTCGACGGCTGGCACTCCGCCGTGATCGTTTTCAAGGGCCCTCACGGCTATATCTCGCCGACCTGGTATGCCAAGACTGACGTGGTTCCCACCTGGAACTTCGCCGTGGTACACGCCTCCGGAAAACTCAAGCCGATCGCCGAACGCCCGGCGCTCCTCGACCTGCTGTCGAAGCTGATCAAGAAAAACGAAAGCTATGTAAAATCCGACTACGATTTCGCCAAGATCCCGGACGACTACAAATTCGGTTTGATAACCGGCATCATCGGCTTCGAGATGGAGATCGAGCTATTAGAAGGAAAGTTCAAGCTCGGCCAGGAACGCAGCGAGGGAGACCGCGCCGGCGTATTGAAAAACCTGCAATCGGCCGCGCGCAAGGAGCGCTCTCTGCACGACCTGACGGAGAGTTTTTATCAGCGTCCCAAGCCGGCCTAATCGTACCGTAGCGCGACCATCGGATCCACCAGCGTCGCGCGCCGCGCCGGAATATAACCCGCGATCCCCGTGACCAAGATCAGCCCCACCGTTGCCATCACGATACTCAGCGGATCCTGCGGCGTCAGCCCGTAAAGAAGACTCTGGACCAATCTGGTCAGCCCAAATGCAGCCGGCAGCCCGATCAGCGAGCCGATCCCGATCATCCAGGCTGTATCGCGCAGCACCAGCCACAGAACCCTCTTTCGTTGCGCCCCCAGCGCCATGCGAATCCCGATCTCGCGATACCGCTGCGTGACCGAATGCGCCATCACTCCATACAATCCGATCGCCGCCAGCAGCACCGCGAGCGCCCCAAAAAAGCTGGACAGAGAAGTGACCGTCCGTTCCTGCGAAATCGTGTTGTCGAACTGATCTTCCAGAGTCAGAGTCTGCAAAACCGGAATCGCCGGATCGATACTCGCGATTTCTCTCCGGATCGCGTTTCCCAGGCTCTCCGGCGGACCGTTTGTCCGCACACATAACGTCTTGTCGCTCGCGTTCAGCCGCCAGACCGGCAGATATATCATGCTTTCCACCGCTTCGCGCAGGTTGAAATAGTTCGCGTCCCTGACCACGCCGATAATTTCAAACGCGTTGGCAAGATCGAACTTTTCGCCGCGGCTGAAGCGTTTTCCAATCGGATTCTGATTCGGAAAATACTTGCGCGCCATCGCCTGGTTCACGATCGCGACCGGCTCCGGCGGAGGCAGCCTGTCGCCGTCGTGAGACTGGAAATCGGGCGCCGCGCTCACTGCCGGATTGTCTTCCGGGCGAAAGTCGCGGCCCTGAAGCATCTGGATTCCAAGCGTTTCAAAGTACCCTGGGCTCACCGCGTTGGAATCCACGAACGGCTTCTCGTCCGCCCGGCGCTGGTAACCCTCCACGCTAATTCCGTTGATCCAGCGAGCGTCTCCCAGAGGTGTAACGTCCGCCAGGCTCGCGCTCCGGACCTCCGGCAATGTCTGAACTCTGGCCAGAAGCCGCTCATAAAATTCGCGCGTCTGTTGGCCCTTATATCCAACCTGCTGCGGATGGACCATCGTCATCAGCACCCGTTCCCGGGCGAACCCAGGATCGATTGTCCGCAGATTCTGCAAGCTCCTCAAGAACAGTCCTGCTCCAATCAGCAACAGCAACGACGTTGCCACCTGCGCGATTACCAGCGCTCGACGCAAATCGAAACGAACGCGGCTGCCCGCGGCGGCTTCCGTCTTCAGCGCGGATGTCAGATTCGGGCGCGTCGCCTGAAGCGCCGGGATCAGGCCGCAGACAACGCCAACCGCCAAACAAACGCCAAACGAAAACACGAGCACCCGCCAATCCGGCGCCAGATCGAGTTGAATCGGATTGCCTCGCTTTGGCAGGAACGCCATCAGGACGCGGACACCCCACCACGCAAGTGCCGCTCCTGCCATACCGCCGGCGAGCGCAATGACGATAGATTCCAGAATCAACTGGCTTACCAGTCTCGCGCGGCCTGCGCCAATCGCGAGCCGGATCGCAATTTCCCTGCGTCTGGCCGCTGCTCTGGCAAGCAGCAAATTCGCAACATTGGCGCAAGCAATCAACAACACCAGCGCCACGACCACCATCAAGACCATCAGCGGCCGCTGAAATTGCCCGCGCAGATATGAATAGCCACCGCTCCCATCCAGCAGCGTCGCGCGATTCCTCTGCTCGTAATCCTTGTCATAGGCTGCTACAGGCCGCTGCTCCGGATCGCTCGCGAGATTCTGCTTCCACAGGACGTTCATCTCCGGAATTGCCGCATTCCTTGAAACACCGGGCTTCAGCCGGGCCTCGATCCGAAGCCAGGTAAAGTGCCGGCTGTTCCAAGTCGGCGGATCTCCACGCCGGATCTGTCGCAGCATCGTGATCGGCGCATAGAGATCAGGATGATTACCCAGAACGGTACCGGTAAATCCCGATCGCGCGACGCCGACTATCGTGAACGGCGATCCATTGACCGTGACCCGCATTCCCACTGCCCGCGGGTCGCCTCCAAAGCGCTGCCTCCAGAAACCGTAATCGAGCACCAGCCACGGATGCGCACCCTCCGTCTTATCGTCATCCGCGGTGAGCATCCTGCCGATGGCGGGCGTCACGCCCAAGACGTCGAAATAATTTCCGGAAACCTGCGTTACCGTTGCCATTTCGGGCGCCGCCAGGCCGCCTTCCGCGGGAATCGCCAGGGAAACCGGCAGGTTTCCACTGTGCGCGATCACGCCTGAAAACGATTGGTTGTGATCCCGGAGATATCGATAGTCGGGATAGCTGGTAAAGGGGCTTGGTTTTTCCGGATTCAGTGCAAACACGACGAGCTGTTCCGGATCGCGCACCGGCAGCGATCGCAGCAGGACGGTATCGATCAGCGTAAAAATCGCCGTATTCGCGCCGATACCGAGCGCCAGCGACAACACCGCGACCGATGAGAATCCCGGATTCTGCAGGAGCATCCGAAGCGCATATCGCGCATCCTGCCTTATGGCGTCGAAGATCCGCATGTGGCAATTATGACTCCGATCCCAGTAGGGCGGTCCCCGACCTGCCTTTCCGTAAGGAAGCTACGATGTGAAGATGTCCCGCCCGTCTCTCGCTCGCCTCACCCGAGTTTTCTTCGTCATCGGCAACACCACTTTCGGGGGCGGCAACCCGACGATGGCCGCCTTGCAGCGTGAACTGGTCGACCGTCGCGACTGGATCACTCAGGAAGACTATGCCATCGCGTACGCCCTCGCGCGCATCACGCCGGGAACGAACGTCCTCGCATTCTGCGCTGCCGTCGCCGCGAGAATCCTAGGCTTGCCCGGCGCAATCGCGGCCGTGCTCGCCGTCACTGTTCCGTCCGCAGTCCTCGCCGTCCTGATCACCCAAGGCTACGAATCCTGGCGAACGAATCCAACCGTAATGGCGGCGATCGGAGGCACCGTTGCGGCCGTGACGGGCATGATGTGGGCCAGCGTGTGGCTCCTGGTCGCGCCGAATGTTGGTGGCTCGTGGAAGGTCATCCGCGCCGTCATCTTCTTTGGCGGAGCCTTCATCGCCGCCTGGCGGTTCGGCATCACTCCCATTCCGGTCATCGCCGTCGCCGCCCTGGCCGGCCTCTTGTGGCCAGAATGAATCTAGTCCTGCTTTATCTTCTGTTACTCAAAGCGACCGTCACGTCATTTAGCGGACTTGCATCCCTGCCGATGGTCCGCGACGATTTCGTCGTCGAGCGCCATGTCCTGAGCGACCGCCAGTTGAATACCGCCGTCGTGGCCGGCCGCACCGGTCCCGGGCCGAATGGACTTTATCTGGTCAGCGTGGGTTATTTCGTCGACGGACTGCCCGGAGCCGCAGCGGGCCTGCTCGCCGTGATGACGCCCGCGTTCCTGATTCTGCCCCTGATGCACTGGATGCGCGCGCGAGCGGAGAATCCTCGAATTCGCAGCGCGATTCGAGCGGTCGTGCTGGCCAGCGCAGGCTTGTTGCTGTCGTCTTCTCTACCGCTGGCGCGCGATGCCATCACAGGCGGACTGTCGCTGACCATCGTGATGGTGACGTTCCTGGCGCTCAGCTTTACCAGCGTCGATTCGGCGTGGATGATGTTGGGAGCCGCGGCGATGGGGCTCGCCGCGAAGGTAATCAGAAACTAGCGGCCTTCGTCGTCGATGGCGATCTTTAAGGCGCGCAGAAACTTCTGGTCTTGCGACGTAAGTTTGATCTTGCCGACCTTGCGCCGTGGAGCCGGTTCCGGCGCCGGTGTGCCTAGCTCGATCGTCTCGCCTTCTTCCGCCTCGTCCGAATCCTCGCGCTTGTTGAAACCGATTGTAGCCTCAAGAACCAGGAAAACATCGTAGCCCGCGCGTTTGATCTCGCCAATCGCGGCCGCGATACGATCGGAATCCGAAAGAGATTCATTGATCGCGTTCCCAAGCTCCTGCATAAGCTCTTTTAATCGATCTTCCAAGTGTTCCTCTTTTCTTGCCGCTTCAAGGCTGACTTCACCTCTCGACGCACCTGGTCAAACTGCCCCGCGCGAGCTGCACGAGACCACCTTCAGCATAACACCGGATGCCGTTAGTGGCTATTCCTCCAAATGTCCCGCCTCTGTCCTTTCTTATCGGCAGCGCTCTCCCAATTCTGTATCAAACCGCAGGGGTTCCCAAGCCCGCTCTGATACGATGATTATGAAGTCAAATGGGCATGATCCAACGTTTCCTGTCACATGTGATGCCCGGCGTGGTTCGCCCGCTCCGTGTCCTCTGGAACGAACTGATCGGATTCATTTTCCTGGTACTCGCGGCCGGCGCGGTGGTGGAGTCGGTCAAGTCTATCCGACAGTTTCAGGGGGATGCTGGAGGCGTCGTGCGCGTCGGCATGACGATCGTATTCTCCAGTGTGATGGTGTACTTCGCCGCAACCTCTTTCATGCGTGCCCGCAAGATCTCCCGGTCATCATGAACGATCTCCCCGGAGAGTTTCCGTTCACCCGCGGGATCTATCCGGACATGTACCGTGGCCGGCTCTGGACCATGCGCCAATACGCCGGGTTCGGAACCGCCGAGGAAAGCAATCGCCGCTATCGCTATCTTCTTTCCCAGGGCATAACCGGACTCTCCGTCGCCTTCGATCTCCCCACGCAGATGGGTATGGATTCCGACCATGTTCTGGCCGCCGGCGAGGTCGGGCGCGTAGGCGTGGCGATCTGCTCCCTGGCCGACATGGAGCGCCTGTTCGACGGCATTCGTCTCGACGAAATCACCACGTCGATGACCATCAATTCCACAGCGTCGATTCTGCTCGCCTTGTACGTCCTGGTCGCCCAACGCCAGGGAGCGAATCTCGCGAAGCTCTCTGGAACCATTCAGAACGACATCCTGAAGGAATACATCGCGCGCGGAACGTACATTTACCCTCCTCGCCCGGCGATGCGCATCATCACGGACCTGTTCGCCTGGGCGGGCCGGGAGCTGCCCGAATGGAACACCATTTCAATCAGCGGTTATCATATTCGTGAGGCCGGTTCCACGGCCACCCAGGAAGTTGCCTTCACCCTGGCGAACGCCATCGCTTATATCGACGCCGCCGTGAAGGCGGGTCTGAGCGTCGATTCGTTCGCCCCGCGGGTTTCGTTTTTCTTCAACGCGCACAACAATTTCCTGGAAGAAATAGCCAAGTACCGCGCCGCCCGCCGTCTCTACGCGCGCATCATGAAGGATCGCTTCGGGGCCCAGAACCCGAAGTCGATGATGCTGCGTTTTCACACCCAAACGGCCGGATCGACGCTGACGGCGCAGCAACCCGACGTGAACGTGGTCCGCGTGGCAATCCAGGCGCTGGCCGCCGTGCTCGGAGGCACGCAGTCGCTGCACACCAACTCCCGCGACGAGGCTCTTTCGTTGCCTACCGAAGAATCCGCGCGCCTAGCCCTTCGCACGCAGCAGATTATCGCGAACGAGACAGGCGTCACGAACGTCGCCGATCCCGTCGGAGGCAGTCATTACATCGAGGAGCTGACAGATCAGATCGAACGGGGCGCCGAGGACTACATCGCGCGCATTGACTCGATGGGTGGGACGCTGGCGGCCATCGAAAAGGGATTTATTCAAGGAGAAATTCAAAACGCCGCGTACGCGTTCCAGCAATCGGTGGAGCGCGGCGAAAGCATCGTGGTGGGCGTGAATCGCTTCCGCCAGGCGGAGGAACATCCGCCCGTGACGTTCCGCATGGACCCTGCGCTGGAGCGGGCTCAGGTCGACAGACTGCGCGAGCTCCGGGCGACAAGAGACGCATCGCGAGTCGACTCTGCTCTCGCCGGACTGGAGCGAGCCGCGAGAAGCTCAGAAAACCTGATGCCGCACATTCTGGGCGCATGCGAGTGCTACGCGACGGTCGGCGAGATCTCGGATCGGTTGCGAACCGTCTTCGGCGAATACCGCGAAAGTTGATTTGCGAACACCCGACTCGCTGCCGCTCGCGGCTCGGTGTCTGGCTATTGTTATCGATTCGACTCACGGAACCGCGCACGAAGTAAGCGGGTGCTACTTGAAATCACCGACCGGGCGCTGACGAAAAGCGACCATCCGACTCGCTGCCGCTCGCGGCTCGGTGTCTGGCTATTGTTATCGATTCGACTCACG
>DATGGL010000029.1:0-22670 GCA_035308605.1 Bryobacteraceae bacterium
CAACAGGGAGCGGGCTTCCGATGCGCAGCCCAGCTAAGAGATATCCCTTAATCAGCGGCCCAACGTACTTAGCCGACTCGCACTCATTTGACGACATCCCCTACGTTAAGCGCGCAAGTGAGTCTCACCAATGCCGTTGCAGCGCAACAGAATATCCCCGCTGCCGCCAGGCGAAGAGACGGGCCTAAGTATAAAAGCAGTAGTACGAAGTCTTGTGTAGTTCTAGACGGACGGCTAGAATACAGTTGCCAAGAGACAAGTGTGCAATATCAGACCTTCACTTCTGAGTATGTTCAGCGCTTAGCTGACGGCGATCCAGAAGTAGAACGCCACTTCGCGGGCTATTTCGACGAATTGCTGCTGATCAAACTCCGAAGGTCGCTTCGTTGCTTTAACGCGATCGAAGATGTCCGCCAGGAAACATTCGTTCGAGTGTTCAACGTCATCAGGAATCGCGGCGGCCTGGTAAGCCCAGACAAGCTAGGCGCCTTCGTGAATGGCGTGTGTAATAACGTACTCGCGGAATATTATCGCGCGTCGACCCGCTTCTCCACGTCGCCGCAGCCGGATGTGGAAAAGCAGGTGCCCGATCGGGAGCCGGATCCTGAGGAGGGGCTGGTGAGTGAAGAAAGAAAACGCAGCGTCCGCCAGATCCTGGAGCGGCTGCCCGCGAAAGACCAGCGCATTCTTCACCTCATTTTTATTGAGGAGCGAGAGAAAGATGAAGTCTGCCGCATTTGCCGCGTCAGCCGTAACTATCTCCGCGTCTTGTTGCATCGCGCGAAGAACCGCTTCCGGGATAGCCTCGACCAGCCTGCGCCCGCGCGCGCCGTGCCCACCGTGGTTTCCTTCAGAGCCACAGCGGCCGCCTCCACCCCTGCGCGCTAGTTTCTCATCTCGACAAAACGCCGTCGCTGGGTAGCTGTTTGTGTAACGATAGGGCGGTCGCCGGCATTTGTGTGCGCAAGGCGGGACTCTGTGGATCACCAGTCTGCCGTAGATCGAAACCTAAGCGAGCGATATATTCTCGGCGAACTTTCCCCAGTAGAAGCCGCGGAGTTCGAAGAGCATTTCTTCGATTGCCCCGCATGCTCGGCCGACATCCGCCATATTAGCCGTTTAGTGGCGAATCTCAGGGTCGAGATTCGAGACGCCATTCCCACGATCGAGCTTCGCCCCGATGATCCATTCGTGCGCCTGACGATCCGCCTGGAAACGAAGACTACATTGCCAGTGGAATGCGATTGCCGTTTTGCGCGAATGCCCCCAATCATCGTAGTGACGTCTCCTCAACTAGGCATAATCCGCCTCAAGTTAAACGCGGCCGCCGTTTCCCCCGGCCCGTGTACCGTGATCGTTCGCGATCCTCGCTCGCAGCGTGAGCTGGAACGCCATCAATTCATCATTGACAGCGCAGGCATCGAATAATAGCCTTCCGCGCAGGCATTTCTGAAACGTTTGACGCGCTTCCTTCACTAGGCATTCGAAGGAGGATGATCCGCGTGGCCGACACAGAAGGTAAGAGACCAAATCGTCCTGGCGATCATTTCGTCTCGAAAATTGTTCACGACCCTGCCAATCCACCAGAAATGGTGAGACTGACCGGATACCGGGGAGCTTCGTCGGAGAAAGCGCACATCCGGCTCTACGCCAACCCGGAACTTTCCGTTTACTGGGATATCCCGGAAGCGGACGTCTTATACGAACAGGCTGTTCCGCCTGAAACCGATCCTTTGGGCTCGGTCACCCTATGGGTCAAGCGGGATTCGAAATTTATACCTAATAAACCGAAAGGAGCAGAGGCAATGCATACATCGACACCGTATTGTTATCCGGGCGCGGGCGGAGGTTTCGCGGCGGCACCGCAAGCTCAGGCGCAGTTACATTTCACGCCTACACTTACCATTCATACAATCAACCCCCTCTGTCATAGCTTTTACGTGCCGCTTTGTCCTCCAAGTCCGCATCCGTTTTGCGGCCCCAGTCCTTTCCCGTATTGCGTGCCGCAAGTGAGTCCGCTGTGCCCCACGCGTCCGACCACCGAGACGCCCACCACCTACACCTATCAGCCGTACGGCGGCCAAGGATACGCCGCCCAGCCGTATGCAGCGCAGGCGCAGCAGGCTCAATACGCGGCCGGTGCTGCCGCGGCGCCGCAAGGCTTGCCCTACACGCTTCCGTCTCAAGGTCCGGCGTGCTTCAGCCCAATCCCGGCGCACTGCATGGTTGCGAGCCCGCAGCCGATTCATTGCACCGTCGCGACAATTGCCAGCGCCGCGCACAACTGTACCGTTCCGGTCAGCGAGTTCATTCGCTGCACCATTCCGCTGAGTCCGATCCTCGTGCAGTGCACGCACGTCAGTCAGCCGCCCTATTGTCTGGTGGAAAGCGCCATCTGCACGATTGTCGCGAGCCCCAACTGTCCCAACACTCAGCCGCATACTTACCCGACCACCCAGCCCACCACGGTGACCACCGTAGGACCAGGCACGGAAGCCGCAGGCTTCGCGGCACAGGCTCAGGCTGCGGCGCCGCAGCAGGCCTTCCGACCGACCACGGTCATTACGGTAACGGCGTTTCCAAGTGAAATTCTGTATCAATGCACTCACGTCACGCCGGCCAGTCCGTACTGTACCTATCCGACGGTGACGCACACCTATCCGACCATCACTCCGCGAACCTACGGCGGAGGATACGGCGGCTACTAAGAAGTTGTTGAAAAACTTCGAGACCCGCTGACTGTCGTCCGCGGCTCAGTGCTGAGTTGATTCAACACGCTCGGCACCGAGCCGCGAGCGACAGCGCGGGTTTAGAACCGTTCCTTATGTTCTTAACTGCCTATAATCTGCCCCAGTATCTGATGTGGAAGGGCCTCATTCCCGCGGATGCTGTCGTCGATGGCGACCTGGTCCTGGCCGAGGCCGGCCGGCGGAACCGCAATTTCAAGGTTCTTCTCAACAAACGGCCCGGATTATTTGTCAAACAAATCAAGAGCACGGAGCCGCAGGCCATCGCGACTGTCCAGCGCGAAGCGGCATTCTATAAATCCATACATTCCGATCCACGGCTCGCCGTGCTCGCGGCGATGGTTCCCAAGTTCGTTGATTACGAGCCTCGTCGTCACGCGATTACCTTACGCCTGGCGGATCAGTCCGAGAGTATGGCCGAGCGCCACTTGCGGGAAGCCGTGTTTCCGGAAGACTCCGCCCGATTGCTTGGAACCGCGCTCGCCACCGTTCACTTGCACGGGGCGATTATGCTCCGGGATCCGGCAGCTCGGACTCAATTTCAATATCAGGTGCCCTGGCCTTTTCTCCTCGATCAGACCGGATACTCATTTCTTGATAATTTTGGACCCATCGGGCCACACTTATCCGCCGCGATTCGCGGATTTCCATCCCTGCAATTCCACCTGAGCGCATTGCGCCCACTCTGGCAGTTCGACAGCCTGATCCACGGCGATATGAAGTGGGATAACTGCCTGATAGGCGACACCGCGGCCGGCCAGGCCGAACTCATGATCGTCGATTGGGAACTGGCCGACATCGGGGACGGTGCGTGGGACGTTGCAACAATCTTCAAAGAATACGTCGTCACTGCGATCCTGGGCGCGCAACCTCCCGAACAGGCCACCCCGCAGAATCCGAAACAGACGATCGAGTCGCTCCAGCCTTCGATTCGTTCCTTCTGGAAGGCGTACGCCGAGGCGCGCGGCTTGCGTGGTCCCGCCAGCCACGCGTTTCTCGATCGCGCGGTGCGATTCACGGCCGGCAGAATGGTCATCGCAGTACTAGAGTACTTAGCGGGATCGCAACAATTTAACGTCCTGGGTCAATCCATGCTGCAAGCCAGCGTGAATATTCTGGAAGCGCCGCAAGTAGCCGCGGCCCAATTGACCGGCGGTTGGGTGTCTTAAATCATGTCGACCATCAGAACAGAACTCTCGCGCATCCTGGACGCAATTTCCATCGTTTCGCCCGCGCTATTCTCATTCCGCGGCGAGCCCGTGCCGGTAACTCCAGGACCGGTCCAACCCTTGCCGGGCTTCCCGAATCATCCTTTGCCGCAGATGCCTCTGGCGCGCGATCTGCAAGCGACGCTCTATTCCCGATGCTACGCCCAGCGGATCGAAGACCCGCAGCCAGCCAAAGCCGCCGTGTTCACTCTCGATCCATCCTTCGCCGCATCGCTCTCGGCGAACAATCGGACGCAGTCGCGCTGGGAAGGCGGATGGTCGGTTTACGCCGTGGCGCCCAGCGGACAGGTCTCATTGCAAAAGGGCGACCGCCAGCGTTTTGCGGTACCTGGCGAATTTCTATCTCATGGCGCGCCGGGTATGCCGCCCGTTGCGGGAACCGTCGTCAGCGTCTTCGTACCGCGGGAATCCGCTGCCGCACAGCCCGGGTTCTTTTTCGTCTACGGCGAAACTCTGTCTGACGTCTGGGACGAGCACAATCTTCTACGCTTCTACTTTCACGCCGCTCCGGAAGTTGCCCCGGACCTGCTCGCGTATCTGACCAGCGCGCTCAACCACCGGCTGGCGCCGTTCAAGATGAAGACTCTCAGCGAGCCCGCTCTGTATCCGCGTACCGACGCAATGGTCCTATATCTGGCGAAACGGCATTACGACTCCGCCGTCCGCGTCGTCCGCGAAATGCCGGCTGAAATCGGAAAGCGCCTCGGATCGTCCACACCTTTATTCACGCTGCCGCTTCAGGCCGGAGTCGGATGCGCGGAGGATCCCAACACGGGAGAAAGCTTCGGCATGAATCGCTGCCGCCTGACGGCGGAAGGCATCGTGGATGCATGGCGCAAAGGTCAGAACGCTACGGACGACAGGCTGAACGCCATCGCCGGGCGTTTCTTGCAGGAAGGTTTCGATCTGGATCGGCCGCATCTGAATCCGGGTTCGGTAGAACTGCCTGAAGTTCCCGAGAAAGTCGATTTCGCATATGCATGAACATCAGTTCCTCGAAACCGCGGACCGGATCGGACGCCGGCTATGCCGTGACGCAGTCTGGTCCGGAGACCGCTGCAATTGGCTGGGTTGGGCGATGGATATGGTCGGCCGCGGATGGTCCGCCGTCTATAAAGCGCAGACGCCCTATCTCTACGACGGGACCGCCGGCATTGGTCTCTTCCTGGCTCGTCTCTACCGCCTCACGCGAGATCCACTGGAAAAAACGGTCGCAATCGGCGCGCTGAACCGTGCGATCAAAGCGTTCCCGGAAGTGCCCGACGGACTTCAGCCGAGCGTCTACAGCGGCGGCGCCGGCGTCGCCTACGCAGCTCTCGAAATCGGCGAAGCGCTGGAAGACGAACGCATGATCGCGTGGGGGACGGCTGCGTTGCGCCAGGCTTGCAGTCATCCGCCGGCCGAAAGATGGCTGGACATCCTCGGAGGCTCCGCCGGCGCGATACAGGTATTGCTCTATGCCGCGCGCCGATTCGACTCGCCTGAGTTCGTGGAACTGGCCCTGGCTCACGCGCGTATGCTCCTCAGAACAGCCGCCAAGTCAGACGCCGGCTGGTCCTGGGACACGCTGCCCGGGCAGGGCGAAAAACATCTGCTCGGATACGGCCACGGCGCTGGCGGCATCGGCTGCGCACTCTTGGACGTGTGGGCCGAGACCGGCGAGCCCGAGTATCGCGAGGCGGCCTTCCAGGCATTTCGCTTTGAGCGATCGCATTTCAACCCCGAGCAACACAATTGGCCCGATCTTCGCTCGATGGCGGCTTATGGAATCCCTGCGACGCAGCAGGTGTTTGCCACGGCCTGGTGCCACGGAGGTCCGGGAATCGGCCTGTCGCGCCTTCGCGCCCTGGAATTATTGAGCGACGGGTCCGTTCACAAAGAACTGACGAACGACTTGAATGAAGCGCGCCACAGCACGGCGACCGCCTGCTCCCGTCCCTTTCCTGCCATCGGAAGTCTATGTCTGTGCCACGGGCTCGGAGGCAACGCGGATCTGCTTATCGCCGAAGCGGACCGCAGCGGCCGCAGTGACCTGCGCCAGATCGCCGAAAATGCCGGCCGTGACGCAATGGAGCAGGTCCAGTCCTCCGATCTGCCATGGCCGTGCGGCGTCAACGGCGCGGGAGAGACTCCCAACCTGATGCTCGGTCTTGCCGGTATCGGGCACTTCTACCTTCGCCTGTACGACTCGAGGCGGGTGCCGTCCATCCTTTTATTAGGGCAAGGCACGAAAGCAAGAGAACGCCGTGCCGCGCCACTCGCCGTTTCCGCGTGATCTACGCCATCACTGGCGCGTGCGCGAGTGAAGAGAGCCAGATCATGTACTCTTCCTCCTGATAAGTCAGAGGCTCCTTGTCCAACGCCTGAGCGAGCTCTCTGATCTCTTCCGGCCGCGACGGCGCGCACAGGATCCCATTGATCTCCGGACGGCTCAACACGAAGCGATAGTAGTCACACGGGTCCGGAAGCCAATAGTTCTGGGGAAGTCCCAGCGCGTCGAAGGTTTCCCGCGAAACCCGCGACATGACGCTCTTGAAGTTGAACACCAGATTGTTTCGTTGTGGTCGAAAGTGCGGCAGGATATCGGTGCGCGCGCCCGGATGCGCGGAGTTGTAGCGGATATAGCTGATATCGAGCAGATCGTAGTAATCCGCCGCCAGCGCGAGCTGCCGCTGATGAAACGTCGCCCCGATCGCCCGCGCCCCATTATGACCGTTCGCCCGCGCCCGCGCGATGGAATCCAATCTGGAATAGAAGCTTTGATCGCTCGAAACTGCGCCCGCAATGATCAGGTCGATCCGCTCCAGCCCCGGAATCTCCGCGATCACTTCGTGGAACTGGAGCGCGGCGAAGAGCGGATTGTCCAGGTAGGAAACCACGCCGACCACAATCTGTTCCCGCCGGGCGCGATTGCCATTCAGTAGCTTGGCAAGACCTTTGCGAACGCCATCGTAAAGCGGCCAATGGAGATCGGCTGTCACAAAGAAAAAATTAACGCCGCTTTCGTATGCCGCCACCACCGTATCGGGCGACTCCGTCATGCCCAGGCACACGGGACTGACTTGCAGCCCGCTTTTTCCCAGAGGAAGCCTGTCCGACGGCTTAGGCAGCCTGTATCGTCTACTCTGCGGCATCTCGCTCTTTATCTCCTTATAGGAAGATCCTCCGTGTAGTGAGTCAAAGCAGCCAAACGTTTCAAGGAACAGGCGCGAGCTTAGGACGTGCTATTTCAGATACGCTCGTAACGCGTGAATCAGGTCGTCGGCTGCCTGAGCCTGTTCGTCGGTCGGCGTCACTTGCGGATCCAGAACGTGAAAGCGTATGTGCCCCTCGATGACCTCCGCCATCAAGGAGTCCATGGCGCCCCGGCAGGCGGAGATATTGTGAAGGATATCGGAGCACTCAGCCTCCTGGTCAAGCGCTCTTTCGATAGAGTCCACTTGGCCGCGAATGCGCCGCACTCGATTCAAGAGTTTCTTTTTTTCTTCCGTCGTGTGAGCCATAAAAATTGTGATTCGGGTCTTGACAAGGATACCCCGGCGGGTATACCTTGATCAAGGGTTGTGACTGACTAAACCCGCAAGTTTGTAAGACGGTCCTGAAGGAAAGGAGGCCCATTGATGTCTGGTCTTCGACGACGCGAGAAAGTATGCGCGACTGAACTAGCGGAGCTTCCGTCCTCTAAACGAATTCCGTCCTCGGTCTGACCTTCCACAAGCCGCCGATGGTGTGTGATTAACCCGCGCCCTCGCGGGGCGAGTGCTAAGACCGGTGTCTCTCTGCGTCGCTGTTGTCGTCCACCGAATAGACGTTATCGTTGGGCGCTAAGCACCAATATTAACAAATGGTTACAGGTGATCCAAGCAAACTTGCAGTAGACTGAAAAACTCTTGAGTTCACGCCGGGCACTGGTCGGCGTGCAAGGACGGAAAATGGCGATCAAGCAAATGTTAATCCCATTCTGGAAGCGGGGCTGCCTCGCCGCATTCCTGGGCACGGTCTGCTTACGGAGTGGTTTCGCCCAGACCGTGCTGACCTGGCCGGAGCTGCGCGATAAATTTGAAGCTGCCAATCCGACGTTGATCGCGGGCCGGATCGGCATCGATGAATCCAAGGCGGCCGAGATTACGGCGTACCTCCGGCCTAATCCCAACGCGACCGGCGTGTTCGATCAGATCGATCCATTCACCACTCAGCCTCCGCTGAACGGCGGAGGAAATTCGTACAACCCTTTCCGCTATGCGCTACCGTCCGGCGCAGTCGACTATCTTCATGAGCGGCAGCACAAGCGCGAACTGCGGCGGGACAGCGCCCAGCAAGCGACGGCGATCGCAAACTCCCAGCTCGCGGACCAGGAGAGAAGTCTTCTTTTCAATTTACGCGGCGCGTTCGTACAAACTTTGCAGCAAAAAGCCATCTTTGCACTGGCGCAAGAAAATCTTTCGTACTTCGATCAGGTACTTAAGGTGAGCCGCGATCGTCGGCAACTCGGGGACATCGCGCAGGTAGACCTCGATCGCCTCGAAGTCCAGCGCGTGCAGTACGAGACCGACCTGGAAAGCGCAACCGTAAACCTGCGGACAGCGAAGATCCAGCTCCTGACACTATTGAACGACCGCACCCCGATTGAGAGATTGGACATCACCGGGCCCTACGAGTTCCCGGACCAAATCATGGCCTTGGAGGAGTTTCGCAATTCCGCACTGGACGCCAGGCCAGATCTGAAGGCGGCCGTGCAATCCATAGATAAAGCTAGAACCGACAATCGTCTTGCATGGGCCAACGGATCGACGGACCCAACCTTCGGCGTCGATTTCGCCCGCAATCCGCCCATCCCCGTCTACCTCGGGGTCAGTGTGTCAATCCCATTACGAGTCTTTGATCGCAATCAAGGCGAGAAAGAGCGGACCCTCCTGGACATTACGCGTAACCAACGGCTGCGCGACGCCGCCGAAGCACAGGTGTTCAGCGATGTCGACTCGGCCTACGCGACCATCAACAGCAATTTGACGCTTCTGAAGACATACAAAGCGAATTATCTTCAGCGGGCGCTGCAAGTTCGCGACACCATCCTGTTCTCCTACCAGCATGGCGGCGCGTCGCTGCTCGATTTTCTGCAGGCCCAGCAGGATTACCGCAATGTCCGCGTGAATTACCTGAATCTGATCGGCGCCTATTTGACTGCCGCCGCTCAGATGAACATGGCCGTCGGGCGGGAGGTTATCCCATGAACAGCACGAAAGTGAACCGCCTGAAAGCCGCGGCTCTGGTGTCCATCGTAACGCTGGGTCTGCAATCAGGCTGCAAGAAAGCCGAGAGTGACCCGAAAGTCGAAGCGCCTCCGCCCCTGAAGGTTCAAAGCGTGGAGGATCGCAATGTATTTGAAGTGGATCGCCCCGAGCGCTTCCAACTGACCAAGGCTGTCCCGCATACATCCACCTCGGAGCTGAAAGTCACCGGAACCGTGAATCCGGATGTTTCGAGAAACGTTCCCGTGATCTCGCTGGCTTCCGGCCGGGTGCTCGAAATCAACGCCCGCCTGGGTGATTCTGTCACCAAGGGTCAATTGCTTTTGAAGGTCCAGAGCGCCGATATCTCCGGAGCCTATTCCGACTATCAGCAGGCCATTGCCGACGAATCGCTCGCCCGCAAGCAGTTTGAGCGATCCAAACTCCTGTATGAAAAAGGCGCGATTGCGCAAAAAGACCTCGAAATCGCCGAATCCGCCGAAACCAAAGCTACCGTCAGCATCAAGACGACGCTCGAACACCTGCGCGTGCTCGGGGTCGATCCGGATCACCCCACTCCCGTTGTAGAAATCACCGCCCCGGTTTCCGGCGTGATTACCGATCAGCAGGTTACCAGCGCGTCGGGCGTGCAGGGGCTGGCTTCTCCCAGCCCATTCACCATTTCCGACCTGACGCACGTGTGGATCATTTGCGACGTATTCGAAAACAATCTGGTCGACATCCATCTTGGAGAGAGCGCGGATATCCGGTTGAATGCCTATCCAGGCCGCGTTTTCAAGGGGACCATCAGCAACATCGGCCCGGTGCTCGACCCTAACATCCGAACCGCCAAGGTTCGCATCGAAATGGAAAATCCCGGCCTGCTGCGTCCCGGCATGTTCGTGACCGCCACTTTCCATGGCGCCCAAAACGGAACCCGCGCCGCGCTTCCCGCCACGGCGATCCTGCATCTGCACGATCGCGACTGGGTGTATCAGCCTGTTCGCGATAAACAATTTCGACGCGTCGAAGTGGTCGGCGGAGACATGCTACCCGGCGGGATGCAGGAGATCATTTCAGGAGTCGCGCCCGGTCAACAATTGATCGCCAACGCGCTCGAGTTCCAGAGCACGGTGCAACAGTAATGATTCGCTCTCTCGTCGACGGCGCTCTCAACGCCCGCCTCATCGTCCTGAGCGTGGCGCTACTTTTGTTCGGCGCTGGAATCATCGCCTTCGAAAACCTTCCGGTCGAAGCGTATCCCGATGTCGCAAATACATGGGTTCAGGTGATTACGCAGTGGCCTGGCAGGGCCGCGGAAGAGGTGGAGCAGCAGATCACCGTGCCCATCGAAATTCAGGTGAATGGCGTGCCGCACCTTCTTCACGTCCGTTCGGCCTCGCTAGCCGGCCTTTCGGTTGTCAATCTGATCTTTGACGACGATTCAGACAACGATTGGGATCGCCAAAAAGTGCTCGAGCGCCTGTCTGCCGTGACGCTTCCTGCCAACGTAACCGCGCAGATCGGTCCCGATTTCAGCCCCATTGGTTCGGTCTACTGGTATACCGTTCAGTCCACGAATCCTGCCTATGACGTGATGGAGCTGAAATCTCTCCAGGACTGGGTGATATCGAAGTACTTGCGATCCGCTCCGGACGTCGTCGACGATTCGTCCTTCGGCGGCGTTACTCGCGAGTATCAGGTCCGCATCGATCCCGAGAAGCTGATCGCGTATGGCTTAAGCCTGGCACAGATCGAGCAGCAGCTCTCCAACGCCAACGCGAATGGCGGCGGAAGTTACATCGAGCAAGGCTCCCAACAGATCAACGTCCGCGGCGTTGGGCTGGTCACGAGCGTGGCCGACATTGAGAAAACCGTCCTGAAGACGCAGAATGGCACGGCGCTGCGGATCAAAGATATCGGAGTGGTCACGCAAGGGCCGAAGATCCGTCTCGGCCAGATCGGCCGGGCGATCCATCGCAGCGACGGCGTGGTCGTCGATGATAACGACGTCGTCGAAGGTATCGTCTTCATGCGCAAGAGCGCAGGGACGGCCGCCACCATGGCCGGCATTCATGCCGCCGTGAAACGGCTCAACGAACAGATATTGCCCAAGGGCGTGAAGATCGTCCCCTACCTGGATCGCGACAATCTCGTCGACTTTACCACCCACACCGTCTTGCACAACCTCGCCGAAGGCATGATCCTGGTCGTGATCATCCTTTTTATCTTTCTGGGCAACATCCGCGGCGCGATTATCGTGGCGCTCACCATTCCCTTTTCGCTGCTGTTTGCTTCCATCTGCCTCGACCTGCGCCATATTTCGGCGAATTTGCTCTCGCTAGGTGCGCTCGACTTCGGCATGGTGGTGGATGGCGCGGTGGTCATGGTCGAAAACATTGTCCGCCACTTGAACCGGAAGGACGCCGGTCCACGCACCATCGTGCAACGCGTCCGCGTGGCTGCGAATGAGGTGCAGAGGCCGGTCTTTTATGCGATCGCCATCATCATCACGGCATATCTCCCGATTTTCACCCTGGAACGCGTCGAGGGAAAATTGTTCCGGCCGATGGCATGGACCGTTGCGTTCGCCTTGCTTGGCGCGCTGCTCTTTTCGATGCTGGTCGCGCCGGCCCTGGCAAGCGTTCTATTCCGGAAAAACGCCAGGCAGTGGCGCAATCCCGTGATGGAATTCATCACGGCGCGCTACCGGGGAGCGGTGACGCGCGCGGTCCGCTGGCGCTGGCTCACCGTCAGCGTCGCGCTGCTTTCCTTTGGCGGCGCAATTTACCTGGCCTTCAGCGGAGTGATCGGATCCGAGTTTCTACCCCATCTCGATGAAGGCGCCATCTGGGTACGCGGCACTCTGGCCCCCAGCACCGGTCCCACGGAAGGAGCCCAGATTATCGATCGCGCCCGCCAGGTCTTGTGCTCATTCCCGGAAGTCCCGCAGGTCGTCACTCAGTTAGGCCGGCCGGATGATGGCACCGATACAACCGGCTTCTTCAACACGGAATATTTCGTGGACCTTCTGCCCAAGGAGAACTGGCGGCCCGTGTTCCATCAGGATAAGGAGCGCCTGATCGCGGCCATGGACCGGGAACTGGAGAAAATCCCCGGAGTCGCCTGGAACTTTTCGCAACCGATTTCCGACAACCTGGAGGAAGCCGTCAGCGGTGTGAAGGGCGCGCTTGCCGTCAAAATCTATGGCGACGACCTCAAGACCCTCGAAGCGAAAGGCGATGAGATCGTTGACGTCCTCAGGGGAGTGCGCGGCGTGGAAGACCTCGGCCTGTTCCGCGTTCTGGGCCAGCCGAATCTTGATTTCCGGGTCGACCGGGACCAGTCGGCGCGCTACGGAATCAATGTCTCCGACGTCCAGGATGCAATTCAAACGGCTGTTGGAGGCAACGCGTTGACCCAGGTGCTCGTGGGCGAGCAACGATACGATCTGGTCCTTCGCTATCTTCCGCAGTATCGCGATACCAAGGAGGCCATCGAAAAGATTCGCCTGCTTGCCCCGTCCGGCGAGCGCGTTTCGCTCGCGCAGTTGACCCAAAGCAAGGTATCGGACGGCGGCTCCGAAATTTATCGAGAATCCAACTCGCGCTACATCGCTGTCAAGTACAGTGTGCGGGGCAGGGATCTGGGCAGCACAGTTGAAGAGGCGATCCAAAAGGTAAACGCGGCCGTCAAGCTGCCGGCCGGCTACACCATCGATTGGGCGGGCGAGTATGAAAGCCAGAAGCGCGCGGACCAGCGCCTCTTGGTTGTTCTTCCCATAACAATCTTGCTGATCTCTGTCATCCTCTATGCAATGTTCAAATCGCTGAAGTGGACGCTGCTGATTCTCACGAACGTCGCTATGGCGCGCATCGGAGGCTTGCTGGCTCTCCTGATCACCGGCACGAACTTCAGCGTTTCTTCCGGAGTCGGCTTTCTCGCGCTTTTCGGAGTGTCGGTGCAGACCGGCGTCATCATGATCGAGTACATCAATCAGCTTCGCGCCCGCGGCTACACCATCACGGAAGCCGCTGTGGAAGGCGCCGTTCTCAGGCTCAGGCCGATTATGATGACCATGCTGGTTGCGACTCTCGGCCTGCTACCGGCAGCGTTGTCGCACGGCATCGGATCGGATTCGCAGCGGCCTTTTGCAATCGTCATTGTCGGCGGACTGATTTCCGACCTCGTCATGAGCATCTTCTTATTGCCGGCCCTGTACACGTGGTTCGCAAGCATTGGCGATCGGCTTCCCGAGCCTGAAACTGAAGAAGCCGTATAGGCGAGATGAAAAAGGAACGATGACAAAAGAACAAGTTTGCGCGCTCATCAAGGAAGTTGGCATCATTCCCGCCGTCCGGGTGTCCTCCAACGAGGATGCTCATTTTGCTACCGAAGCTGTGGCCAGCGCCGGAATACCAATCGTGGAAATCACCATGACTGTTCCGCATGCGTGCGAACTGATTTCGCACCTGGTTCACGATCATAAGGACATCGTGGTTGGCGCCGGCACGGTTCTCGATATCGAAGTCGCGCGCCAGTGCGAAGACTCGGGCGCCAGCTTCATCACCGCGCCCGGATTCGATCCTGAGATCGTAGCGTTTGCCGTCAAGGAAAATCTCGCCGTGTTGCCCGGTGCATTGACGCCCACGGAAATTGTCAGGGCCTGGAAGTGCGGCGCCGATTTCGTCAAGGTGTTCCCATGCTCCCAGGTTGGCGGAGAGAAATACATCAAGGCGCTAAAGACGGCCCTCCCTCAGATTTCGTTGATCGCCGCGGGCGGCGTGAATCAACTGAATGCCGCAAATCTGATCGTCGCCGGCGCCGACGCGATCGGCGTGGGCACGGAACTGATTCCGGCCGATGCCATCCGCCTGCGCAAGCCAGATCGTATCCGGGAACTGTCGCAGCGGTTCGCGGGCTTCGTGAAAGAGGGCCGCGAACGCTTGCAAAGCTGACGCGGCCGGAACGCGCGCGCTCCACTTGTGCCACTATAGAGGAGTAGCTGACATTCCAGCTTCGCGTAATTGCCGGGAATACGCGGAGGCACCGAAATCGTCCTCAGCCGAAAGGTGCACGCCGTGGCGAAATCGAAGGCCGTCGTATGACCCGCATAAACGTAATGTTCACTCCGCGGGAACTGGATCTGCTGACCATACTTGCGTCGGATCAACTCTTCCGTAAGGAGTTCATCGATTCCAGGCTTCCTGGTACCGCGTCGAACCCGGCGGAACTCAGCCAGGCCAAGAAACTGGTCGAGCGCCTTCGCTTGACGTCCAATCGCGCCAAGGGAATGCCGGCATCCAGACCCGTTACCAGGAGGAGCAGGCCCACTGCCTGAACGTGCCCTTTGCCCAACTTACCCCCCGGCCGTTCACGTCAGGCGGCGTCGAGACTTATGCGCCGGCCGCCTCTGGAATCTATGGAATCTCGAACGCGCTCGAATGGATTTTTATCGGGCACACCGACGACATACACGGCTCGCTCCTGGACCATCTTAAGGATTCCGCCACCTCGCTTATGAAGAAAGAGCCGACCGGGTTCGTCTACGAAGTTTGCGATGCGGCCCGCCGGACCGCCCGGCATGATCGCCTGATTCACGAATATGGGCCCGCCTGCAACCGGAATTCGAGGCGTTCATGACCGGCGGCAGCGGCACGCGAATGGAACGAAGTTTAAAGGAGCGCAGTATGCAGTTCGTCTTGACTGGATTCACCGAGCATCTGGGATTCCGGGTGTTCGCATTTGAAGGCGTCGCCGCGGGGCAGCAGCGGACCAAATTTACGGTGAAAGCCGAACTGGCGCTGATGCCCAGATACGGGATCCGATTACAGGAGCTGCCGCTTCTATGCCGGGGTCTTCTCGACCGGCAGGATGAAGGGGACCGGCAGGATGAAGGCGCCGATCTTCAGGCCCTTACCTTTACAGAGGAGCAGATGCGCGCTTGCGCCGACGAGCGCGCGGCATCGCGCGAAGCCGCCGCGAAGAAGAAAAAGTCTCCGCCCAAGCCCAACGGCGTGACCCCTGGACTGGGCTGGAGACCGCCGCAACCGTTGTAGATCTCGCCGAAAGCAACCATGAATGTATCAACAATCGGGCCGGTGAATATCGGGAATTCCAAGGTGGTAGCCAGCATGGCGCTCTTTTCCGTTTCAGGTAAAAGAGCGCATGCGCATGGATGACGACGCGAAGCGCCCAACCGCCGTCATATTCCGCGCCCGCTGCCCGCATTGCCGCTCCATCGACTTCAGAGGGGTGGGCGCGCGCAACGCAGTCGAGCGATCTTTGAACTGGCTCCTTCTCCCCTTTCGCTGCGCGCTTTGCGGACGCCACTTCTTTCTATTCCGCTGGCGATCGCCTCCATTGACAACCGGTTAGCGCGCCGCCACAATCCGCGAAACGCAGCCATGCAGGCAAACTGCGATCGAGCAGATCGGCAGAGACGCTGTTTGGCTACAATGGCTCCAAAGCGGTCTTGAACAGGGTCACTGCGCAGCTTGGCCGGGAAAGTGTTTTCCCTTTAAGTTTCCGCTGAGAACAGTCGATTGTTCAGAACGAATGGACATAACCAAAATCAGCGCCGGGCGAAACCCGCCCTCCGATCTGCACGCCCTCATCGAGATCCCTGTTGGCGGTACGCCGGTCAAGTATGAGCTGGACAAGACGTCCGGTGCAATGTTCGTGGATCGTTTCCTCCACACCGCCATGTTCTACCCGGGAAACTACGGGTTCATCCCGCAAACCCTGTCGCTGGACGGCGACCCGTGTGACGTGCTGGTTATCGCGCCGATCGCAGTGGTATCGGGCGCCGTGATCCGGTGCCGCCCGGTCGGAGCCTTGCTGATGGAAGATCAATCCGGCACCGACGAGAAAGTGATTGCCGTTCCGGTGGACGACCTTCATCCGTTTTACACGGGCATCGGCTCGTATCTTGATCTTCCCGAAATCATGCGGGAGCAGATCGCGCATTTTTTCCAGCACTACAAGGATCTGGAACAGGGGAAGTGGACCCGCATCGGCCAGTGGGTGGGCGTCGAAAGCGCTCAAAAACTGATTATGGACGCGATCGATCGGGCTGCTACAGGCCACCGGTAATTGTTAGAGCGTTCATTGCGCCGGCATGATGGTTCATCGTCCGCCTTCAGCTCTCAAATTACGTGCATCGACGATCAGCCCGAGCGATGGGTTTTGCGCCCGGTACTTTTCTTTCTGCTCTCGAACATATGCCTCCAGCTTTTTCGCCTCCCCTTTTCTCTTTGAGACTCTGAGGAAATCCGCGTATACGCTCATGACATCGAGCAGAGAAGGGTGCCAGGGGCTAAGCAAGCGCCGATCCATCTCCATCGAGTGACGGAAATACGCGTCGGCCTCCGGATCCCGGCCCGTCCGGCTGTACAGCACCGCTAATTGACCCAGGATCAGAGCTTTTGTGGGCGTCTCTTCCGAACTCAGATTCTCCGCGCTCTTCAACGCCCGTTCCAAAGAAGCCTCCGCGTCCGCCGGATCGCCTTCGTCCAGGAGCACGCGACCCAGCGTCAGCAGGCTCACCGCGAAATTATCGGAATTGGTGCAACGTTCCAAGATCGCCACCGCGCGTTGGGCCGTTGTCCGCGCCTCAGTCAAAGCGCCGCCCTGATGGAGCATCGCAGCCAGATTGGACAAGGCGCTTCCCAGATTCTCCGAACGGGATGCAGGATTGCTTTCGAAAGTTCCGACCACCTTGCGCATCAAAGCCACCGATTTCGATAAATTGCCCGCCAGATGCTGGGTAACCGCAAGATTGTTGAGCACGATCGTCCGGTCCAGTTTATCCGCGCCCTGGTCGGCTTCAAGGCCGAAGAGCGCCTGATGAAAGTAACGATCTGCTTCTCCGATGCGACCCTCTTCCAGGTAGGTCTCGCCGAGACAGTTGACTAACTTGAGCGCCTCCACGCTCCGGTCCCCGAAGAGCGTCGCTGCCTCGTCGTGGGCAAGTTGGTAATACCGTTCAGCCTCCGTATAGCGGCTCTGTTCCTGGTTCAGGCTGGCAAAGTGCACGTATCTTCGATAAACCGCGAGCGAAGCTCCATGCCGGGAATGGCCGTGAGCGCTGGCGGCCTGCGCGTCGTGCACGTCCTCTTCGGACGCGTTGCTTTGACCGCACAATGGTTGAACGACAAATGCGATTGATATTGTGAATAGGAATGTGAAGCAGGCGGTGTGGAAACTTGAAAACATCTTTCTCTCCACGCTCCGCCTCGCAATTTTCACGCCAGTTTTCGAGTGGTCGGATCTCGACAGAATGGCGTGTCTCGCCCCGCTCTATGCGCAGAAATGTGCGCGCAAGATCGGCGTGTGCGCACAAAAAAATGACATCGAGCCCGCGTCAGCCTAGACACTCAGCGGCTGAACATCCGGCTCCGCATCCGGCTGGCGAGAGGCTCCATTGAACCACTCGACTGCCGAGGCAAGGCTGCCGACCAGAGCATCCGGCCGCGCGGGTTCGAAACGTTGCACCGCGCGCGTTGCATCGCCGCTGAATCCCCATACTCCGACGATGATTTTCGTTTTGGGAAAGCGCCTTCGCAACCGTACCGTCATGCTTCGGGCCTGGGCGAACGCGAACGGCGGCAGCGCCGACACGCAGAGAACATCATCTTCGGTGGGACCGACAGTGCGAAGGACGGCCTGCAACCGCGCGTCGGTTGCGAACGCAATCGACGTATGCCCGGCCGCCGCCAGAAGCTTGGCCAGCATGGCCGCCGCAATCTCGTCTGCCTCATCGTTGGCGGGCACACACAGAATGCGAACCTGCCGGGTCTCCCGTCCGCTCGCGGCCTTTTCGATTTTCCCGGCGGATTCGGCGATAATCTCCCGCAAGCTCATGAAGATGAATTCCTCGCGATCCGAATCGAACGTGCCCTTGTGCCGGTCTCGCTCCGCCATGGTCAGCGCGGGGATGATCACGGAATCGTAAACCTCCATCGCCGGGGTCGCAGCCAGGCTCTGTTCCACGATTTCGCGCGCGCCGGTTTCATCCATCGCCAGCAGGCGCTGGTACAACTGCGCCCCCGCGGCGAGCACGGGTTCGTCGCCCAGGAGGACATGAAGAAACGAGAATTGCGGGGCATGCCGGCCGAGCACCACCAGGCAAACCGTAAGCGGCGTCGAGAGAATCAATCCGGCCGGACCCCATAAAACTGTCCAGAACACCGTCGTCAAGAGAAGCGCGATCGAGGAGATGCCTGTATGCGCCCCGTACAGCCATGGCTCGATCAGATTCGCAATCAGCAGTTCGAGTCCCAGGAACAATACGAAGATCAACAACGGCGGCATCCAGTTGTTGAATACCGCCAGCGACAGCAGCAGCGGAAGCGAGCCCGCGATCGGCGAGCCGATATAGGGAATAATGCGGAGAATCGCCGCCACCGCGCCCCACAATATCGCGTACGGCACACCGATCAAGTACAAACCCAGCCCGCATAACGCTCCGAAACATGCGTTCACCAGAAATTGGAGCACCAGATAACGGCTCACGCGGCGCGTCGCATCGTCCAGGGCCTGCATCATCAGGTGCATGCGGCTCAGTCCCGCCAGCCGGAACAACCGGTCGCGCAGATCGAGCTGTTCGATCAGCAGGTAGAGAGTAAAAACCAAAACGATTCCCAGCTTCGCCAGCGGCGCCAGTACCGGCTGCACCAAATCCCGCACGTACTGAAGCTGGTTGCCTGGCTGCGTGACGATTTGAACGGGAACCGTCTTGTCGCTTTCGATTCTGTCGCTCCGCCGGAGCGGCCGGCCCGCCGGGGGTGGGGCCACGGGCGGCTGCGCGTTTGAAAGCTCCTTGCCTAGCTCCCGGACGCTTTCGGTAGCTCGTCCGAGTGGGCCTTGCGAAGGCGCGCGGATCGCTTGAATCTTCGCGTGAATGTTGTCCTCATACTCCGGCAGTTCGTTCACGACCTGAATGAGCTGGTTGAAGATAATGATCCCGATCGCACCGGCTAGAGCCAACGAAACGACGCCTACAATCAGCGCCGCCGCCGTTCGGGCGACGTGCATTTTCACCAGCCGCGTCACCGCTGGACTCAAGATGAACGCCAGCGTAACGGCGAAGGCCAGGGGAATGAATACGTCCCGCGCCAGATACAGCACCGCCAGGACAGCGATCAGAGTTGCAAGGGTCTGATAGCTCGACTTTCTTCGTATCTGATGCTTTGTCATTCTCCACGGCCGGAAATGGTTTGAGGAACGCCCGCCTCGATTAGAGGTACCCCAACAGGTAAGCGATCAGAAGGATCAACAGGACGGTGCCAAGCCCGACGCCCGCGCCGCCTCCGTATCCCCAACGGCTGTGCCCGTAATAACCGCCGCCACCGCCGAGAAGCAGAATCAAAATGATCAGCAAGATAAGCATTCTTTTTTCTCCTGTTTTGCACAGCAACAAAACAAAGGGGGCGGACTGCCCGCCCCCAACAACTTCAAGCTACCGGCGCGCGTCCGCCGCGGTCTTCGTTGGATAGTCCGCGCTGGCTTCGCCGGAAGAAGCGATGTCCTGGGCGCCCGTCTGCTTTAGCAGCTCTTTGGCCCGGTCAATCTCTTTTGACGTATCGCAATGGACGGATAACAGAATGCCGCCTTCCTTCATCCGCCCTTCATAGCGCTTCGCTTCGTATTCGGGAATGCCCATCCCAACCAGGGCTCCGATCAGTCCGCCAACCGCGCCCCCGACGCCAACTCCGGCGAGCGCTCCCATGATCGGCCCGGCCGCAATAAACGGACCAATTCCGGGAATTGCCAAAGCGCCGATCCCGGCAAGCAATCCGAGAGTCCCGCCGACAGCGCCTCCGGTCGCGACGCCTGTCGTCGTCCCTTCCGGCGCCTTTGTATTCTTCTGATGCGCGAACTCTTTCGTTCCCTGGTTATCGGGAAGCAACACTGAAATGTCGTCGTTGGAGAAACCCTCCATCCGTAAACGATCCACGCTCTGTTCTGCTTGAGATATGGTCCGGTAAATACCGAACACCGCGGTCTTCTTTCCTGCCATGTGCAATGTCTCCTTTTGATTTTTAGAATTTTAGACTCGAGTTATTGTTATGTAGCGCTGATCTTCCGATCGATGACCGGCCAAGGCCCCCCAGCGCCGCCAACGGATTCGACGTGATCAGACGCTTTCGCGCGATCTGCGAAGCCAACATACCGCCGCGGGAGTGCACCTTTAGGCCCAACCTCGCAAGTTAACGGAGACACGAAGCGTAACCGCGAGCCACGCCTGAATCTAACCGAGGGGTTGAGCACTTCGCGCAACCAGCCGTGCAAGTTCTGCGTACCGGTGGTCAATCATTCCGGGACAAGCGCATTCTCGTCATCGGACTTTTACGAAACGAACTTCCGGCCGGCGCGGTCTAATCCCCACATGGCCGGAGATCGCAGTCTAGCTGCCGCGATAATTGGGTTCATCTTGCTCGGCGTTCTTTGGGCGACCAATGGACTAAGCCTGAGGTCCGGACCGCAGTCTTCCATCGGTGTTTCGGCAGCCGTGTCGATACTCCGTTGACTCGCAAGAGCCGCTAATTTAAGGAATAGTGTTGCTGGCCGTGTGCTCCAGTTCTTCGAGCTCGTCCAACGTTTTCCTGGCCAGCTTGGCGCGATCCGCGCCGCGGAAAAACGTAAGCAGATTTTCACGCAGCTTCCGGTCCACCTGGGCGAAGTGCTGCTTCCCGAGTCTGTCGAGAAGATGGACATAGGCTTGATCGGCAAGTCTGTACTCGGCCGGACGCGCCGGTGCACCAGTATCCAGATTGAAGTTTGGCAGCGATGGCAAGCCGCCTCGCAGAGTCGCGAGCGATTGCCGGTAGCTTTCCACGGCGCGATCGAAGCTTTCCAGGAACTCCTTTTCCGCCGTCGGAGGAAGGCGCTTAAAGGACAAAACCTTGAAAGGTCCCACGGTTGGAACCAGACGAAAAAGAAACGCAAGAAAACGGGTGAAGATTCCCGGCTCGCGGTACCGGCTATCCCACTGGCGCCGATACTCCGCCCGCGGCAGCGCGTACACGAATTTTTCTCGCGTGATGCCGGGCGAAAGCTGCTGAATGTCACTCCGATGCGAATCCCAGGCCACTCTGGTCATCTCCGGAATCACCCGTCCCACCGTGAAGCGATAAGTCCCGACGCCGATGTCCAGGGCCCCGATCAACTCCTCCAGATCGATCGCATAGGTGTCTCGAAATGCTTTCTTAAGCACGACTTCGGAAACTTCGAATCCCACAAAATCGTGATACGCGTCGGGCGCGTAGCGGCCCCGCGCAACCTGCGCGACATCCAGCGAAAATTCAACCTTGAGGTGATCGCCCGGGTTGTCTTCGTACGTGATCGCGCGACCTAACTTGTGCCGCAGACCGGGGTACACCAGGCCCGTCGCATCGTTTACGGCGGGATGGCCGATACGATCGGACGTGTAATGCGCGAGCGCGCCAAGAGCAAAGGCGAACTCATCGATTGTCTCCGCATCCCGAATCAGCGCCGTCACGAAATCACCGCTACGAACGTAATGCGCGTAATCGCTGTATTCGTGCGAGCCGAAGGGAAAATACCCGAGATCCTGAATCTGGCTTCCGCCATAGGCATACGCGTGCGCGGTCTTAAGTTCCTCCGGTGTCGCCTGGGGATACCGCAAGAGAAGCAAAGGACGAATATGGCTGGTCCAGACCGAATCGATCATCGCTTCGTGACTGAGCGCCGAATATGCCCCGGCTGGCGGACAGATAAGCGCCAAAGTCAACAGCGGGCGCATCACGGCGCAAAAGTGCGAGGGTCTGGGCATCGTCCACCATAGTGCGGCAATCGGATGCCGAACCACCACTAGAAGTTTGCTGAAACGTTACAGAAAAGTATTGGCCCCTCTATTGCAAGTAACCACGGACGGAGAGTTACCGCCAAAGTAATGAAGGATGCTCCCGGCCTTTAGTTAGAACGGTCACGACAAGACGCCCAGCCCATTATGGACGACACCCCACCCCGTACGAGTGACGTTGAGTCGTCGCGCGTGGTCAATGGCAATAGGACCGGAGGAGTCGACGGAACGGTGGATTCTCATCCGCCGGTAGAGACGCCCCTGCTGCCGGCCGGAACTCCGCAAAAGCAGCTTCCGCCGCCCTCGGCGCCTCAACCTGAATCTCCCCGGAATGTTCCACCGCCTCGGCGCCGCTCTCGCTGGCTCTGGCTGATTGTTCTAGGCGTGCTCGCAATTGGAGTCGCCGCCTATCTGCTCTGGCCGAAGATCCACAAGAGCGCCGCTTCCACAAGCGCCAAGTCCGGAAAGGGCGGTGGCGGCCGCGGCGGAGGCGGAACTCCGAATGTGGTCGCCACCCGCGCTCGACGAGGAAATATCGGTGTCTATTTCACCGGCCTCGGCGCGGTAACGCCCTTGAACACCGTGACCGTGAAGAGCCGCGTCGATGGCGAACTGATGGCCGTGAATTATCACGAAG
>DATGGL010000030.1:0-17556 GCA_035308605.1 Bryobacteraceae bacterium
AAAGCCGGTGCAGCGCGCCTGGTGCTCGACGTGGAGATGACCGGTCCGCGGCTGGTGAAAGAGGTCATGCAGCTCATTTCCGTCGACAACGCGCCCGAAAATACTCTGGAAAAAATGTCCCAGGCCGCGCGCGCCTTCGCCAAACCCGGCGCTGCGCAGCGGGCAGCCGAAATTTTGGAATCCTTCGCCCATCCAAGCCATTGACAAGACGCCGGAAAGCCGAAACAATACAATATTGAAATGTTTTTTAAGCCCCAGCATGTGCACTTCGTCGGTATCGGGGGGATCGGTATGAGCGGTCTCGCCGAAGTGCTGCTGGAGCTGGGCTACCGCGTCAGCGGTTCCGACCTGAAAAAGTCCGGCGCCACCGATCGTCTGGCCGCCCACGGCGCCATCATTTTCGAAGGCCACGCCGCTGAAAATGTCGACAGCGCCAAAGCCGTCGTAGTCAGCTCCGCCGTCCGTCCCGACAATCCGGAAGTCCTCGAAGCGCACCGCCTTGCGATTCCCGTCATCCCGCGCGGCGAACTGCTCGCCGAGCTGATGCGTCAAAAGTACGGCATCGCCGTCGCCGGCAGCCACGGCAAGACCACCACGACATCCATGGTCGCGGCCCTATTGAGCCACGCCGGCCTCGACCCCACCGTCGTTGTCGGCGGACGCGTCGGAACCATGGGAGGCGCGAACGCCCGCCTCGGCAAGACCGATTATCTGGTGGTCGAATCCGACGAAAGCGACGGGTCATTCCTGAAGCTCGCGCCCATCGTCGCCATCGTCACCAACATCGATCGCGAACATCTGGATCACTACGCCGACCTCGTGGAGATCCGCCGCGCCTTCACGGAATTCGTCGGCAAAGTCCCGTTTTACGGCGTGGCGATCCTGTGCATGGATGACGAAAACATCCAGCAGATCCTGCCGGCCGTGAACCGCCGCATGATCACGTACGGCCTCAGCACTCAGGCCGACCTTCAGATCACGCATTCCTCCACCGGCCACATGGCGAGCGAATTTCATCTCGCTCTGCGCGGCAAGGATCTGGGCTGTTTCCGTCTGAACGTTCCCGGCGCGCATAACGTCCTCAATGCGACCGCGGCCGCCGCCGTGGGCCTGGAACTCGAAAGCTCGCCGGATACCATTCGCGAAGCCCTCGCCGGATTCACCGGAGTCGACCGCCGCTTTCAAGTGCGCGGCGCCGTCTCGGGCGTCACCGTGATCGACGATTACGGCCACCATCCCACTGAAATCCGAGCGACGCTCGCCGCCGCCCGCGCCTGCCGTTTCGGCCACGTTCACGTGCTCTTCCAGCCGCATCGCTACACCCGCACTGCGGCCTTGATGGACGATTTCGCGCGCTCCTTCCATCAAGCCGATTCCGTATATCTCATGGACATCTACGCCGCCTCGGAAACGCCGATCGAAGGCGTAACGGCGGAAGCCCTCGCCGAGCGCATCCGCGCCTTCGGCCACCGCAGCGCGCACTACGTCGGATCGATGGACCGCGGCATCGAATCCGTCGTAGCCTCCGCGCATCCGAACGACGCGATTGTCACCTTGGGTGCCGGCAACGTCTACCAAGCCGCCGAAAAAATCCTGGAGGACCTGACCCGTGGCGCATAACCCCGCTCACCGCCGCCGGACGCCAGCGCTTCCCCACCGAACCGCGCACGCCAGTAAGCGGTCCCCCACCAGCCCGCAACTCCCCCACGGCACCGCGCACGCCAGTAAGCGGTCCCCGACCCGTTTTCAACGCCCCCACCGAACCGCGCACGCCAGTAAGCGGTCCCCGACCCGTCCTCAACGCCCCCACCGAGCCGCGCACGCCAGTAAGCGGTCCCCGACCCGCCCTCAACACCCCCACACGAGCGTGACCTTCTGATATGCCACGAAAAAGTTACGAAGGCTCAGGCACGCTCCCCGGAATGGAACCCTTCGGACCGGAGGACGCCATGAACGCCACGCCCAGGCCCCCGCGGCCGCGCGTTCGCTCCGGCCCCCCGCCGCGCCCCGAATTCCCCAGCCGCCGCATCGCGATCATCGTCCTCTCCGTGGGCGCGTTTCTCATCGCCACCATCGTCGCGATCCATAATTTTGAACAGTTCCTGATCCGCGATCCCCGCTTCGCGCTGAACGGCGTTGAATCCTCCGGCGACACGTCGACGCTCGAAGTCGCCGGCGCCGCCCACGCCTCGCGCCAGAAAATCGAAGCCGTCTTCAACGACGATTCCGGCCGCAGCGTCTACCTGCTGCCCATGAACGACCGCCGCGCGACTCTCCGCGCCGTCGATTGGGTGAAGGACGCCTCCATCGTGCGCATCTGGCCGAATCGCGTCATCGTGCGCGTCTCCGAACGCACGCCCGTCGCCTTCGTCGCTCTCGGCCCCTCGAAATTCGCCCTGATCGATGAAGACGGCGTCATCCTGCCGCCCGCCACCGATCGCTTTCCGGTGCCCGTGCTCGTCGGCGTGCGCTCCACCGATCCTCTCAACGTCCGCCGCGACCGTGTTCGCCGCATGCTGCGCCTGACTCACGAATTAGGCGACTCGACCGTGAAAATATCCGAGATCGACGTCTCCGATCCCGACAACTTGAAGGTCACGCAGCCCCATGACGGCCACGTCGTGACGCTCCTCCTCGGCGACCGCAACTACGGCCTGCGGTTTCAGAATTTCATTCGCAATTATTCGGAAATCAAGCGGCGTCTTCCCGGCGCCGCCACTCTCGACTTAAGACTCGAAGATCGCATCACGGTGGTCGAATAATGCCGCAAAAGACGCAGCTCGCCGTTGGCCTCGACGCCGGCAGCGCGCGCACCCGCTGCATCATTTGCGCCCTCGATGGCGATCACATCCGTTATCTTTCGCATGGTCTCGCGCCTTCCGCCGGCTGGTCCAAAGGCCGCGTCAGCGATCAAATGGCTCTCGCCGAATCCATTCGCGCCGCCGTGTTTGATGCCGAGCGCGGCGCGCAAGTCTCGGTCGAAGGCGTCACCGTCGGCATCGGCGGCATGAGCGTCTGCGGCGGCCACAGCCGCGGCCTCTACGAATTCGGACGCCCGCGCGAAGTGGATGTCGAGGATCTCGCCTACGCCGTGAAGCTCGCCGCCGACGTCCGCCTGGAGCGCGATCGCATGCTGCTCCACGTCCTGCCGCAGGACTTCACGCTCGATGGCCGCTCCGGCTACCGCAAGCCCCAAAAAGGCGTCTGTTCGCGCCTCGAAGCCAACGTCCACATCGTTACCGCATCGTTCCAGGAACATCAGGCCGTGGTCGCCGCCGCGCATGTAGCCGGACTCGCCATCGAGGAAACCGTCTTTGAACCGATGGCCGCCGCCTACGCCTGTCTCGTCCCCGAGGAACGCACCCGCGGCGCCGCCCTGCTCGACATCGGCCTGCATTCGACGGATCTGGTCGTCTACGACGGCGACGCCTTGTTGCTTGCCTCCAGCATCCCCGTCTGGGCCGAGCACCTCACCCGCGATGTCGCGTCAGTTTTCAAAGTTACCTACGAAGACGCCGAGAGTCTGAAGCAGCAGTATGGATGCGCGCTGCTCGGCCTGACGTCCGATTCCACTCTCATCGAAGTGCCGTCGCCCGAGGGCCGTCCCCCGCGCGAAGCGCATCGCAGCGAGCTGATCGAAATTCTGGAAGCCCGCGCCGAAGAGTTGTTCCTGTACGTCCGCGCGGAACTCCAGCGCGTCGGCATGGAGCGCAATCTTCTCGAAGGCATCGTCCTCACCGGCGGCGGAGCGTTCCTGAACGGCATGTGCGATATGGCCGAGCGCGTCCTGAATTGCCAGGCCGGTAACGGCTTAGCCAAGGGATTCGGCGATTGGCCCGAGGAATTAAATAGTCCCGCGTGGACCACCGCCGCGGGCCTGGCTTTGTATTCCGCGAAGTTGAAGCTGCATCAGCCACCCCGCAGGCGGCTGCCTGGTTTGATCGGTTGGGTTGCACGATAAGAAAAAAGGAGCAGACACAATGGCCCTGGATGCTTTGAAATTCGTGATTGAGGAAGAAATCGCGCCCAAGACGAAAATTCGCGTCTTTGGCGTCGGCGGAGGCGGCGCGAACGCGGTCGCGCGCATGCTCAACGAAGGCTTGACCGGCGTCGAATTCAGCGTGCTGAATACGGATGTCCAGGCGCTGGCCGCATCGCCGGTGCCCAGCCAGCTCGCCATCGGCTCGAAGATCACCAACGGACTCGGCGCCGGATCCGACCCGCTGGTCGGCCGTCAGGCCGCCCTCGAAGACACCGAAAAGATTATCGATCTGCTCGAAGGCGCCGACATGGTCTTCGTCACCGCCGGCCTCGGCGGCGGCACTGGCACCGGAGCCGCGCCCGTGGTCGCGTCCCTCGCGAAAGAACTGGGAGCGCTCACCGTCGCCGTCGTCACCAAACCATTCGCCTTCGAAGGCCCCAAGCGGAAGAAGCAGGCCGATCACGGCCTCGCCGAGCTGGCAAGCGTTGTCGACACCGTCATCACCATCCCCAACGATCAGCTTCTCGATCTGGTTCCGAAAGGCACCAGCTTTTTCGAATCCTTCCGCGTCGCCGACGACGTGCTGAGACAAGCCGTGCAGGGAATCAGCGACATCATCACCACTCCCGGCTTAATCAACCGCGATTTCTCCGACATTCGCACCATCATGCTCGGCATGGGCTACGCCATGATGGGCACCGCCTCGGCAACCGGTGAAAACGCCGCCGTCGTCGCGGCGGAACGCGCTATCAGTTGCCCGTTGATGGAAGCCGGCGGCGTCCGTGGCGCGCGCGGAGTCCTCATCAACATCACCGGCTCCAGCCGCCTCGGCCTGCACGAAGTGAACGAAGCCTGCTCGCTGATTCGCGAAGCCGCGCAGAACGAAGACGTCCAGATCAACTTCGGCGTCGTGCTCAATGAAGCGATGGGCGACGAAGTCAAAATCACGGTCATCGCCACCGGCTTCCAGCGCGAAAATCTGCCCGCCATCGAACGCAAACAGTCGCGCACCCCAGCCGTCGCCGCCGCAGCGCCCGCGCCGCCCCCTCCGGTCCCGCAAATGGAATTGCCCGAGCCGGAACCCATGCACATCGAAGCTTTGCCCGAAATCGAGCCCGCCTACTACGAAGAGCCCCCCGCCGCCGCAGCCGCTGCCGCCGCGAATGGCAACACCCCGCACGATCAGCTATTCGACGATCTGGACGTCCCCGCAATTCTGCGCCGTCGCATGGTCCAGTAAGATTTCAATGGCCGCAGATAAACGCAGATAGACGCCGATTAAAAACAGTTCGATCCGCGTCCATCTGCGTGAATCTGCGGCCAGAACTCACTCCCCGATCAAATGCGCAACCACGCTCCGCCGGTGTGCTGACGACCGGTGCTCGAACAGGTAAATTCCCTGCCATGTCCCGAGCGCCATCCGTCCGCCCATCACCGGAATCGCCAGATGCGTCTGCGTCAACGCCGTCCGGATATGCGCCGGCATGTCGTCCGGACCTTCGGTCGTATGCCGGTAGTGCGGATCATTCTCAGGCGCGATTCGTTCGAAATAGTCGGCCAGATCCAGCACGACATCAGGATCCGCATTCTCCTGAATCAGCAGCGACGCCGAAGTATGCTGGCAGAACAGCGTCAACAGTCCGGTCCCGATGCCGCACGAAGCCACCCACTTCGCGACCTCGCCCGTAAACGGATGAAACCCTTTGCCCCGGGTTCGAATCTCCACCCGATGGGTAAACTGCCTCACTCGACCGTAACGCTTTTCGCCAGATTGCGCGGCTGATCCACGTCGCAGCCGCGCCGCACCGCAATGTGATACGCGAGCAGTTGCAGCGGCACCACTTCAAGAATCGGCAGCAGCAATTCGTTGGTTGCGCCGATGGTGATCACGTGATCCGCCATCTTGAGCACTTCCTCGTCGCCTTCGCATGCCACCGCGACCACTTTTCCTTCGCGAGCCTTCACTTCCTGAATATTCGATAGCGTCTTTTCGTATAGCACCCGGCTCATCTCATCGCATGGATCGCGCGTCGCCAGCACCACCGTCGGCAGATTCTCGTCGATCAGCGCATTCGGCCCATGCTTCATCTCGCCCGCCGGATAGCCTTCCGCGTGAATGTAGGAAATTTCTTTGAGCTTGAGGGCGCCCTCCAGAGCAATCGGGAAATGCACCCCGCGGCCCAGGTATAGGAAATCCGACGCACGGAACAGCACCTTGGTCAGATCCTCGTAAATCGCATCGCGCCTTAAAATCTCTTCAAGCTGCGCCGGCAGCCGCAGCAACTGGTCCACCAGCTTGTGCGAAGTCTCATCGTCGATCGCCTCGCGCACCTGTCCCAGGTGCATCGCCAGTAAGAACAGCGCCGTCAACTGCCCCGTGAACGCCTTGGTCGACGCCACGCCAATCTCCGGACCCGCGTGCGTGATGATGGTCCCCGCCGCTTCGCGCGTGATCATCGATCCAACCACGTTGCAGATCGCCAGCGTCTTCGATCCCTTTTGTTTGGCCTCGCGTTGTGCCGCGAGCGTATCCGCCGTTTCGCCCGATTGCGAAATCACCACCGTGAGCGTCTCCGGCCCGACGATCGGATCGCGATACCGGAATTCGCTGCCGTAATCCACTTCCACCGGAACGCGCGCCAGCCGCTCGATCATGAACTTGCCCGCCAGCGCCGCATGCCAGCTCGTGCCGCACGCCACGATCCTGACTTTTTGAAACTCGCGGAACAGCTTGGGCGAAATGTCCATTTCATCCAGGAAAATGCGTCCCGATTCCTGGCCCACCCGCCCCAGCGTGGTATCCCGCACAGCGCGCGGCTGCTCAAAGATTTCCTTGAGCATGAAATGCTTGTAGCCGCCCTTTTCCGCCATGATCGGATCCCACAGAATGTGAGACACCTGGCGCTTCACCGCCCGCCCGTTGAAATCCGTAAGATGCACGCCGGATTCGGTCAGCACCGCGACGTCGCCGTCCGCCAGAAAGAACATGTCCCGCGTGTGGCTTAAAATCGCCGGCACATCCGAGGCGACGAAATATTCTCCTTCGCCCAACCCCACCACCACCGGCGGACCCAGCCGCGCGGCGACAATTTTGCGCGGGTCTTTCCTCGAAATCACGGCCAGCGCGAATACGCCGCGCAACTGCCGCACGGTTTCCCGAACCGCATTCTCCAGGTTCCCGTCGTAATATTTTTCGACTAGATGCGCGATGATCTCCGTGTCGGTTTCCGTCACGAAGCAATGACCTTCGGCGGAAAGCTGCTGCTTCAACGCTAGGTAATTTTCGACGATGCCGTTATGCACCACCACGATGTCGCCATGGCAGTCGCGATGCGGATGCGCGTTTTCTTCCGTCGGCCGCCCATGCGTCGCCCAGCGCGTATGCCCGATCCCGTAGGAGCCATCCAGCGGACTCAGCCGTAGCGCGTCTTCCAGGTTGCGCAGTTTTCCCTGCGCGCGCCGTACCGAAAGAACATCCCCATCCTCCAGCACGGCAATCCCGGCCGAATCATATCCCCGATACTCCAGCCGCTTCAAGCCGTCAATAATGATCGGTACAGCCTTGCGCGGTCCGATGTAGCCGACAATTCCACACATATTTTATTCTAGGAACTCCACCCGATAGTCCTCGATCACCGGATTGGCTAGTACGTCCCGGGCAATTTGATCTATCTCGCGCTCCACATCCCCGCGCTTGGCATCCGGCGCAATCTCGACATCGAAAAACTTCCCCTGCCGCACATCCGCGATCGATTTATGCCCCAACCCGTTCAGCGCACTGCGGATCGTCTGCCCCTGCGGATCGAGCACCGTGGTCTTAAACGACACGTACACGCGAGCCTTCATATCCTCTTATTGTAGTGCGTCTCCCACACTCGCTCTTTCATCGGCATTTTTCTCCCACAGCACCAAGCGATTTAAGGAATAATGGATTGAGGGTACCCTTATCTTCGGCATCACAGTCCTGGCGTCCTCAAGCGCCGGCAACTCGACGCTGGTCGCAACCGAGCGGACCCGTCTCTTGATCGACGCCGGCCTGAGCCGCAAGGAAACCTTTGAGCGCCTGACCGCCGCCGGCATCGATCCCCAGTCCATCGACGCCATTCTGATCACGCACGAGCACACCGATCATGTATCCGGCCTCCAGGCCATCGCGCGGAAGCTGGACGTCCCGGTGTATCTGTCGCTTCTGACCGCTCCGGCCATCACCTGGGGCGAGTACACGCCCAAGATCGAAATGTTCCCGGCCGGGTCCAGCTTCACCGTCGGCGACATCGACGTTACCACCTTCACCATCCCGCACGACGCCGTGGATCCGGTAGGATTCTCCTTCCGCGCCCAAGGAATCAAAATTTCGATCGCCACCGATCTCGGCTACCTGCCGGATTCGATCCGCTTTCATCTGTGCGGTTCCGATGTCCTGCTGCTCGAATCGAATCACGATCTCGAGATGCTGAAAGTCGGCCCTTATCCCTGGTCCGTCAAGCAGCGCGTGATGGGACGCATGGGTCATCTTTCAAACGACGTCGCCTGCCGCTTTGTTCGCGATCATCTGGACACCACCACTTCCACGCTGATCCTCGGCCACCTGAGCGAACACAACAACCATCCCGAAATCGTCCGGCTGATGGCCTCGCAGGCGCTGAATGGCCGCAGTCTGTTCACGCGCCTGATCATTGCCGACCCGAAACAAGCCACGGAGACCGTGACCTATTAAATGATTGCCCGCTACACCCGCCCGGAGATGGGCCGGATTTTCTCCGATGAAAACCGCTTCGCCCAATGGCTCGAAGTCGAGCTGGCCTCGAGCGAAGCGCTCGCCGAAACCGGCCAGGTTCCCAAGGAAGCCGCCGCCGCCCTGCGCGCCCACGCCGCCTTCGATGTCGACCGCATCCATGCGATTGAGCGCGAAGTGAAGCATGACGTGATCGCCTTCACCACCGCTGTCTCGGAAAAGATGGCCGCCGCCGGCGCCGCCGATGCCTCGCGCTGGCTGCACTACGGCCTGACCTCGAACGATATCGTCGACACCGCCCAGGCCCTGATGCTGGCCCAGGCCTCGCGCCTGCTGATCGACGGCACGCGCGAGCTGTGCGTCATCCTTGAGCGCCGCGCCCAGGAATTCAAATTCACCGTCCAGATCGGCCGCACCCACGGGATCCACGCCGAGCCCATTACTTTCGGCCTGAAATTAGCCCTCTGGTTCGACGAAGCCCGCCGCGGCCTGCAGCGTCTCGAGGCCGCGTCGGAAGACCTCCGCGTCGGCAAAATCTCCGGAGCCGTCGGCACCTTCGGACACATCACCCCGGAAGCCGAGGAAAACATCTGCGCCCGCATCGGCCTCAAACCCGCGCCCATCGCCTCGCAGGTGATCGCGCGCGACCGCCATGCGGCGTGGGTCTCGGCGCTTGCGCTCATCGCCGCGCTCACCGAAAAAATCGCCCTCGAAATCCGCCATCTCCAACGCACTGAGGTCCGTGAAGCCGAAGAGCCGTTCGGCGCCGGCCAAAAGGGCTCCTCCGCGATGCCTCACAAACGCAACCCGGTCACCGCCGAGCAGATCTGCGGCCTCGCCCGCGTGGTTCGCTCCAATGTCCAGGCCGCCTACGAAGATATCGCCCTGTGGCATGAGCGCGACATCTCCCACTCCTCGGTCGAACGCGTCATCCTGGCCGATTCGGCCATTCTCACCGATTACATGCTCGCCAAGACGCGCTGGCTGGTCGACGGCATGAGAGTTTCCCCTGAGCGGATGCGTGCGAACTTAGAAAGTACCCACGGTTTGATCTTCTCCGGCCAGCTCCTGCTCGACCTTGCCGCGGCCGGAATGTTACGCGAACAGGCGTACCGGGTCGTGCAAGCCCATGCCATGCGCGCCTGGGAAACCGACGGCAATTTTCGCCTCGCCATCGAATCGGATAAAGAAATCCTTTCCTATCTGTCACTTGAACAGATTAACCGGGCCTTTTCCCTGGATCGCCATCTCCAATATGTCGACCGGATTTTCGAGCGCGTCTTTGGGGTTAAGACACCTTAGGTTCAAGTACTTACGGCGTACCTAAACCATTCTAAGAAAATCTCGGGTTCGGATTTCAGTGCTTCTGGGTTAAACTGTAGTCGGCATCGTTAGACTAAGTTTGCTTAACGTAGTGTCTGGTTAGGTGGTGTCTGGTTAAAATGTTGTGCCCAGTTAGGACGCCGTGCCCAGTTAGGACGTTGTGCAAGTTAGCTTTGCCAAGTTAGAAGGTTAAGTCAGAAATGCATGCCTCCCGCAGTCTCGATTACGATCTGGCACGGGTCCTCCTCGTTGACGACGACCCGACCTCGCGATTGACGCTCAAGACCGTTCTCGAGGCCGGAGGGTATCACGTCGACTCCGCCGCCAGTGCCGCCGAAGCCGTCGGCAAGCTGGATGAGGGCGAATACGAGCTTGTTTTGAGCGATTTACAGATGGAATCCCCGGAAGCCGGGCTGAAAGTGATCGGTCATGCCCGCATGATGGATTACAAACCCGCCACCGCGCTCATCACCACTTATCAAAACGGCAAGACCGATGCGGCCAAGCACCAGAATTCCCTGCTGATCAAGCCCGAGGATATCCCTGAGCTTCTCGGTAAGGTCGCCGACCTGATCAGCCAGCGCGCCACGCGCCGCCTGGAACGCGAACTCCGCCTCGCCGGCGTCTGATCAAACCCTTCCCATCCAGTAGCGCACCGACACCGAACCGCGACCAAAGGAAGCGGGTAGTCGTCTCTTAGATCTTCCGGCCCTTTCGAAAAAACTCGCGGTACTAAAACCGCCCACCCCGCAGTACCTTGTTGCCCCCCGCCCCGCTCTCTAAGCTGGCCTCATGACTCCGCCCCGGCTCCTGTTCGCCATCGCCGCCCTCACACTCTCGCCTCTGCGAGCCTCCACCATCGGGATCACCAGCCCCTCAAATACGTTCTATGTCGGCGTCGAGGACGCCAACAACGGCGATTACGATTACAACGACTTGATCTTCAGCCTTTCGAGCACCACCGCGCTCACTCTCGAAGCCCAATACGGCGCCGGATTTCAACAATCCTCCGTCCCGAGCTTATACGCTCCCCTGACCACCGCATCGAACAACGGCACGCCCTTCTGGAACCATACCTCCTACGATGCCGCGTTCTCCAATTACGGCGAGTGCATGTACGACAACGGTGCGCACAACACCTGCACCGGCACCGCGTTTGCGCCCACCGCGAGCTATCTGGCCGGCAGCGGCCCGTCCCAGGGCTCGGTCGATTTCTACTTCAATCCCTCGACCAACGCGACCATCACCTTCAACCTGCTCGCCAACATCACCGCGAACGAAAACGTCAGAAACAATTTGTATTATTGCCCGGAAGGATCCATCGCCGGCTGCACGCAGATCGATTTCGGATCGGGCGCCTTCTCCTTCGTCGCCGGTGGCAGCTTCGATTTAGTGCTCGAAAACGGCGGAGGCTCTTTCTACGATTCGAACACCTCGGTGCTCAACGATTCCGACTCTGGCGTGAGTCATTTCGCGGTCGCCGTAGGCACGCCGGAACCCGCTTCCTTCGCCCTGGTCGGCGGAGCGCTGGCCGCCCTTGGTATTCTTCGGCGCCGGCCTTAAACCCAAGGCCCAAGACGTTAGCCCAAGCCGGCGATCTCTTCTTCCAGTTGCTCCAGCGCCCCCGCAAAGAAATGATCCGTCGACGGAATCGTAATTAGCCGCTTCGGCTCGGGTAAAGCCGCCACCAGCCGTTCGATCTCGCTCAAAGGACCAAACTGATCCTGCGTGCTCTGCACGAAAATACGCGGCGTCTGGCATCCATCCAGATACGAAGAATCCTTGTAAATGGTCGGAAACCCCACCGCGATCACCCGCCGCGCCACGGACGGCGCCGCACACCCCAGCCGCAGCGCGATCCGCGACCCGAACGAAAATCCCGCAAGCGTGACCGGAAGCTGTGGATACCGGCCCCGTAAATAACCGAGCGCCGCCCGCGCATCTTCCAACTCGCCCTCGCCCTGATCGTAGACGCCTTCACTTAGCCCGACGCCGCGATAGTTGAAGCGCAGCACCACCGCTCCGGCTCGCCGCAGCCCGCGCGCCACCCGGTACACGACTTTGTTGTGCATCGTCCCGCCATGCTGCGGATGCGGATGGCACACCAGCGCCGCCTCTACCGGAGGCGCATCCTCTGGCTCTTCCAGCAGCGCCTCCAGACGTCCCACGGGGCCGTCTAGAAACAGCGATTCGATTTTTCGGGCCATTAAATTTTCCGCGCCCTTAATTGGTGCGGTAATTGGTGAACTGCATGTCGATGCCGAAATCGCTCGAACGCAGCAGGGCGATCACTTCCTGCAAGGAGTCCCGATCCTTGCCCGCCACGCGCACCAGGTCTCCCTGGATCGACGCCTGGACTTTCTTCTTGCTGTCCTTGATGGCCTTGACGATTTCGCGCGCTTTCTCGATCGGGATGCCTTGCTGCAGCGTGACTTCCTGGCGCACCGAAGAGTTGGCGGCCGGCGTTACGGTTCCGAAAACCAGTCCCTTCAGCGGAACCTTGCGCTTTACCAGCTTCTGCTCCAGAATCTCGATCACGGCCTTCAACTTGAACTCATCCGCGCTCGCCAGCAGGATCTTGTTCTCTTTCTCCTGCAATTCAATCGAGGAATGCGAGTTCTTCAGGTCGTAGCGCTGCTGGATCTCTTTCACCGCCTGCTGAATGGCGTTGCTGACTTCCGGCAGCTCGATTTTGGAAACAATGTCGAAGGTATTGTCAGGCATCCGTGCCTCATGCTACCAAAACCTTCAGGCTAATTTCACTGATTCGGCTACTTGTTGGACGAGGGAGAATCGGTGGTCTTGCTCTTGTCGTCCGTCTTGTCGGTTTTCTTCTTCTTGTTGCTCTTCTTCTTGGATTTCGGATCCACTGGATCGGTCGCCTGCGACCCTGCCGCTGCCGGCGCCGCGGTGGTTCCCGAACCAGTAGAAGAAGTCCCAGCCGGTGTCGCGGAATCGGTTGCGGCAGGCTTGGCCGGATCCGCCTTCGGAGTCTCCGCCGCCGCCGCCGCGCCCGGCGGATTCAGACGCGCGTCAGGAAGTTTATCGAGCGCCGTCGGATCCTTCACCGGCGCAACCGTGACATCGGTGATCCCCGGCTGCGCCGCGGCCGTGGCCGGAACGCTCGCCGGAATCGCCTGCTTGGGACTCGTCATGGTCGGCTGTCCCGACTTGGCCGCGCTGCTCACGTCCGGGCCCCGGCGAAGGAAATCCGTCGCCGTGCGCACCAATCCCGGCTTGGTGCGATTCTCCTGCTCGTATTTCATCCGCGCCACCGCCGCAGGGTCCGCCGACGGCACTGGAATTTCCAGGGACTGCAGCCGCTTCTTCGCCTGATCGGCCAGCGGACTCAGCGGATATTCCTTAACCAGCTTTGAGAGCGCGTCGCCTTCCTTGGGCCGGAACCGCGGCCCCATTCTGCTATACGAATCCGCTTCCAGCCACAGCGCTTGATCCGCGTGGCTATACAGCGGATATTGATCCACCAGCGCTCCCAACCGGTTCGCCGCCGCCGCGTTCGAGCCCTTCTGGTGATAAAAATCTCCCGTGCGATATTCCGCTTCCGCCAGCACTTCCTGCACCTGACGCAGGTGCTGCATCGCCTGCGGGACGAACTTCGAATTGGGGAACTGTGTGATCAGCGTGCGGCACTCCTGCTCCGCGCGCAGCGCATTGTTCGGATCGCGATCGGCTTTATCCATCTGCGTGAAATGGATCATGCAGATCTTCTCCTGCGATTCCGCCGCCTCTTCCATGGTCGGATAAAACAGAATGAAGTCTTTGTATTCTGCTTCCGCTTGCGAGAATCCGTGCAGCCCGCCTTCGCGATACCAGCTGTCCGCGATCGCCAGTTTTGCTTTCGCCAGGTATTCGCTGGTGTCGTAAGTATTCACCAGCGTGTTCAGGGTGAGCCGCGCCACTTCGTAACGCCCGTGCTCGATATCTTTGATGGCCTTGTCGAACAGAACTTTGTCCGGCTGCTGCGTGTCTTTGGAAATCGGGTTCTCGTATTTCTTACGTTTGAACCCGCACGAAACACTTAGCAGCGCCAGAAGCGCAATTCCGGCGGCAAGTAGTTTTGTAATACGCATAACGACTGTATCCTTATGACTATACACGAACTGCAGCGCCATTGCGGGCAATCTGCCGCATCTCCTCGAAAGCGGCCGCGGGGTTCACAGTGTGAAAAATCGACGATCCCGCCACGATCCACTCGACACCGGCATGTACCACATCGACAACGTTTTCCTTGCCCACGCCGCCGTCGATCTCGATGGGAAGCTGCAATCCACGTTCCCTTTTCTTTAGAGTAAGCTGGCGAACTTTTTCTAAGGCGTTTGGGATGAACCGTTGCCCGCCGAATCCCGGGTTCACGCTCATGATCAGTACATAATCCGCCACGTCCAGCACTTCATCCAGCATCGCCACCGGCGTCGCCGGATTGATGACTACGCCCGCACGCGCCCCTTCGCTCTGAATCATCCGCAGCGTGCGATCCAGATGCGGGCAGACTTCCTGATGCACCAAAACCTGATTCGCGCCCGCTTGAATAAAAACCGGAGCGTAGCGGTCCGGATCGGTGATCATCAAGTGCACGTCGAACGTCATCTTGGTGATTTTCCGGAGCGATTCGATCACCGGCGGCCCCATCGTGAGATTGGGCACAAAATGCCCATCCATCACGTCCAGGTGAATCGTCCGGCAGCCGGCGGCCTCAAGCGCGCCAATCTGCTCGCCCAAGCGCGCAAAGTCCGCCGCCAGAATCGATGGTAAGATCTCGACCATTTTTGGGCGCTAGGTCAATGTTATCATGCCGGTTTCACCACCGCCCCAAAGAACCCATCCCCCCGGTCCCGCCCCGGCAGCCGCAAAAGTGTCTCCACCACCGGAAACCCCGCAACCGCGTCCTCATTCTCTTCCCGCTCAAGCGAACACGTCGCATAAACCAGCACTCCGCCCGGCTCCAGATGCGGCAGCGCCCTCTCGATCATGGTTCTTTGCCGCGCCTGAAAGGCCGCCAGATCCTCTGCCTTCAGCCGCCACTTAATTTCCGGATTCCCCGCCAGCGTCCCCGTCCCCGAACACGGCGCATCGATCAAGATCCGGTCGAATTTCCCGGCAAACGGCAGCGCCTGGGTCCCATCCAGCACCACGCGCCCGTCACCCTCCGGAACCTCCGCCAGCCTCCGCAAATACCGGTCGCACGCGATCACGCGCGCCCCCGCCGCAATCGCCTGCGCCGTCTTATTCCCCGGCGCGGCACATAGATCGAGCACCGTCATCCCCGGTTCGATCTTTAGAAGCGGAACGATGGTCTGCGCCCCGATATCCTGCCGCCGTCCCGTTTCCGGATTCACGAACGCCTCCGGCTCCTCGAGCGCGGCGCGCGCAATCTTCTCCGCCGCCTCTGGTCCGTACTGCCGCCCCCATCGTTCGAGCATCCAATCCGGAACGCTCAGCTCCGTCGCCCGATCCGGCCAGGTCACGGGCGAGCGGTCCGCCTTTCGCAGCACCGCATTCACGAATCCCGCGGCCGACCGTTTCCGAGCCTTCTTCACCAGCTCGACGCTCTCCGTGACTGCCGCGTGTGCCGGGATCCGATCCAGATAACGGATCTGGTAAATCCCCATGCGCAGGGCGATTCTCACTTCCAGATCTAGCTTCTGCGCCCGCCCCGAAAAATGATCGATTAAGAAATCGAGCTGGCTCTGAAATCGCAGGCACCCGAGCGTGATCGCCTCCGCCAGCGATGCATCGCGCTCGGAAAGCTTCTCCGATTCGCGCCGCAGCAGATCGGACGCATACCCTCCGCCCGCGACATCTTTGAGAACCCGAAACGCAACTTCACGTGCAGGCGAGATCACCTACGCGTCTTCACCGATGCGTCTCCGCCCGCATCTGCGGCGACTTGCTCAGGCTGATCAGATTCGCCAGCAGCCGGTACGCGCCCGGCACGCCCGCTGGAAGCTGCCGGTAGAGCGCGTACGCAATATAGGTGAACGTGCCCTTTCCGTAACGCGCCACCAGCAGCCCGCCCTTTTGCGGCGGCTGGTCGCGATCGTGACATTCCAGCAGCGCTTTATACTGCGGATCCCACGTAGTCAGAAACTTCGATCCGCGTTCCTCCACCCAATTATCGAAGTCCGCCCCGGTGATCTTATTCGGCCCCGCGAAAATCGGATTCGCCGGATCGAGAATCGTGATCTTCGAGTTCTCCTCCGACACCTCTTCCGGATTCTTGCCCATCTGATACGGATACGGACCGTACTGGATCTCATCGAACTCCGGCGTCTGATATTGCACGATCAGATTCCCGCCATTCTTCGCATAATCGAGCAGCCGCGAGTTGTACGTCTTATAATCCGCCCGCACCGCCGATGCGCGCAGCCCCACCAGAATCGCGTCGAATTGCGAGAGATTCCCGCTGGCGAGATCCGTCGCCGAAAGCATCTGCGGCTTGATGCCGAGCTGTTCCAGCGCCTCCGGCACCTCATCGCCCGCGCCCATGATGTAGCCGATCTTCAAACCCGGGGCGACGCGCACATCCACGCCGGTCAGCTCCGCCGACGCCGGATGAAACAGATGCTGCGTCTCCAGATCCGGATGCGCGATGATCTCGTATCCGTCGCGATACTGCTTCCCGTTAAATTCCGCCAGCGCCTGGACTTTATAACTCTTCCCCGCGGCCACCTGCGCGACGTTCACCCGAAACTCCGCATTCTGAATCTCGCCCACATGTGTGAAGTGCAGCGCGCTTTCCGCCGGCGTCGCCGTCCACCCCTGAGGCAGCTCCAGGTGAATCTTCGCGTCCGCCGCGCTCGCGGCATTGCTCATCACTTCCACATGCAATTCCACTTGCCCCTGGCGTCGCGACGCCGGAATCACGCCCAGCCGCGGAGCCAGCGAAATGCTGATCGCCGGCACAATCAACAACGGCCGGTTCCCCGCGCCCATCACCGCTTGCGTCGTGCTGAATCGCACCCCGCCGATCCGGTACGACGCCGTGCCGATAATCTCCGGGGGCGCGTACGGCAAATTCGCGTATTGCGGTTGATCCAGATTGTATAGCGCCTGCCGGAACACATCCTGCCGCGACCAATACGGCTGCGAATACTCCGCATCGTCGCCCACAGTCACTTCAAACTGCTGCGTCGCTTTCTCGTTGTACCCCAGCTCATCGCGCTGCGCCGGCTTCGACGAAAACTGAATCCCTCCGCGCACCGTCAACCCCAGCTCGACGTTATCCATCTTCAAATTCGCGCGATTCGTGAACGTTCCCGTCAACTCGAACTTCTGCCCCGGAATCGCAACCGCCTGCGAGTTCCCCGGATTCGCCAGTACTTCAAACGACACGCCCGCCAGCAGCGTCCCCGCGCGCATGAATTCGTCCTCTTTATTGCGCAGCCGGAACAGCAGTTCATACTTCGCGGCCTCATCCAGGGGCGCGTCGCTGACATTCCGGATCACCGCCCGCAGATTGCGCAGCGCCGGCACGATATGCGGCTCCAGCACCCGC
>DATGGL010000031.1:0-19868 GCA_035308605.1 Bryobacteraceae bacterium
CCCGAAAAATCCGTACCACTCGCGTGGTGGATTGGTCGGTCTCGGACCGGTCAAAGGCCGCGCTCGCGCTGGTCGAAGTGAGCTACGAAGCCGGCCCCGCCGAGACGTATTTCCTTCCGCTCGCCATTTCGCAGAAGAAGGAAGCGGACCAGATTCGCGAATCGTCGCCCACCGCGATTCTCGCCGGCGTCATCACTCCCGACGGCCCCGGCGCTTTGCACGACGGAATTCTGGACGATCGCGCCTGCACTGCTCTTCTGGAACTGATCGGCGATGGAAACGAGCTCACCACGCGCTTGGGGAAAATCCGCGGCGTCGCCGGGCAATCCTTGGATGGAACGCCTCGCCGCGATCTTCCGGTTCGCCGCAGTTCCGCCGAACAAAGCAACTCCTCGATCGTCTACGGCGATCGTCTGATCCTTAAGCTGTTCCGCCGCTTTCAGCCCGGGCCCAATCCCGATTGCGAAGTCGAAAGATATCTGAGCGAGCGAGTCCATTTCGACCGCGTCCCGCCCTTTGCCGGGTCTATTGAATACGATTCGAAAGACCACGAATCGTCGACACTGGCGATGCTCGAAGGTCTGGTCGAAAACGAGGGCGACGCCTGGCGCTGGACGCTGGAAGAGGTCGAGCGCTATTACGAAACCTGCGCCCCGGTTCCGTATCCGGAAATCAACGTGGATGCCCCGCTCGATCCAATGGATCTTTCCGAACAGCCCCCCTCCGCGCTCGCCCGCGAACACGTCGGCCTGTATCTGGATGCCGCCGCGAAGCTCGGCCGGCGTACCGGCGAACTCCACCTGGCTCTTGCCGAGGCCACCGACGAGCCGGCCTTTTCTCCCGAACCACTCACGGCGCAGGAAATTGCGGCGCTGTTCGGCGATTGGCGCCAGCAAGCCTCGGCCGTGTTCGACGCCTTGAAAGACAGCGTCTCGCATCTTCCCGACGACACGATCGAACCGGCCGCGCTGCTGCTCAGCCGCCGGCGCGAAATTCTGGATCGTTTTCGCGGTGAACTGAACCAAGCCTCCGCGTACGGCCAACGCATCCGCATCCACGGCGATTATCATCTTGGCCAGATCCTGCGCGCCAAGACCGATTACATCATTCTCGATTTCGAAGGCGAGCCCGCCCGCCCGCTCGCCGAGCGCCGTGCCAAACAATCGCCGCTGAAAGACGTCGCCGGAATGCTGCGATCCTTTAGCTATGGCGCCTACGCGACGCTTATGAATTGGTCCGCGCGTCACGGCGAAGCTCTGGTCCGCCTGGAGCGCTGGGCACGACTCTGGGAGCGCTCCACCGCCGCCGAATTTCTCCGAGGTTACCGGGAGATCACTGCCGGCGCTAAATTCCTCCCTGCCGACCCCGCCGATTTTCGAAGACTCCTCGACGCCTTTCGATTAAACAAGGCTCTCTACGAAGTTCTCTATGAGTTGAACAATCGCCCCACGTGGGTGCGCATCCCGTTGATGGGTATTTTGAATTTGTAATGCCGGAATTAGCTGAAATCCCGCAGCAGGCTCGCGATCGTGTCGCCGAAATTGGCGGCGCCGACGTCGTCATCGGCGTCCTCGCCCCCGGCGAGCGCGAACGGTTTAACCGCGTCGTCACCGATCTTCGCCAATCCGCCCCCGCCCTTTATCCGCGACTCCGAACGGTCGTCGTTCACCCGCCCGATCAGGCTCCGGCCGAATCAGGCGGTGACGATTCCGTCCGTCTGCTCCCCTATCCTTTATTTCGCTCGGAGGGTGGCGTCGATGGCGCGCAAAGAATCAGCGATGCTTATCAATCGCTCTTCGTCGTCAGCCGGAATCTGTCCGCTCGTGTCATCGCGGTCGTTGTTTCCGATCTTGAAACCGTTACGCCGGAGTGGATCTCCCGCCTGATTCGTCCCGCGCTCGATCTCGAGTTCGACCTGGTGGCCCCCTGCTACGCTCATTCCCGCTTTGAGGGCCTTCTGAACAGCGGTATCGTCTCGCCTTTTACGCGCGCTCTCTATGGGAAGCGCATTCAGCATCCGCTTGGCCCGGATTTCGGATTGTCCCAGCGCCTGGTCAACCGTCTTCTTCTGAATGCGGCAGCCCACCAGGCCGCGCGCTCCCGGTCGCTCGCTTCGATAACTGTCGACGCGGTCTGCGACGGATTCGAAGTGTGCGAGGCCAACGTCGGTCCGCGCCGCTATCCGGAAACGGACTGGATGAACCAAAGCTCCGTCCTCGCCCAGATTCTGGGTCCTCTTTTCAACGAATGCGAGCATCGTGCGCCCTTCTGGCAGCGGGTTCGAGCGTCGGAGCCGATTCCACTATTCGGCGACGAACTCCGCTTCAGCGATGCCGCGGAAACCCTGGACACCGCCCGTATGATCGAGTCTTTCCAGCTCGGCTGCCGCAATCTGCCGGAGATCTGGGGTGTGGTTTTGCCGCCCGGCGCGCTGCTCGAATTGACCAAGCTTGCACGGCTCCCGCTCGATCAGTTCCGCCTGCCGGACGCGCTGTGGACCCGCATCGTTTACGATTTCGCGCTGGGCTACCGGCTCCGCCTTATCAATCAGGATCATTTATTGCGCGCAATGACGCCCTTGTATCTCGCCTGGGTGGCATCGTACGCGCTCGAATTGGAAAACGCGCCTCCGGACGCGATCGCGCAGCGGCTGGAGCAATTGTCGCTCGCCTTCGAAGCCGCCAAGCCGTACGCGCTATCACGATGGCGTTGGCCCGATCGTTTCAATCCATAAGGAGTCCATCATGTGGGATCAAGTCCAGCAGGCACTCAATCAATCGATGGTCCGCGTTCTGAACGAGCTCGCGAGCCTGGTTCCGGGCATCGTCGCGCTCATCATCGCCGTGGTGTTCTCGACCTTGATCGCCGGCATCCTCTACTTCGTTCTGCGGCGGGTTCTCACAGGCTTGCAATTTGACGAGCATCTGGCGCGCTGGGGCTTTGCTTCGATCGCCGATTGGTCTCCCAACAAGAGCCCGACGCTGCTGGCGGCGCGGCTGATGTCCTGGGCCGTCATGTTGATCGGCTTCCTGGTCGGAATCGCCGCGTTCGATTCCACGCTGACGTCGCAGCTCGTCCTGCGGCTGTTTGCGTATTTACCGAACGTGGTCGCCGCGGCCTTGGTATTGCTTGTTGGCACAGTGGTCGCGCGATTTCTGGCGCGCAGCGTGCTCATCGGCGCCGTAAACATGAATCTCCAATACGCCCGCCTGCTGAGCGCCGGCGTGAAGTGGATGATTGTGGTGCTCGCACTGGCGATGGCCCTGGAGCACCTGCAAATCGGTGGAAGCATCGTGTTCATCGCGTTCTCCATCCTGTTTGGCGGAATCGTGCTTGCACTGGCGCTTGCCGTTGGGCTCGGATCGAAGGAATTGGTCACTCGGTCGCTTGAGCGCGAGACTGCCAAAAGGCCGGCAGAGGTCGAGGAGCCGTTCCGGCATCTGTAACGTTTTTACCGATTCACGTTTTATCTCTCACGGCTTTTCAATCGTTTGAAGGCTGGCATTGAATTTGCTTAATGCAATTCCAGAAGGAACGCCATGAAATCCACAACTGTGTCCGCTCTTCTGATCTTCGGCGCGGTTCCCGCGTTTTGCCAACAGCCACAATCCGGCCCTGCGCCGATTTATCACGTTACCGTGACCGAGCGCACCGTTAAAGCGATCAATTATCAATATCGCTCCGGCCCCACCATGATCGATTTTCGCGGCACCGTGCTGATGCCGAAAGCCAAAGGCGAGGCAGTGGTCGAATCGAAGCAGGGCCGCTCCGAAATCGACGTCCATTTCGACAACCTGCTGGAGCCTTCGCGCTACGGCCGCGAATACCAGACGTACGTCCTGTGGGCGCTGACGCCCGACGGCCGGCCGCACAACATCGGTGAGGTTGTCGCCAACGGATCCGATAAGGCGCACCTGCGCGTGACTACCGATTATCAGGCCTTTGCGTTGATCGTAACCGCCGAGCCATATTCCGCCGTCCGCCTTCCCAGCGATGTGGTGGTGCTCGAGAACCAGGTTCGTCCCGACACCATTGGCAAGATCGAACAGGTGGAAGCGAGATATGAGCTGATGCCGCGCGGCCAATACTCGTGGCAGGTTCCCGAAAAATCGCAGACCGATCCCAACGCGCCCAAAGTCTCCATGCGCAAGTACGAAGAGCTGTCGGAGCTGTATCAGGCCGAGAATGCGCTCGCGATCGCGCACAATGCCAAGGCGGAGCAGTATGCGCCCAATACCTTTGCGAAAGCCCAGCAGCTTCTGAGCGAAGCGCGCCAGCTTGAAACCGCCAAGGGGAACAACACGACCCGCATCGTGCAATCCGCCCGCGAAGCGGCGCAGACCGCGGAAGACGCCCGCCAGATCTCCGATCGCCGCCAGCAGGAAGAGAAATTGGCCCGGGCGCAGACCGAAATCGCCGCTGCAAAACAAGCCCAGGCTCAGGCCGAGGCCGAAGTGCAGCGTTTGAGGAGCGAAGCCGACGCGGCGAAGGCGCAGGCCGACGCCGATCGAGCGGCACGGGAGCGCGCGGAAGCCGAAGCAGCGGCCGCCCGCAAGCAGCAGCCGGAGCCGCAATCGCGGATCATCGCGCCGCCGCCTCCGCCCCGCCCCGCCACACAACCGCAGAGCACGCCGCAGACTGCGGTTCGAATGCGGATGCTGGAACAACTTAACGGTCCACTGGCGACCCGCGACACCCCCCGTGGGCTGATCGCCGTGGTTCCAAACAACGCATTTTCAGGCGCATCCTTGAGTTCGACCGCCTCCGGGCAAGTCGCGCGGGTTGCCGCCATTGTGGCCGCGACGCCGGGCCTTCGCTTCGAAATCGAAGGACACACGGAGACCCCAGATAACGATTCGATTTCATCCAAACGCGCCTACGCCGTCCGCGATGTTTTGATCAGCCGCGGCATCCCGGCCAGTTCCATTACAGCCCGTGGACTGGGCAACTCCCGCCCGATCACGTCCAACGCAGCCGCCAACGCGCGTGACGAAAACCAGCGCGTCGAAATTATCGTGATGGGCGATCCGATCGGCACCGTGCCCGTCTGGGACAAGACCTACGCCCTTCGCTAAAGAAAAGGCCGTGCCCTCCACAGTGGAGGACACGGCCGTTTTCGAAAGCTGCCTGGCGATCGACCCTTAACGAGCCTGCGCCGGACGCTGGGTTTGGCCTTGCGTGGTCATCCAATCATCCACGCGGCGCTGTGCCTCCTCCTTGGCGATTCCATAGCGCTCCTGAACTTTGCCAATGAACTGTTCCCGCTTGCCTGCGATCTGCTCCAGATCATCGTCCGTGAGCTTTCCCCACTTTTCTTTGACCGAACCCTTCATCTGTTTCCACTGTCCTGTGAGTTGATCCCAATTCATAACGATGAATACCTTCTTGTATGGATTTACCGGCTCACGCCGGCACAGACCTTTCCGCAAGCGGGACGCCAAACCTCGCGAATCCTGTATTTATCAACAGCCCCGCGATATCAACCGCTTCACTTCGTCCCTCCGCCAGGCGCAGCGCGCGAAAAACGCCGGTCAATCTTGCGGGACGGCAATATTTACCCCTCCTATTCCGAATGGCAGACGAATACACGTCGATCAGCGCACATTAAAGCGTAAAGAAACGTGTCACGCCATCTGGTCTCCGGCAGTCTAACTGTGCAGGAGGGAGCCAAGCATGTCGGATGAGAAGTCAGTCATCGGAGCCGAGCTTTCCGAGGAAGCGATCCAAACCGAGCTCGACCGGATCCTGGCCAGCGCAAAGTTCGCTCGCTCCAAGCGTTTGCGTAGCCTGCTCAGCTTTACCGTGACACAGACGCTGCAAGGGAATGCCGGGACTCTGAAAGAGTACGTGATCGGCACGGAAGTTCTGGAGAAACCGGACACATACGATCCGCGCAACGATTCTCTGGTGCGCGTCCTTGCCAATCGTCTGCGCGGAAAGTTAAAAGAGTATTACAGCAACGGTGGGAGCAACGATCCGCTGGTGATCGATTTCCCCAAAGGCAGGTACGTCCCACAGTTCTACCGGCGTGACCAACTGGAGAGCGAAATTCAGAAGAAGCTCCGCGCGCGCAACGCCTGCTCTTTCGGAAAACTTCTCGCAACCCGTCCCTCCGAACCGGTTCTCGAAGACGCGGCCGCGCGCTTCCAGGAAGCCATCGAATCCGATCCCGGTTTTGCCGCGGCGCATGCGGGGCTGGCGACGGTGCACGCGTTCCAGGCGCTCCTCGGCTTCCAGCGTCCGAGGACTCTGTGGCCTCTGGTGCGTGCGCGAGCCGAAGCCGCCCGGACGCTCGACGACATGTCGTCGGAAGCGCACATTTGTCTGGGAATCGTCTCCGCATTTCTAGACCACGACTGGAAAGATGCCGAAGGGCATTTCCGAAAAGCAATCGAGCGCGATCCGTATTGCTCCGCCGGCCATGTGTGGCTCGCGTTAGGATCTTTTATCCCTTCGGGCGCGGTCGCTGCCGCGGAACAGGAAATCGCCCAGTGCCGCGATTTGGTGCCCGCGCCGTTTCTGGATGAGGCCGATTCGCTGTCGCTCTATTTCTCGGGCCGATACGAAGAAATGTTGAACCGCACCGCGCAGCCCACACAGTTGACGGACTTCCACGCCTGGGCTCAAGGCTGCGCCCTGGCTGGCTTGGGGCGGATTGAGCAGGCCATCGAAACCCTTGAAAAGTCCCCCGAACGAAGCCGCCGGATCGTTGCGGCCCTGGGGTACTTGCATGGCCTTGCCGGTCATCCTGACAGGGCGCAGGAAGCTTTGTCGGAATGCGCGGCTCGACGCGGGCGGAAGGAATGGGTCGGCAGCTACGAAATGGCGCTGATTCATGCGGGCCTTTCGCAATCGAGCCCAAGCCATCGCTCCGAGGCCTTGGCGTTATTGCTGGAAGCCTCGCGCGAACGAGAGCCCTGGGTCGCCTACCTGTCGCTGGATCCGCGATTTGAAGCATTGCGCAGCATCCCCGATTTCATTGCCCTGAGCAATGGCCATCGGGCGACCGTTCACGCATAGCGCCAGCACCCGCTTACTCTCGTGCGCGGTTCACCCGCACTGAACCGCGCGCGGCAGCAAGCGGGTATTGCTACCGTCCAAGCCGCCGCCACAACGTCTCCGGCCTCCCGTCGAACACCACCGCCGCATCGCCAAAACGAACCGTCCACAACCCCCGAGCGATCTCGTCCTTAACCTGCTGAACCGTCCATCCCACGTACCCCACGAACACCCGCCCCGCATCGACTCTCCGCCCGACCATAAAGACCCCGTCAACGATCGCCTCACCATCCCCCGGCCTGGACTTCGATCTCACCAGCGTCCGCGTACCAATGGGAATCGGTCCACCAAAGTAAGCCGCCCCGTCGAGCGGGTGATTCAAGATCAACCCGATCACCCCCTCCGCGCCGCTGTGGACCACCAGAACAACCGACTGCTTCAGATCCGCGTCATGTGACTTGCTCGTTGCCACAAGCAGCGTCCCGACCGCCGGACCCTTCGCGGGTGAAACCTCGATGTGCTGAGCGGCCGCGATCCCCGCAAGCATCGCCATCGCCGCCCATCGCATGATCTTCATAATAAAAAAACGGCCGGCTCCGCTTTGCGCGGATACCCGGCCGTCGTGCCTTGAGGGGCAACCGATTAGACTGCGAGGAAAAGGGTGGTTCCTTCGCGGTACACAAGCAGTAGAACAGGACTATCTGTCTTCGCAGAATTGATCATCTGCTTGAAATCGTTGATGTTGGTAACCGGCTTGCGATTCACCTGCTGAATCACGTCGCCGGGCTGCAAGCCGGCTTCCGCGGCGCGGCTGGATGGACTCACTTCGTTCACCACCACGCCTTTGGTCTGAGGAGCCAGCTTCAGTTGCTGCGCCGTTTCCGGCGTCAGATTCTCTACGCTGACGCCGAGAACCGCGCCGTCTTTCTCGTCTTTGTTGACCGATGCGCGCTCCTGATTGGGGAATTCACCGAGCTGAACCGGGATCTCCATGCTCCGCCCGTCGCGCATGACTTTCAAGTTGATCTTCGAACTCGGATCGAGATTGCCGATCTTCAACCGTAATTGGTTTGCATCGGAGACCGCTTCGCCGTTCACGCTGAGGATAATGTCGCCGGTTTTCAGACCCGCTTTCGAAGCCGGGCTGTTCGCGGTCACATCGCCTACCAGCGCTCCATTGGTCTCGGAAATGTTCAGGGCCTTGGCCATCGCCGGAGTGATGTTCTGCGGAAGAATGCCCAGATACCCGCGCTCCACTTTGCCGTGAGCCAGAATCTGGTCCATGTCATGCCGCGCCATGTTGATCGGAACCGCAAAACCGATTCCCTGGTTGCCGCCGCTGTTGCCCGAGAGAATCGCCGTGTTGATGCCGATCAGATGACCTTCATCGTCCACCAGCGCGCCGCCGGAGTTACCGGGATTGATCGGGGCGTCGGTCTGGATGAAATCTTCCACTTCTTCGATACCCAGCCCGCCGCGGCCGGTTGCGCTGACGATACCGCTGGTCACGGTCTGTCCCACACCAAACGGATCGCCGATGGCGAGCACGATGTCGCCGACTTCAACTTTGCTCGAATCGCCCAAAACCAGGCTCGGGAAATTCGAACCTTCGATCTTCAGCACCGCGATATCCGTGCGGGGATCCGTGCCAACCACGCGAGCTTTCATCTCGCGTTTGTCGGACAGAGTGACCGTCACTTCCGTCGCATGGTCCACCACGTGATTGTTGGTCAGGATGTAGCCTTCCGGGCTGATAATCACGCCCGATCCCAGGGCCTTTTCGCGCCGTTCCTTGGGAACCAGGTTACGCCCGAACTCCTGGCCGAAAAACTGCCGGAAAAATGGATCGAGACCCTGGGGCATCTCGCCCTGGGGCTGACCGCGCATGCCGCTCATTTCGTTCTTCACCACGCGCGAAGAAGAAATATTCACCACCGCGGGGACTACTTTTTTCACCACGGCCGAGTATCCGCGCCGCGACGCGGCTTCGGATCTCGGAGCGGTCTTGACGTTCGCCGGCGGGTTGTCAGGATGCGGCAGTGTCGCCGCCCTTACGCCTAGAAATCCGGTGACCGCCAATGCCGTGGTCACCGCCGCCGTCGCCAGCCAGCGACGACTCTTAAAGAGATTGTTTGACATATTTCCTTGCCACCTCGATTTAAGATTAGGTCCCGCGACGGCTCTTTCCCATACGGCACGGTGGGTAGGAGGGCTACCTTCCGCAGGGGATTTTTAGGGCCGATTCGAAGGGATATTCGTCCGCGAGTAAGTCCTTTAAACTATTGATATGAAGGCTGCTTCCGAGCATCCGCTGCGCCTGGCGCTGACCGCCGGTTTCGGGGGCATGCTGGCGATCTTCCTGATTGCCGGCGTCGACGCGGTCCGGTTACTGCACCACATGCGCGTCGAAAACCAGGTGCTGCGCGACGCCTCGCTCGAGCGCTCCCGCCGGCTGGACTCCATCCGATCCTATGTCCTGTTGTCGCACTCCTATCTCGGGGACTACCTCATGGATTCCGACCAGGCGCGGGCCCGCGAAGACATCGCCCAGCTTCGCGATACCTGGTCGCGCATGCTGAGCGACGTGGCCGACTATCCTACTGGCACGCTCGAGGAAACGGTTCTGATGAAACGCGTTCGCGATATGCTCGAGCAACATTGGCGGGATGTGGATCGCGTCACCCAATGGGCGCAGGGGAATCGGCGGCGCACCGAATCCGAATTCTACAGCGACGAAATTCTCCCGATGCGGACCGCCGTGGTCGAGATCACCACTCGCGTCGCCGACGTGGATGCCCGCCAGCTTGCCTCCGCCGAGGCGCAAATCCAGCGCGAATTCGAGGATATGGGGCGTCAATTGACCGTCCTGCTGGAAGTCGCCATCGGCAGCGCTCTGCTGCTCGCGGCCGGATGCGTTGTGTACATTCTCAAGGTCGAGCGGCAGAACCAGCGCCGGTATGAGGAGATCGTCGCGGGACGAGGCGCTTTGGAACAGCTCTCCGCGCGCCTGGTATCGGCGCAGGAGGAAGAACGCCGCGCGATTTCGCGGGAACTGCACGATGAAATCGGCCAAACCCTCACCGCCGTGATGGTCGACGCCGCGAATCTCGCGAGGCGGATCCCGCCGGAAGATACGATCAGCCGGCAATATCTCGACAACATCCGCGGCCTGGCGGACTCGAGCGTCAATTCGATCCGGAATATCGCGCTGCTGCTGCGTCCATCGATGCTGGACGATCTGGGCCTGATCCCGGCGCTCGAATGGCAGGCCCGCGAGGTTTCGCGCCGCACCGGCATTAAGATCAAAGTGCTCGACCAGGATGTTCCCGAGGCTCTTCCCGATGCGGTCCGCACCTGTGTTTATCGAGTGGTCCAGGAAGCGCTTAACAACATTTCACGCCATTCCAACGCGCGCGGCGCAGTCATCAATGTGCGAACGGACGGCGATACGCTTGCGCTGACCATCGAAGACGACGGCTCCGGTTTCGATCCGGAGCGAAGCCGCGGTCTCGGCCTGCTAGGCATGGAAGAACGCGTCAAACAGCTCGGCGGCCACCTTGAAGTGAGCTCCGCGCCTGGAAAATCCACCGTTCTGCGAGTGACGCTGCCGATTGCAGTTACTTGAACATGTCGGGACCCGCTCACTATCGCGCGCGGTTCTGTGCGCTGGATACTGAACCGCCTCACGATAGTGAGCGGGTCTAGCGATGTTCCGACTGCTTCTTGAACTCCGCGCGAAACGTTTGTTCGCGTTCCGCGACGTAGCTCTTATAACCCTCCGGATCGATGAACGGGTTCGCGCCGTCAGCCTTCAGCTTTGGAAACTTTTCTTCCATCCCGTAGTAACTCCCATGAGCGCCCAAGAAAACGTCGCACGGGAGAGCCTTAAGCACCCGGAACATACGCTCGAAGTCCGCTGCGATCTGCGGATAGAGCGCATTGTTGACCAGCTTATAGCCCGGATTCGCATTCGGACTGCCGACGATCACAACGTCCAGCATCTTGCCGCCATCGCGGGCCTTCATGGTCCATGTTGTACACCCCTTGGTGTGCCCGGGCGTCAGATGCGCCACCAGCGTGGAGCCTCCGAGTTCCACCTTATCGCCGTCGTGCAGGATCCGATCCACTTTGGTTGCCGGATAACGCGAGGCCGGCGTATCGTACTGAAAATTGCCTTTCCCGCCAGCCTCGATTTCCGGCGCATCGGCGTCCATCACCATGTATTTGGCATGTGTAAGCTGCTTGATCTTCGCGCTTCCGGCGCAATGGTCCCAATGCGCATGGCTGATCAGCAGGATCTTCACGTCGGAAAACTTGAACCCGAGCTTCTCGATGCTCGCCTGAATCAGCGGAACAGACTGTTCCAGACTGCTGTTAATCAGAATGTTGCCTTGGGGAGTGGTAACCAGGTAGGATGCCAGCCCCCGGCTCCCGACGTAGTAAACGTTATCCACGACTTTATGAGGCGGAAAAGGCTCAGTCCAATCCGGGGTTTGGGCTAAGAGTGTTCCCGCGAACGCTGCCGCGATCAACCATAGTTTCATTTCAGGTGCATTGTAACAGGACATTCAATCCCAGGAACGAACAGTCATAAGTGGCCGACCGGCCCAGCTAAAGGATTTGCAGTGGCCCGGCGCGTGAGTAAGGTATTCTTACTCTTTCTATGATCACTTTGCGCAATATCGAAAAGTACTTCGAACACGGGCCAACCAAGACGTTCGTGCTGCGTCGCGTCAACATCGACATCAAGGAGGGCGAGTTTGTTTCGATCATGGGCCCCTCCGGCGCGGGAAAATCGACCCTCCTGCACCTGATCGGCATGCACGACAGCGCCTGGACCGGCGAGTACCTGTTCCTCGACCATCCCATTCACAAGCTGAAGAAGAAAGATCGCGACGAAATCTACAAGAAGTATTTTGGATTTGTATTCCAGAGCTATCACCTGCTCGATTCCCTGACGGTCTACGAGAACCTGGATATCCCGCTTTCCTACCGCAACGTCAAGAAGTCGGAGCGCGACGGCATTGTCTGCGACGCCTTGGATAAGTTTCAGATGGTTGGGAAGAAAGACCTGTTTCCGAACCAGCTTTCGGGGGGACAACAGCAACTGGTTGCCATCGCCCGTGCGATCATCGCGAATCCAAAGGTGATCCTGGCTGACGAGCCCACCGGTAACCTCCACTCGAGCCAGGCTAAGGAAATCATGGAGGTGTTTAAACGGCTCAATGAAAGTGGAACCACCATCATCCAGGTGACGCATTCCGAGGTAAACGCGTCCTACGGCCATCGGATCATTAAAATCGTCGATGGCTGGATTTCGACCGATTAACAACGCGCGGGTCCAAACACAATCGCTACCGTAAGCGCGATTAGCTCCGACTGCGGACCTCAGCCATCTCACCATCGATCATGGAACGTTCGCTTTCACCTCCGGTCGTCCCACAGACGGACAGCCCGATTTTGCTGGCCAAGGATAAGTCTTGCCGAATCAGGCGAGTTCAAGGGGTCATTGACGTGCTTTCTATCCGCCATTCGAGGAATCTGCCTATGAAGCTGCTAGTTTCGATTGCAGTGAGCGCGGTAGTGCTGCTGGGCGGTCCCACCGTCGCCAGTGGACCTACGGTTGAGGTCAAACGGGGAACCCTTGCGCAGGAGACAGTGCAGGAAGAGACGCGCTGGCACGGTTGGGTGCCGGGCGGGCAGGTCGTCGAGATCAACAACGTCCACGGAAATGTTCGGGCTGAACTGGCCGAGGGTGACGAGATAGAAGTGATCGCTCAGAAGCATGGCATGGACAGTCCCGAGCGCGTCGCAATTGAGGTCGTAGAACACAAAGGCGGGGTCACGATCTGCGCGGTCTATCCGAATGCCAACGCGGACCATCCCTTCGACTGCCGTCCGAGCCACGGCGGCGGATTCAGAACAGCGGCTACGTCGGATTCCGAGGCGCACATTCGTTGGGAGAATGGCGGCGGCGGCGATGTGCTTCTCAATGATCTCAGCGTCGATTTTCTGGTCCGTCTGCCCAAGCGCCTGCGCTTCATCGGCCGCACGATCGACGGTGAAGTCTCAGCGCATCTCCTCGAGCAGGACGTAGAGGCGCACAGCGTCAACGGCAACGTCAGTGTCGACATGAATTCTTCGCCTGGCGCGGAAGTGCGGGCGGAGACCACTACCGGCAAAGTGAACTCCGAATTTCCACTGGCAGTACGCTGCGACCACAGCCATGGCGTCCTGGCATCCGGCCGCATCGGACACTCGCGGCGCACGCTGCGTCTGAAGACCGCCACTGGCGATATTCACTTGCAGCGAATTCACCAAAGCTAACCGAATAATATCCGCGCTAATTGTCATGCCCGTACTGGGCCTTTCCACGCCCATTTTTAAAGGCGATCGTGATTACAACTTACGGTTTCCTGAACCTAACCAAATGCCGCTTCGTACATCCATGTGTACATGCTGTGCGCAATTTCACTGGGATTTTTCTTCATCGTTTTTGTCTCGTCGTCTTTTGCGAGCGTGGCCGAACGTGCAGGTGAGGCGCAGAAACTGGCCTCGGCCGGACACTATGCGGAGGCGCTCGCGCTGTTTGAATCCGTTCGCGACGACGCTCAAAAGACCGACGATCCGGACGATGCCCCCATACTGAACAATTTGGGGAACGTGTACCACGAGATGGGCCGCCTGCGAGACGCGCAGTATTCCTGTGAACGGTCGCTCGCGGTCCGGCGTGAGCATGGCGAGGTCGAAACGCAGGCGGTAGCCAGGACGCTCAACAATCTCGGCATGATCTACGTCGAATTGAACATGTTGAGCAAGGGAGAAGAAACACTGGTTCGCGCAGCCGCGCTGCATCAGAAGCTGAGCGGAGCGGACGATCTGGGAGTGGCGCAGTCCTGGGTCAATTTGGGCACCGCCTACAAAGCCGAAAAACGCTTCGATGCCGCCGAAGAACTATTTCGCAAGGCGCTGGCCATTCGCGAGCGCGAGCTGGGGCCGGAGCACCGGGATGTTGGCGTTGCGTTGAACAATCTGGGTGTGCTTTTAAGAGATCGTCAACGGTACCAGGAAGCCGAGCCTGTTCTGGTGCGCACGGTCAAGATTTGGGAGGCGTCTCTCGATCCGCAACATCCGCTGCTGGCAGCCGGGCTGAACAATCTTGGCGTGGTGTACGTCAACTTAGGCAAGTACGACGAAGCGGAAGCGAGCCTGGCGCGCGCTTTGAAGATCGCCCGCGCGACCCTGCCGGCGGACCATCCGAGTGTTGCGTCGTACATGAACAGCTATGCCTATCTGCTGCGCAAGCTGGACCGCAAGAAAGAAGCGCGGCAACTCGAGCAAACAGCCCGCATCGCGCGAGATCGCAATATGCGCGAAAACCTGCTCGGGCAAACGGTCGACACGCATCAGTTCGCAAAGTAGGGGCGATGTCGATCCTGTACAGTAATCGCCCGCACTGAGCCGCGAACGCCAGTGAGCGGGCCCCGCATTTTCCGCTCACTTCTTAACGTATTTTCATTCGGCGCGCCGCCGAACTAGGGTATGCTAAGCGATCAATGCCCGTGTACGCGGTAACGATCTTCCTGAGCGCATTTCTTCTTTTTCAAGTCCAACCGCTAATTGCGAAGTTTATTTTGCCGTGGTTCGGGGGCTCGGCGGCGGTCTGGAGCGCCGCGCTTCTGTTTTTCCAGTTGCTGCTGTTAGGCGGCTATCTTTATGCGCACTGCCTGATTCGGTACTTAAAACCGAGACAGCAGCTTGTGCTCCATGCGACGCTGCTGGTAGCGAGTCTGGCGACGCTGCCGATCATTCCCGCATCGCATTGGAAGCCTGCCGGCGGGGACGATCCTACGCCGCGGATTCTGCTGTTACTCGCCGCGACTATCGGTTTGCCATACCTGCTGCTCTCCGCCACCAGCCCGCTCCTGCAAGCCTGGTATCTGAGGACGCATCTCGGCTCGATTCCTTACCGCCTGTTCGCGCTGTCCAACTTCGGCTCCATGCTCGCATTGCTCAGCTATCCGTTCGCGGTTGAGCCGAAATTGGCCCTCAGTCATCAGGCCGTCGCATGGTCGTTCGGATACGCTGTTTTCGCCGCGCTGTGCGCTTTTGCCGGCTGGAAGAGCGGCGACGGCGTCGATCCGATCCAAGGCTTGGCGTCTGAAAAAGCGCCCGCGCCAAGCGCGGCGGACACGCTCTTATGGATCGGCCTGGCTGCCTGCGCGTCCACGCTGCTGCTGGCCGCAACCAGCCACCTGACGCAGAACGTCGCTCCGATTCCACTCTTGTGGATCGCTCCTCTGAGCTTGTATCTTCTGAGTTTCATTCTCTCGTTCGAAAGCGATCGTATTTACAATCGCATCATCTTTCTGCCGTTGTTGGCCGGCTCGCTCGCGTTGTTCGCCTGGTGCGATTACGCCTACGAAAACAACGGCGACGTGAAGCGCCTGGTTCCGGCGCTCTGCGGAGCGTTGTTCGTCTGCTGCATGGTCTGCCACGGCGAGCTGGCCCGCCGGAAGCCGCATCCGAGATATTTGACCCAGTTCTACCTGATGGTTTCGGTCGGCGGCGCCATCGGTGGATTGTTCGTCGCTCTGGGCGCGCCGCGTTGGTTTCACAGCTATCTGGAGCTGCCGGTTGCGATGGTTGGGTGCGCGGTCCTGGTGACTTGCGTCTTATGGAATCAGAGCCCGGTGCTGGTGCGCGCCGCGTGCGTCTTGGCGACGCTGGGGTTCGCGGGCTATCTGACGAACGCCGAGATCAAGAAAGAACGCGGCTATGTTCTGTCGGCGCGCAATTTCTACGGCGTCTTGCGCGTCCGCGACGATGCGGATCAGGAAGACTCGCCCGCGAAACGCGTGTTGATTCACGGGACCATTAATCACGGCACGCAGCTTCTGCGGCCCGGCTCGGAACGGATCGCGACCTCATATTTCGGCAAAAGCTCTGGAATTTCGCGGGCGATTCGCGCGCTGGGCGACGCGGGTCCGCTGCGGATCGGTATTCTTGGCCTCGGAGCCGGAGTTACCGCAACGCTGGCGCGTAGCGGCGATACATTGCACTACTACGAGATCAATCCGCTGGTGGTCCAGATCGCCAGCACGCAGTTCGGATTCTTCAAGGCGTGTCCGGCAGAGAAGCAACTGTATCTGGGCGACGGCCGTCTGGTGTTAGAGCGAATGGCGGCGGAAGAGCTCGATTTTCTCGCGATGGACGCGTTCACCAGCGACGCGGTGCCGGTTCATCTTCTGACCAAGGAAGCTTACCTGACTTATCAACGCCATCTGAAACCCGGCGGCGTGCTGGCGATTAATATTTCGAACCGTTATCTGGATCTGGAACCGGTGGTGGCGCAAGCCGCGGCTGACCTTGGCTGGACCGGCGTCGCGGTGCCCGACGAAGGCGATGACGAAGACTATTATTCGGCATCCACCTGGATTCTTCTGTCGCGGTCGCCTGCCATCTTCGATCACCCAAACTTCGGCAAGACCGCTGTGCGAATCCGGACCAGACCGGGGTTTCGGCCCTGGACCGACGATTACAGCAACATCATTCAAATTCTCAAGTGACCTTTTCCTTTTCGAGTAACGGGGCATGACACTCTACGCAGCGACGATATTTCTCAGCGCCTTCCTTCTGTTCCAGGTGCAGCCGTTGATCGCGAAAATCATTTTGCCGTGGTTTGGCGGCTCAGCGGCGGTCTGGAGCGCGGCGATGCTGTTCTTCCAACTGGTTCTGCTGGCCGGCTACGCGTACGCTCATTTCGTGATCCGCCGGCTGCGGGCGCCGACGCAAATGGCCGTCCATGCCGGGCTGCTCCTCATAAGCTGCGCCCTGCTGCCGATTCTTCCGTCACCGTCATGGAAACCGTCAGAAGCGGGCGATCCGACACTGCGGATTCTCCTGTTATTGGCCGCAACGATCGGCTTGCCGTACTTTCTGTTGTCCTCGACCAGTCCCCTTTTGCAGGCATGGTATGTCCGGCGCTCCGGAAGCGCGGTGCCCTACCGATTGTTCGCATTATCCAACTTCGGATCGATGCTGGCTCTGATCAGCTTCCCCTTCCTGGTCGAGCCGAAGCTTAGCTCCCGCCAGCAGGCGTTTATGTGGAGCGGAGTGTACGTCGCCTTCGCGGTTCTGTGCGGAGTGGCGGCGTGGATCAGCCGGGAGGGCAAAGATATTCAGGAGGAACTCACGCCGCTTGAAGGACTGCCGCCCGTGGAGCGGCCACGCTGGTCGGATCTGATCTTATGGGTAAGTCTGGCGGCGTGCGCGTCGACGCTACTGGTGGCCGTGACGAATCATCTCAGCCAGAACGTCGCGCCGATTCCGCTGTTGTGGGTGCTGCCCCTGGCGCTCTACTTGGGAACGTTCATTCTCGCCTTTGAAAGCGACCGGATCTATCAGCGCTGGATATTTCTGCCGCTGCTGATCCCGGCCTTGGGCGGGATGGCCTACATGATCTGGAACAACTCGGGCAACCTGCATATAAGGTGGATGATTCCGGGCTTTGCGGTTGGCCTGTTCATTTGCTGCATGATGTGCCATGGAGAACTGGCGCGCCGCAAGCCCGCGGCGCGGTATCTGACGCTGTTCTACCTGATGGTTTCCCTGGGCGGCGCGGTGGGCGGGATATTCGTGGCCGTCATCGCACCTCGCGTATTTCGCGACTATCTGGAACTGCAGACGGGCTTGTTCGCGTGCGCGGTGCTAACCATCATCGTGCTTTGGAACGTCGCGATTCCCAGGATCGGCGCGTGGCCGCTCCGCACCGTGATGATGATTGGTGCGGGCGTTCTCGCCGGATATATGGCGCGCACCGAGCATGAGGAGATCAAAGGCTACCGCGTGATGGTGCGGAACTTTTACGGCGTCCTCCATGTGCGGGACGACAAGGGCGACCACTACACCGAACGGGAGCTCCTCCACGGGACCATCAACCACGGCTCCGAGGTTCTCGACGACAATCTCCAGTACATTCCGACCTCGTATTACGGAATCAACTCCGGCGTCGGCCGGGCGATCCGTGCTCTGCAAACTCGCGGACCAGTACGCGTAGGCGTGATCGGTTTGGGCGCCGGCGTGTTATCAACGTACGGCCGGGAGGGCGATTACTACCGCATCTATGACATCAATCCGCTGGTGGAGAAGATCGCGCAGACGGAGTTCCGGTTCTATCCCCATTCCCGCGCTGACAAGCGCATCCTCCTCGGCGATGCCCGCCTGACCCTGGAGCGGCAGGAGCCCCAGAATTTCGACCTCCTCGCCGTCGACGCGTTTTCGAGCGACGCCATCCCGATTCACCTGCTGACGCGCGAAGCCGTCGGCCTCTACTTCAGCCATCTGAAGCCCGACGGGATTCTGGCCCTTCACGTCTCGAACCGGTATCTGGATCTGATCCCGGTCTGCGCCCGCGACGCCGAAGCTTTCCACAAGCAAGCCACGGTCGTTTCGGACGAAGGCGAAGAGGAGGACTACCTGTCTTCCTCCACCTGGGTGCTGCTGACCTCCGACGACGCGTGGTTCAAGTCGCTGAGCTTCGCCAAAGCGGACATGTCGAACGCCCAGGCATCGGCCAAGTTTCGTGGCTGGACGGATGATTACAGCAATATCTTCCAGATACTAAAGCTGGACTAAATATAGATCTCGCACAAATTGTGATTCCTATAGTGATTGTGCTGATTCTTGTAAGTGGCTGAAATATATACATAATACGGCTTCAGTTCGCTTTCGAAAGCAACAGCCGCATGAAAATGTTTTAATTCGTGGTTAAGCTCAGGTTCATGTCCGGCTGCGATGATTGTTCCTGAAGACGGCATGAAGTCGTCGACATACACTCAAGGAGAGAAACTCAAATGAAGAAAATCATGAGCCTGATGCTCGGCATGTCGCTCGTCCTCGGCGCCGCCAGCTACGCTTTCGCCCAAGACAAGACGGACGACAAGTCGAAGACCAAGAAGAAGAAGGGTGGCAAGAAGAGCACCGACAAGACCAGCCGCTAGTTTTCGCGGTAGTTCTTTGGTCTAGTTTTTCGCTTTTATCGAACCGCGCCGGTGCCTCTCGTTGGGAGTCACTTGGCGCGGTTTGTTGTTTTTAACGGGGGATCTTAGCGCGCCGGGTCCCAGAAGACCATGCATTCTCCGACCTTCTCCTGATGCCGGAAGGCATGTGCCAGACCAAGCCGGCTGATCTCGTCATCATCCTCACAACTGGCCACAGTGTCGAATCGATGAGCCGCCACCTGGCTCTCCACCTCCGTTGCGGACAATATATGAAGCGATCGAGCCAGATCGGCGGGAAGCGAGATCTTGTGACTGTAGGCAAATTCCATGCCTGAGGGCGGCGTACGGCGCGTAAGAAAATAGATCGGTTCGTCGGCCCAAACCAAACCTTCGGGCAGAGTAACTTCGTTCACCCTTTGGGCCACCGCCTCCAGGTCCGACCAGCGGAACGAATTCCATTCGTCGTGAAGGTGTCTCACGAGACCCAAGCCAAGTAGCACGGTGAGTCCGAGGACAAACCCGGTCGCATATCTCCCGGATGTGAGTTGCTGGGCAAACGAATATAAGCCGATTGAGGCGAGAATCGCCACGAACGGAACCATCAAGACGAAGTAGCGCGTGAACGTCGGATGCGTGGATGCGAGGTAAATTCCGAGGGCTGCGGCAATCCAGGCGCACAGATAGAACTCAGCCCGGAGAACCCGGTCCCATTCCTTGTTCGTGACGACGTAATGCACGCCGATGCCGGCAAGCAGTGCCAGCAAAAAGCCGTGCGACGAATCCAGCCACGCGCTGATTACGTTGAGGTCCCACTCCATCTCGCCGGGCCAATTCACGTGGCGGTAGAACAGATGCCACTTGAAGACG
>DATGGL010000032.1:0-4799 GCA_035308605.1 Bryobacteraceae bacterium
TCCTGAACCAGTTCGCGATGTTCGCCGGCGGAGGCGTGAAGGGTGGCCTGGTGCTCGGCTCCACGAATACCGACGGATCGCAGATCGTAGACCCCGGCTGGTCCCAGGCGCGACCCGTGAATCCCGAAGACATTGAGGCGACCATCTACTCGGCGATGGGCATCAACTGGACCAACGTCTGCTATAACGACCCATTCCATCGCGGATTCGAATACGTCCCGCAGACCAACGGCCCGGATTACTGGGTTCCCATCAACGAACTCTTCGCGTCGTAGCATTGTGCGGAGTGCAACTCCGCAGCCAGCTACAAGCCGGCCCCACAAAAGCTTACGCTACGGGTGTGACCCCGAGCGTCATCACGGTTGAACGAGCCGAACTGCGAGCCATGGCTCGTTTGGCGGCCCCGCTTGTCCTCGCCGAAGTCGGCTGGATGGCCATGGGCGCCGTCGACACCATGATGGTCGGACGCGTGAGCGCAGCGGCCATCGGCGCCGTCAGCATCGGCACCATGATCTTCTACACCATCGGCATCTTCGCCAGTGGATTGCTGCTGGGGCTGGATACGCTGATCTCGCAGGCGTTCGGCGCCGGCGACCTGGACGATTGCCGCCATTCCCTGATCAACGGTATCTGGCTCGCCCTGTTTCTAATCGTGCCGGTCATGTTGATTATCGACGCATGCAATCCGCTGCTGGCCGCGGCCGGCATCGATCCTTCGGTGCTTCGCGATACGCGTCCGTATTTGCGCGCGCTCAACTGGAGCGCGGCCCCGCTCCTGCTGTATTTTGCGTTTCGCCGTTTTCTGCAAAGCATCAACCTGGTTCGCCCGGTGATGATCACGCTGGTGACCGCGAATCTGGTGAATCTCCTCGGGAACTGGATTTTTGTGTTTGGGAATCTCGGCGCGCCGCGGTTGGGCGCCACGGGCTCCGGCTGGGCGACGTGCGCGTCACGCGTCTTCATGATGGTCGTGCTCGGCTTGGTGATCTGGCGCCGCGATCGGGAGCTGTTCCGGGCTCCGTGGGCGCCAGATTTCCGCCGGATTCGCAGACTCCTCGCGCTCGGATTTCCCGCAGCCGGCCAGATCGGACTCGAAACCGCCGTTTTTGCGACGGTGACGGTGTTGATCGGCAGGCTAAATGCGACCGCGCTCGCCGGTCATCAGATCGCCCTCACTACCATCAGCATGACCTTTATGATGCCGTTGGGAATCAGTTCCGCCGCGGCGGTGCGCGTCGGCCAGGCGATCGGCCGGAACGATCCGGCGGGCGCGGCGAGATCCGGATGGACCGCGCTGGCGCTGGGCGGAACCGTAATGTCCGCCGCCGCGGTGACGCTATTGTCGGTCCCTCACGCGATCGCTCGTCTGTTTACTCCGGACGCCAGCATCATCGCCGCCGGCGTGAACCTGCTGCGTGTCGCCGCTTTCTTTCAGCTTTTTGACGGCTTTCAAGTGGTGGCGACGGGAGCGCTGCGAGGTGCGGCCGACACGCGGACTCCCATGCTTTGCCATTTTGCCGGGTACTGGCTGATCGGACTCCCGGTCGGCTCGCTGCTCTGTTTCCACTTCGGCTTCGGCGCGCCTGGCCTGTGGATGGGCCTATCCGCGGGCCTGATCCTGATCGGTATCGTGCTGGTGGCGTTCTGGCGTCGAACGGTTCACCGGATCGCGTCGGACTTATAGCCCGCTTACTGGCGTGCGCAGTTCGGTGTCAGCGCCTCAACGCTGCGGAACCGCGCGCGATCGCAAGCGGGTATCTAAAACACGACTTCAAAATCGAACCGGTAACGCCGATGGTAATTTCCAAAAAACAATCCGTTCTGGGGATCCGCGATGTTGCTGTGCACCGCGATCGCGTTGAAGTGATTCGTCACGTTCATCGCCGTTAGCGACAGCCGGAGGGTATATTTCGGATTGACCTTGAAATCTTTTAGTAGCCGCACGTCGGCCGAAAAGAACCAGGGGAAACGGGTCGAGTCGCTATACGGGACGCCTACATAGTTCTGTAGCGCATCCAGCCGCGCATACGGAAAGCCGTTGCGCGTTTCGACAATGGGCAGCGCATCCAGGTTCCACACATGCGTCTTCACGCGACCCCAGATCAGCAACCGGTTCGGAATGTCGCCCGGTAAATTCGAATACAAATCCGGGCGAACCACGGGCGTAGGGAAATTGCCCAAAAAGCTGTCGAACGTGTTGAGGTTTCCTTCGGCCCGGCTGTGCGAATACGAGAGTGTGAGCTGCTGACCTGCCTTCCAGGCGAATTTCGCGGTCACTTCAGCCTGCCGATAGCGTGACTTGCCATCGCCATTCAAAACAATCTCATCCACGGTTCCGAGCTGCTCCGGCTCGACTACCACGAGTCCCACCGATTGATTGTCGGTGTACACCGCGCGCACGCGCAGCAGCGGCGAAAAGCTGTGCTCGATCTGAAGATTCAGCGTCCCGCCGCGCGGGGAGAAGGCGCCGGCCACCTGCTGGCCGTTGATGAAGAAAGATCGCGGTCCCGTGGAACTTCCGATCACATTGATGAACGGCATCGGCGCTCCGATGATGGACCCGTCGGGTGCGTAGAATGTCAGCGTGCGCAGCGGATATCGCGCAAACGTATAAATGTCCAGCGGAAGGTGATCGTAAAACAATCCATAACCGGCGCGGACTACAGTCCGCCGGTTGCCAAACGGGCTCCAAGCGACGCCGCCGCGGGGGGCGAAGCGCAGACTCGTCGCCAGGCGTTGATGTTCCACGCGACCGCCGTAGTCAAAGGAAAGATTCGGCAACAGCGACCAGTGATCCTGCGCGTAGGCGGTTACCTCCAGGTCCGCCCGATTGAAGGGAAGGGGATTGCTGAAATCGATGCGTTCCAGAAGCGTGCCCCGGGCCCCCGTGTTGGCGCTGAGAATTTCGATGGGCTGATAGTTGAATTGGCCTTCGTCGCTGGAGTTCGTGAAAGAACTGCCCATCTTCAGAAGATGCGTTCCCATCAGGCTGATCGGCGCCAGCGACCAGTTTTCCAGCCATTCTATACGTCCGGCGCTGCGATTCTGCTGGCCGAAGAAGTTGCCGAAGTTTCCTTCCGGCGTCATCGACATATCGGCGTAGCCCTGCGCTCCGACGTTCACGTTGAAGCGCTCAAAGGAGACGCCGCTATCGAGGATGCCGTTGAAAATCCCGAGATGATCGATCGCGGTGCCTACGTAGTTTTGCTGCGCGTAACTGGGCGTCACCGGCTGGGGGTTGAAATAGTCCGGATTTACGAAATTGATGTGCTGGGGGCTGAAATGAAAGGTCGCGGTAACCAGTTGCTTGGGCGACAGAATCACGTCGAGCTGGGTAAACGAATTGATGGATTCCTGTTTCGATTCGTTGTAGGGAAACGGCAGAGTCCGGTTGGGATCCTGGCGAAAAATGTATTGCAGGGAAGAAATGAAATACACACGGTTCTGGACCAGGGGTCCTCCCACCACGAACCGCGGAGTCTCATTGCGGATGCCGCGCATGTGATAACTGCGGATGCGAAAGTCGGGAAAGGGATCGTTCAGCTCGGCGTGCCATTTCTCGCCCCCCCGCTTGGTTTGAACAGCGATCACACTCTGCGTGAAGCGGCCGTACTGGGCGAGGAACGGCATGTTCAGGACGTTGACTGATTCGATGCTGTCGATGGGAACGGTCTGACCGAATTTTCCCGTTGCGGGATCGGTAATGTCGGTCTGATTGACGATCATGGCGCTACGTTCCTGGCCGGTGCCGTCGATCTTCAGCTCTCCGTTTTGGGTGCGGACGATGCCGGGCTCCAGTGGCAGCGCATCGTCGACAGTGGCGGGATTGGTAGGCAGAGTTTTCACCTCCACCGGGCGAAGCTCGTGGCTTTGCGATGCGCTTTGTTCCACCGGCGGCGCCGACTCGGTGACATCGACGCTACTGGTCTGCATCTTGGGCGTCAGGATGATGCTGATCTCCGTTAGAGGGGCGTTGCCGACCGCGGCCGGCCGCACCACCGTTTCGAATCCGTCTTTTGAGACCGTGACATTCCAAGTCCCGCAGGAAACTTTTTGGAAGTCCGCGAAGCCTGCGGTCTGTGTCGATCGGTTGGACGGCGTTTGCGCTCCAGAAGCGATCTGGACATCGGCATCGAAGACGGGACTCTCCTGCGAGTCGACTACGATGACGCGCAGCTCAGCGGGAGTGCAGGTTTGCGCAGGCAGGCTTTGCGCGAGCAAATGAATCGCGCCGACGGCGATGCAGATTTGAGCCTGTGTAGCGAGCAGACTCAAATCGTAACTCAGTCAATTGAAAAGCGCATGCAGCGGCCGTTCCAAGTCTGCCGTACCAGGGTACCGGTACTCCGGTTATTCAGCCCGCAGCGCGACGACCGGATCCACCAGCGTGGCCCGCAAAGCCGGGATGTAGCTGGCCAGAACCGCCGCGCCAATCAGAACCACGGAAACAGAAGCGTAGGTCGTCGGATCGAAGGGCGTCACCTCGAACAGCAGCGACGACATGAGCCGCGTGAGCGCCGCCGCCGCGGCAAGACCGAACACGGTGCCGATGCCCGCAAGAATCGCCCCCTGGCGAATGAACATCCCCGTCAATTCTTCGCGCGGCGCGCCGAGAGCGATGCGAATGCCGATCTCGCGCGTGCGCTGCGACACGGAATACGAAATCACGCCGTAGATCCCCACCACGCCGATCAGCAGCGCCATTCCGCCGGCGATGGCCAGCATCACCAAAGTGAAAGATGTTCGCGCCAGAGACTTGTCGTAGATCTCCTGCAGCGTGCGAACACTGGCCAAGGGAA
>DATGGL010000033.1:0-3299 GCA_035308605.1 Bryobacteraceae bacterium
AGCTTCGCGGAGCGGATATCTTTCGCCGCGAGCACGCGCTGCACCACCAGAAAATCGGTTGTCCAGTAACCCATCGAAATGACGCAGGCGAGTCCGAACACGACGCCGGTCCAGTGCATGCCCATGGGATTGTCTTCGTAACGGCCGAGAGTCCTCCACATGTGCGTGAAATCCTGGCCCGGAAAGTTCTGCTGGATACGGGCGACCATGCCGCTCCAGCCGCCGGTTTCGATCAGACCAAAGATGGGAATCAACAAGGCCCCGAACCAGATCAGGAAGAATTGCAGAACTTCGTTGAAGATCGCTGAGTAAAGGCCGCCGGCCGTAACGTAAATGCCCACCGTGAGCGAGGAGACCCAGATGCTGAAGTGGATGTTCCAGCCGAGCATCACCTTCATCACCACCGCCATCGCGTACACATTCACGCCGGACATCAGGATGGTCATCACCGCGAAGGTGATCGCGCTGAGGCCGCTGGCTCCAGGGCCATAGCGGAGTTGCAGATATCCGGGCACGGAGTGGGTCTTCGAGATGTAATAGAACGGCATCATGACGATGCCCAGAAAGAGCATCGCCGGAATCGCGCCGATCCAATACCAGTGGGCGGCAAGAATGCCGTATTGATAGGACGATCCCGCCCAGCCGAGGAGTTCGAGCGACCCGAGATTGGCGGAGACGAAGCTGAGGCCCGCGACCCACGCGGTCATTTCTCTACCGGCGAGAAAGAAATCTTCGCCGCGCTGGGTGAATCGTTTGAGATAGAAACCGATGCCGAGCACCGCGAGGAAATACGTCGCGATGATAACGAGGTCGACCGCACTGAGCGACATGACTCGAGTGGGATTCATAGGGGGTCCTCAAGGTTTCAGAGCCGCGCGCGCCAGCAAGCAGGTCCTGACATACGTATCAGTAACTGAAAACCCGGCCGCGATGCTGGCCGATCAGGATTTGCACCAGCCGATGGGCGATCAGCTCGTGCAGCGTAAGAAGCTCTCGATTGGCGCGAGTGATTTCGTCGACGTTGGTTGAGGGAGGACCTCCGGCCTTCAGCGCGTCGGTGGCTTCTTTGATGACGGGATCGGCGATCGCTTCGCCGGCCATTTCCCAGAGCGTAATGAACCGGTCCACCGCAGTGGGAAAGCTGACCTCGAACACGCCGAACTGGCTTGTCGTCCGCGGAGGCTTGTAATCGAGATTGAACGGCCCGGTGTAGTTATGGCTTCGGAGGAGCACCAACACGTTCAGCCAGTCGAGCGGATTTACCAGGCCAACGCCGATGTCGACGTCATGCTTCAGGCGATACCCGTCGTTGATATCGAAGTGGAACAGCTTTTTCGCGAGAAGCGCCCGTGCGAGGGCAGCCCGCGGCGCCGCGCCCCACATCAGTTCGTGCAGATATTCGGGATTCAGGCCGACCATTTCGGGATGCGTGAGGCTCCCGGAGGCGATGAAGGCTAACATCGCGTCGCTGGTGGGCAAAAGAATCTCGGCCTGCGGCTCAAAGGGTTTAGCTTCCATGCAATGCTTTAGCGGGGGCTGGTGTTTCTCTTCGGCGACTTTCAGATCGTGCTCGCAGGCGGCGTTGATGGCGCCGGCATACCAGCGCAGCGTGTCGATTTCATCAATCGCGCCCTGCACGTAGTAGCCGAGCGACCCGGGCCAGTAAACCGCGAAGTTCGCGCCGAGCTCGTGGCCGATGTCGACCGTGTTTTTCACGCGGAAATTCGCGTAGTCCCGCACGGCCGGAGATTCGGCAGCCGGTCCGCCGGCCCAGACGGCATGATGGAAAGTTTCCGTCGTGACCATCGAGCACTGGACGCCGTTGTCGGCGAGAGACTTCTTGATGCGCGCGACGATTTCCCATTGGGCGGCTGTTCCCAGGGCTTCGGTGGGGATCACGTCGGTATCGTGCGTGGCCCAATAGCCGATGCCGATCTCGGCATATTTAGGGATGATCTGCTCGAATCCGATCGGCGGGCGCGTGGGGGCGTGGAAGAGTGCGTGGCCCTCATAAGCGGCGGCCCACTGCGGTCCGGAGATGAAATATTTGCGGCGAGTTTCAGGGGAGTACGCGCCGCCGCAGGCTTTCATCAGGCGCGTCACCAGGGATTGTTGTTGATCTTCGGGGATCGGCGGCATTATATCCATACGGTTGTAACATAAAAGCTTCTATGCGGATTCAGGATATCCGTGCCACCACGGTCACGGTGCCGCTCGAAGCGCCGCTTCGCCATGCGAATGGATGTCATTGGGGACGATTCGTTCGAACGATTGTCGAAGTCGAGACGGACAACGGGCTGATCGGACTCGGCGAAATGGGCGGGGGCGGGGAATCGGCCGAGGCAGTGTTCCGCGCGATGAAATCGTATCTCGTCGGGCACGATCCGGCGCGCATCGAAGAGATGCGGTTTATCATCGCGAATCCGACCGCATCCTTATATAACAATCGGACCCAGATCCTGGCGGCGCTCGAATTCGCGTGTCTGGATATTCTGGGGCAGGCGTGGGGCGTGCCGGTCTCGGAGATTCTGGGCGGCCGGCTGCGCGATCGTGTGCCGTTTGCTGCCTACTGCTTTTTTCGATATCCGAATCCCAAGACAGGGCTCGGTGAGGTGCGGACCATCGACCAGGCAGTCGAGACGGCGCGGTCGTATAAGAAGAGATTTGGATTTACGACGCATAAAGTGAAGGCGGGCGTTTTTCATCCGGATTATGAGCTGGAAGTTTATCGGGCTCTGGCCGCGGAATTTCCGGGCGATTCTTTGCGCTTCGATCCGAATGCGGTCTGGTCGACCGAGCAGGCGATCCGCTTCGGGCAGGCGATCGAGGGCCTACGAAACGATTACCTGGAAGATCCCGTGTACGGGCTGGCGGGAATGCGGCGGACGCGCGAATTTGTGCGAGTGCCATTGGCCACGAATACAGTGGTCGTGAATTTTGAGCAGCTCGCGGCGAATGTATTGAATACCGCCGTCGACGTGATTTTATTGGATACGACGTTCTGGGGCGGGATTCGCGCCTGCGTGAAGGCGGCGGCGGTGTGCGAGACGTTTCAGTTGGGCGTCGCCGTGCATTCGTCGGGCGAGTTGGGGATTCAACTCGCGACCATGCTTCATCTGGGCGCGGTGCTACCGAATCTATCGTTCGCGGCCGATGCGCATTATCATCATCTGACGGATGACGTGATCGAGGGCGGCCTGATGAAGTATGAGGCCGGCGCGATTCGCGTTCCGGACCGGCCGGGACTCGGGGTTCGGTTGAATCGGGAAAAATTGAACGAATATGCAGAGCTGTATCGG
>DATGGL010000034.1:0-6020 GCA_035308605.1 Bryobacteraceae bacterium
CTGGCTGGGGCCGATGATGGAATCTCGTCCCGCAGTTCCCCATTGGCCCGCGGCTGGGGCCGCATACGCGGAAGGATTCAGAGACAATCCCGGCGGAGCTGCATACACCGCTGCGCCCGTATAATCCGGACGAATACTTCCCGTGACACCCGTGCCGCTGACCGCCGTAAGATAAACCGGCGTCAATGGCAGCCCGCTGCCCGCGGTGATCTGGCTCTGAACCGTCCACTCCTTGAGGAGAGCGCCTCTCCAACCGTTGACCAGCGTCCCGCCCCCGATGCCCATTCCACTGGTGTACTGCATCTGCACGTTCAGCAGGTGCTTCTGATCGAACGTCGAAAGCCCGCGCTCCTCATTCAGCGCCAGCCAATTCTGCGCGATCACGTTGACGCCCTGATTCTTACCGCCCAAGGTCGAATCGTCGATGGCCTTTGAAAAGGTGTAATCGATGCTTGCGGTGATTCCGTTGTGAAGGCGCCGCCGCAGTTGAAGCTGCCCGGCTTCGCGTGTCGAGTTCCCGTTCGAGACAAGGTAAGTGAATCCGGCCGGGCACAACGGGCACGGATTTGCGATGCCCGCCGGATAAGTGTTCGGCAGAAATTCCTGCATGCCGCGCGTGCCTTTGATTCCGAGATACGTTGCCGTCATCACTAGCGAGCCGGGAAGATCGCGCTGCACCGATATCTGCCAGTTCTGCGCGTAGCCCACCCGAAAATCGGGATCGACGCCGAAAGTGTTCTGCGAAGTTCCCCCGAACCCGTCGGCCAGCGTCAGCGGATACGGAGCTGGGTTCGAAACGCGCAGGTTGGTCGAAAGCGGCGATTGCTGGGCCATCTGGATCGCGATCGATTGAAATACCGACGTGTTGTAATACACGCCGTATCCGGCGCGCACGATCATCGACGATCCGGAAATCGGCCGCCACGCGAGGCCCACGCGCGGCTCGAAGCCGTGCTTATCCGGACGAATCAACGACGACGGGTAGTTCTGGTTTATATTCGCGACCACCGGAGACGCGGCCGTGAATCCAGGAGCAATATCGAGATTCACCAGACGGCCGTACTTCTCCGTGATCGGCGCGCCATATTCCCAGCGCATGCCGGCGTTCAACGTCAGCTCCGGATTGATGCGCCAGTCGTCGGTGAAGTACGCATCGTAGTTGGACGCGCGAAAATATTTGTCGGCGTTCCCGAACGCGATCGAGCTGGTATCCGGCACGCCCAGCAGAAAATCGGCAAAATCGGAGCCCGACGCCGCACCCGTGAACGTAAACGCGCCGCGCGGGTCCTGCTGCCAAAGATAATTGAACTCCTGCCGCTTGAAATCGCCGCCGAAAGAGACGTTATGGCCGTTGTGGTTCCACAGCATGGCCACCGATACGGCGCTGGTCTGATTCCGGTTGAACGAATACTGGACGTCGGAAAGCGGCGCAATGCCGCTGGCGAAGGACAGCGCCGGAGGGCCCCAGAACGTCGGAGTCTGATCGGTCCCCGTAATTCCGGCCTGCGCGGCCACGTTGACGCGATTCTCGAAAAACGGCGAATTGTGCGTCGCCATGCGGCTGAACTGATATCCGAAATTCCCGAAAAATCGCGGAGCGAACACGTGCCGCCAGTTGATGGCGGAGTTCAGTCCCAGCGAGCTGGCGGTGTCCAGAAACCCGAATCCCAGCGCATTCGGATTGTCCGCGCGCGAGCTTTGAAACGCGAACGTTCCGAAAATCTGATTCTTGCGCCCGATCGACTGGTTGAACCGGGATTGCAGGCTGTCCTGATGGGTCGCGCTGACAATTGGAACCTGAAAATTGTAGCTACCGGTTCCAGTGAAATTCGGCATGGGATACAGACTCAGCAGATCCCTCGCCTGCGGGCTGATTCGAGTGAGCGGAATCAGGTTGCCCGCGAAAGGCACGCCGGCGATCGGATCGAGAATGGTGGCCGGACTGGCGGAAAGGTCCCCGGAGCGCTGCGCCGCCGTCGGCACCAGGCTCGATTGCGTGGTCGCGTTGCGGTTCCGCGTCCACTGATAGCCAACGAAGAAATTCGGACCGTTCCGGATGAGATGTGGAATCTTCAAAGGTCCGCCCAGCGTGGCCACGCCTTGCAGGTGGTTATAGGATGGCTTCGGCGTGTCCTGGCCGGTCAGCGAGAAGGACCGGGCATCGAACTCCGAATTATCGAAAATCAGCCCCAGGCTGCCGGTGTAGAGGCTCCGGACATTTCTCCGGTTATTTCCGAAGGCTGGCGCCAGCGAAAACGGAGAACTGGCGCCATTGTTGGAACTGCCGTTGATGAGAAATCCGTCCGCCGCGCGCTGATTGATCTCCGCCGCCCCTTCCGGAGCCGGTTCGTTTTGAGCCGGTGCCGGCGGCGTTGGACCGGACGCCTTCAGATCGGCGCGCTGAAAGCCGCCCTGCGGATTCCTGGTTTCGGCTCTCGCGCCTCGCGGGAGTGGTTTCCCCGAGTCCGTCGGATTGATCGTCAGCGCCGGCGCCGCCGCGGGTGCCGCGGCTTTGCGGATCTCTTCCATGGGCAGCAGTTTCAGCTCCCATTCCGAAGGTGGCGATGCGGAGCCGACGGAAACCTCCCGCGTAACGGGCTCGAAACACAGCATCTCTACCTCGATCGTCCATGTGCCATCCGGCAAATCTGGAAAGGAATACGCGCCCTGTTGATCCGTGACAGCCGCAAACTGCTTGTCCCCCAGCGTCGCTTTGACACTGGCGCCCGGAAGCGGCAGACCGCCAAACTTAACCGATCCGTGATATTCCCCGGCCACCAGGGGAAGACCTGCCCCGACCATGACGAGACACAGAAAGCGGCTCATTTTTAGCGGAAGGCTGAAAATATAGACGGAAGAAACGGCTGAAACGTGCCCTTTTTCTTGCCCGGATTGTCAGTTTTCCGAAGGTTTTTCGACCCGGTCAATCGTGAAAACGTCCACCGGGCCCTTTTGACTGTCCAGTTTCAAGCCGAGTTGTTCCTGAATGGCCGTAAAGAGCGATATTCCTGACGCGTCGGCCACGGGGGGCGGGGCTGCTTCAGGCATACGCATCTCAGGCATCCGCATCTGCGGCTCGCCAGGATCCGGTGTCCATTCGAGCTTCACATCGTAGCTTCCCGTCAGGCCGGTTTTGTCGACAACAGTTCTGCCGGCCATCTTTGATAAGACGTCGGCGAGCGTCCCCATCGACATCTGTTGTCCGTTGAGTTCGCCGCGTCCCATCCGGACCATGCGGCGCGGTCCGCCGGGCGTTGGCGCTTCTTCGACCTTCGATTCCGTCAACTTGGGTCCGTTCTTCGCGACCACCAGATTGTAGACCTGAAGTTCTTTCGATTCGCGGCGCATGCTCAGTTTGAACCGGTCCGCCAGCAGCGCCTGCATCATCTGCCGGATCTGTTCCGGAGTCGCCGACGATTCGGGTTTCCCGACCACGTCGAACACGTCCGAATTGGTCCATCCTGGCCCGCCCGAAAGCTGCTGGTCTTTCAGGTTGTAGGCGAAAATGATCAGCTCTTTGAGCGTCATATTACTGGCGGAGAACCGTCCGCCGGGCATCAGCCCGAACATCTTGCGATGGTCGGCAGGATTGCCAGGCTTGACGGTCGCGACTTCGAAAGAGGGTGACGCCTGCGCCCAGGCCAGCATCATTCCGCACAAGAATCCCGCAGTATGTCGAAGCATAAACACTTGTATTTCACGTCCTGCCCCGAATAGGTTCCAGGACTTTTCTCCCGCGAGGGCTGCTCAGTGCCGGCGCTGGATGAGATAAGCTTGACACCGAGCCGCGAGCGACAGCGAGCGGGTGGTCTGTGTTTACGTCTCCTGCGCCTTGGCCGCCGGGATTTCGATCGGCTCATCCGCGCTGCCGCCGTAAATGCGCGGGACCTTCGATCCCATCGGCCGCAGATACGTCGAAAGCTGTCCGCGATGGTGAATGGAGTGGCTGTTCATCAGGCCGATATACGTGATCGCAGGGAAGCTGAAAATCGCGAAGTTGATCACTTTCAGCAAGGCTTCCGGCGATGTGGCCGCCAATTTCTCCGTGGCCTTCGCATAGCTTTCATCGAACCAGGCGGCCAGTTGAGCCGGCGTCGTCACTGTTTCCGGAATCGCAGCGTCGGCGCGATTGAATTCGCCATTCGCCACGGCGCCCATGAAAAACATTTCCGTGGCCGCGATATGCTTCGCGAGTTCCATGGCGCTTTTCGATTTCGGATCGGGTTTGTAATCGAGCTTGTCCGCCGGGATCGCTTCAATGATTTTCCGGGTCAGCGGATGCTCCTGGTGGATTTGCGTTAGAAAAACTTCTTTCATCAGAAAGGTCGCCTGGTCGGGTGTCATACGGGCAATCTATCATATACATGGGCTTGTAAATTCGGCGCGCGGCGGCCGTCTTCTTAATTCAGGATGCGAATTCTCGGTTTAGCGCTGGCGCTGGTTCTGGCGGGTTGCGCCCGCAAGGAAAACGCCGGGCCCAAAGTCGACGCGGCGCTCAACACGCTGGTGCCCTCCGATACGGTTCTGATGGTCGGGACGCGCCTGGAACAACTTTTCAAGACGCCGGTGTATCAGAAAAACTTCGCCGGCAAGCCGCTTCCGCAAGTCGACGAATTCGCGAGCCGAACCGGGCTCGATCCGTTCAAGGATCTGTGGGAATTGTTGTTCGTCTCGAACGGACGTCACGGAGTCCTGCTGGGCCGCGGGAAATTCGCCGACGAAATGATGGAGCCGCGGCTTCAGCGGCTGCCCGGCGCCGAGCGGTCCGGCTATAAGGGGCTTACGCTGATCGGCGACGACCGCAACGCCATGGTGTTCATCAGCCCGACCACCGCCGCGCTCGGCGAAGTAGCGGCGCTGCATTCTTTAATCGACCAGCGCGGCGCCTCCCACGGCCCGCCCGCGCCGCTCGCCGCATTGTTGAAGCAGATCCCGCCGGAAGCTTTGTTCTGGGCCGCCTACAGCGGAGGTCCCATACATCTTCCCTTCGATGAAAACAGCAACCTGGGAAACCTGAATCATCTGCTCGCGTCGCTGCAGACCGGGACGGTCTACTTCGATCTGCGCGCCGGCTTGAACGGCGTCGCCGAAGGAGTCTGCACCACCGACGCCGCGGCGCAGGATGTCGAAGGCGCGCTGAAAGCTTTGATCGGCTTCGGACGTCTGAGCGTTCCCAAGAATCAGCCTGAACTGGCCCAGGTCTACGATGGCCTCCGCGTAACGCAGGAAGGCCATCGTGTGAAGCTTTACATCGACGTTCCGGAAGCGATGGTCGACAAATTTATCGGAATGTGGACGGGTCGCGCCCGTTGAGCTTACGGTTCTACAGGCGGCAGCGTCGCCGATCCGGACGTGTTCAGGCACATCGGATGCCCAAATCCGCCGGCGCTGATCCCGGTGCCGCCCGACGGGTTGGCCGTGATATCAAAAATGATGTTGTCAGGACGCGCCGGATCGCCCGACACGCCGCCCACCGCCGGCAGAGTTTTCGTGGCCGCCATGTGATCCAGGCCGAGAATGTTGCGCACTCGCCACGCGATGTTGTGATCCGCGCAGGACGTATCGCCGCTCACGCCGACGCCGCCCACGATCACGTGCCCCGGTGCATATAATGCCAGCCCGCCGCCGAACACGTTGATCCCTCCGATCTTGTCGCCGACCATCGGGTCGTTCGACGTGCCGTAGTTGGACGAAGGTCCCTGATACGCGACGCCGGTGTCCACCGGATTGCTTTCCTGCAATCCGAACAGGCTCCCGCCTGGCTGTACGGCGGAAAATAGATTCGCCGTCGACAGCGCCAGGCCACCGGGTTGCCCGGATCCGTTCGAATTGGATGAAGCATCCAGGCTGAACGCGTTGCCGGTATTCGCTTTCTGGGCCGAGATCACGCGGCTGCCCGGCCATTGGGCCCCGCGATTCACGCCGGAAAACGCGACGGCGCACACGACGCCATCGCGATTCACGACGGTCGCCCACATCTGATTGTTCAGACCGCTCGATTCAGCCTGCGTCGCCTGCGC
>DATGGL010000035.1:0-2607 GCA_035308605.1 Bryobacteraceae bacterium
AATTGGGCGTCGAAGAGGTCGTCCGGAAGATCGATCTTGAAATTTACGATCATGCTTGAAGAGGACTTTCCGCAATCGCCAAAGTATTGTCAAACGCAGAGGGGACGCGGGGAAGGGGAGATCACTTAATCTAATGCGGAACCCACCGTGGGTTCCGCACCTCCTTGGGCAGGGGTGACCCCTGCACCCAGTGATAGGACGAAGATGCGGGGCTTCGCCCCTGTTAGAACTGGTTTGCGGTGAGAGGACGATTCTTCTTTTGTGTCATTCAGAGCGGAAGCCGCTGTAGAGAAGAATCCAGGATCTTTACCTCTCCCGCGGCAGGCGACGAAGTCGCCCGCCGCGAACTGGGAGAGGTCGCCTGACGACATTCATGTCGTCGGACGGGTGAGGGCGCGAGCATCGAGCGCAGTGCAAACTCCTTCGCCCGCGTCGAAGGCGCGTCCTCTCCCCGGTGGGAGAGGTAAGACGGTTACAGATATGAAAACGCGGCAGCAAATTTTGCTTTGCCGCCGGACTCGAGCACGTCGCCATGGGTTACAATCGCGCGATCGAAATCCCACTCCAAAATCTTCGTGACTGATTCGCGCGCGGCCTTGCGGTCGCGAATCATCATTCGAACCAGGCGATGGGGTCCGAAACGACCGCGGCCGCCCACGAAGGTATAGAAAATTCGCGCATCTTTGAAATCCGCAGGAACATTGAAGACGAGGTCGGTGAAAATCGCGGTGCGGCTCGTGCGGTGAAAAAACACCACTTCGTTCAACCATCGCGCGCCCTTGAACAGGTGTTGATCGATCTCACCAGCCCATTCCGATTGAGGCTCGTCGCCGAGGACCGCGTCGAGTTTCAGGTCAAGGCGTGCGCCGCTGCGGGCGCGGAAGTCTTTGATGTCACCAACCAACCCGGGCGGTCCGTAGAGCTTCGCCCCCGGCCACGCCTTGACGTAATCGCCGACGAACAGGTGATGCGCCCGCGAAGGCGCCACGACCGCGCGCACCTCGCCCAGTGCGTCGAGCGCTCGTTTGGTTCCATCGTCGAGTTTTGTCGGTGAGTGTAGAAACAGGCCGCCGCTGGCGAGCCTGATTACGGTCATCCGCGTTCCGATTCCTTTGGCCGGGCCGCTACCGAAGTCGGGCTGGTCGACGACCCACAGATTCGGAGCGAGATTTTTCGGCTGCGCCATAGATACGGTTTTAGCTCGACATCAGGAGAGCGGCCAGCCTTTGCAGAGGTGCGGCTAATGTTTTAAGTTCAAGCCGCACGCGATCAGTGGGGTGATCGTCAACAGCCGGTACAGGCGCTCGAGCCGTGCCAGGAGAAAATGCGCGATGGATTTCAATTTCAATCCCGAAGATGAAGCGTTCCGGATAGAGTTTCGCGAGTGGCTTAAGGCCAACAAGCAATTCGCGCCGCATATGGGCGAGACCACGATCGGAATGGCCGAGGGTCGCGGGGAATTCGACCTGCAAAAGCAATGGGCGAAGAAGATGGCCGAGGGCCGGTGGCTCGCGCCTAGCTGGCCGGAAAAATACGGCGGACGCGGTGCCGGAATCCTGCAGAATATCGTTTACGGCGAGGAGCTTGCGCGTGCTGGCGTTGCGGCGCCGATGATTGGGATGGGTATCAGCTTGTTCGGGCCGACGCTGTTGCATTGGGGGACCGAGGAGCAGAAGCAGCGGTTTATCCCGCCGATCATGAAGGCGGAGGAAATCTGGTGCCAGGGATATTCGGAGCCCGGATCGGGCTCAGACCTGGCGTCGCTGCAGACGCGCGCGGTCGAAGACGGCGATTACTTCGTCGTCAACGGGCAGAAAGTGTGGACCTCGATCGCGCAGCATGCCGACTGGATTTTTCTGCTCGTGCGCACCGATCCCGACGCGCCCAAGCATAAGGGGATTAGCTACCTGATGGTCGACATGCACAGCCCCGGCGTTACTGTGCGCCCGCTCGTGCAAATCACCGGCAACAAGGGATTCAACGAAGTCTTTTTCGAAGACGTGCGGGTGCCGAAGAAAAACCTGGTCGGCGAAAAGAACCAGGGATGGCAAGTCGCGATCACCACGCTGATGTTCGAGCGGTCGGGTGGTGGCGGCGATCGCGGCGGAATGTCGCAAGTGCGTGAGCTGGTGAATCTCGCGAAATCATTGCCGCGCAACGGCGCGACAGCATGGGACGACGGCAGCGTCCGCCAGAAAATCGCCGAGTTCGCCTGCGAGGCGACTGCGCTGCGCTACACCGGGTATCGGCAACTAACGCGTCGGCTCAAGGGGATGCCGCCGGGGCCGGAAGGCTCGATGATGAAGCTATGCGGCACCGAGCTGAACATGCGAATCCAACTGTTCGCGATGGAACTTCTGGGACCCTACAGCCAGATCGAGTACAAGGCGCCATTCGCGGTCGACAAGGGCAAGTGGTCGTTCCGGATGCTCGCGGCGCGCGGCGGCACGATTGCGGCGGGCAGCAATCAGATACAGCATAATATTATCGGTGAGCGTGTGCTCGGACTGCCCAAGGGCTAGGCGGCGCGCGCGATTCGTAAAATCAGGGGAGAAGAATTCAGTCGATGGATTTTAACTATACGCCGGAAGACGAAGCATTTCGGGG
>DATGGL010000036.1:0-2485 GCA_035308605.1 Bryobacteraceae bacterium
GGCGTTTGCGTGAGTTCCAATCCCGCCGCGCAATACTTGATCGCCCGTGGTTCCCGGATGGCCGAGGCTATGGATGGCGAGTTTTATGTGTTTTACGTCGATGTCGGTCGCGATACGCGTCCCGAGGATCAGAAAACGCTAGCCGAAAATATTCGCTTCGCGGAAAATCTCGGCGCCAAAGTGGTTCGCAGCTCCGGCCGCAGTATCGCCGACGCGCTGGCTCAACTCGTTCGCGAGCACCACATCACCCAGGTAATTTTCGGCCGGTCGGCGCGTACCGGCTGGCAGCGCTATTTATATTTGTCTGCCATTCAACGGTTCCTCCGCGACTCGCCTTCGGTCGATGTTCACATCGTTACGCAGGAGGCTCGCTGATGGCGGATCGGCCGCACATTCTTGTCGTGGACGATGAAGCCCAAATCACGCGTGTTATGCGCACGAGTCTTTCGGCGCAAGGCTATGACATTCGCGTCGCTAACAGCGGCGAAATGGCGCTGGAAATTATGAAGGACTGGTCGCCGAGCCTCATCATCACCGATCTGTCGATGCCCTCGATTGACGGCATCCAACTCTGCCGCGCGGTCCGCGCAAATTCTCAGGTGCCGATTCTTGTTCTATCGGTTCGCGATAAGGAGCAGCAGAAGGTGGAAGCCCTCGATGCGGGCGCTGACGACTATGTCACCAAGCCTTTCGGCATGAATGAACTGTTGGCGCGGGTGCGGGCTAATCTTCGCCGCGTCCCCCCGGAGAGCCAGGAGGCCGACCCGGTGATCCAGATCGGCGATTTTCGCATCGACATCGCGGCTCACAAAATCACCGTCCGCAATAACGAGGTCCGACTCACCCCGAAGGAATTCGATCTGCTTGTCTTCCTCGCGCGACGTCCGGGCAAAGTCGTCAATCACCGCACTCTGTTGGGCGCAATCTGGGGCGGCCAAAGCACTGAGCAGGTGGAATACCTGCGCGTATTCGTCGGCCAGTTACGCAAGAAACTCGAGCCCGACGCCTCCTCGCCGCGCTACATCGTCACCGAGCCTTGGGTCGGCTATCGCTTTGAGCCCGGCGAGTAAGCCATTCCCGGACCGCGCCTGAAACACTTCAGTCGTCTTACGAACATTCTACGATCCGTTTATTCAATCTTTACGCCTCTTGTCATCAAATCGTGCGAGGGCGGAAACGGCGATCACGGCCGCGACTTCGGATGAACCTATGCTTCGACCAATCAGAAATTGATTGACCGCGTTCGCTCCGACGCGAACAATCTGCATCAGGAGAATCCTTCACAACTCATTCCCGTAGATCTCATCACGACGTCCGCCTCCGGTCTGGATCCGGAAATTTCTCCCGCTGCCGCGGAGTTTCAAATTCCCCGCATCGCGAAAGAGCGAGGCCTGCCCGAATCCGCGATTCGCGATCTGATTCAGAAACATACAAAGCAGCGCGAACTCGGACTTTTCGGCGAACCTCGTGTCAACGTTTTGGAACTGAACCTCGCGCTCGACGAACTCGCCGCGAGTCCGAAATAAAAAGGGAAGCCAATCCGCGACGCTGCTAGTCACTGCAACGTCAGAACTAGCTTCCTATTTGTAGCCAGCGCGATTTGTTATTGGTTCAGGCTGACGATTGCAACTTTATTCACGCCGCTGCAAGCCAGGTACAAATGATGGTCGCTCGTTGCCACCATGTTGCGCACCACGCCGCCGCCTGAGGGAATGGTCTCGCTGCCGAAACTCTCCAACTTCGGATCGAAATGAACGAGCGTGTTCGGACTCACGCCCGACTCGCTGTACCACACTTGACCATCCGAAGTAATCGCAATGCCATACGGCTTTGATTCAGTTCCTCCGGGCGACGGCCACTCTTTCAGCAGTTTCCCGGACGCAGGATCAAAATGCCCGAGATAGCCGCGCGCGTAATCGGAGTAATAAACCGTGCCATCGGGAGCAAGCGCAATCCGCCGCGGGCGAGCGCCTGCCGCGGGCAGTGTGTACTCGCGAATCTTCATCGTATGCGGATCGATGCTCGCGAGTTTATTCGCTCCGAACTCGCAAAATAGCGGTGTGTTGTTCGGCAGGATCACGATCCCGTAAGGCACCGCGTGCTGCGTAGGTACATCCGCCAGCGTCATCTTGCCGGTTTTCGGGTCGAGGCGACCGATGTGATTCGTCTGTTCATTGGTGAACCACAAAATGCCGTCGTGATCGAAGACAGGCGTGTGCGGATCGATCTCCACACCATTGTCCGGACGATACTCCGCGATCTCGCCCGTCTTTGGATTCAGCTTGCCCACATAGCCCGCCGAAATCGCGGTGAACCAAATGTTGCCATCTTTGTCGGCAGTCAAGCCGTGCGCTCCAGAGTTCGGCGTCTTCAGCGCATATTCTTTAAACTCGCCAGTCTTCGGATCGAGACGGCCAAGTTTGTTCGCGCCCTGCCCGGTGTACCACAGCGAGCCGTCGGGCGCGACCGCAGGATCGTGCGGCCG
>DATGGL010000037.1:0-26188 GCA_035308605.1 Bryobacteraceae bacterium
GTCGGGGATCATCTGGAGCGCAGCCAGACCATGCTGGTGGAGTTATCGAACGCGGGCACATCGAAGGGCGGCCAGCTCGATATTTCCTATGAACAGCGCGCGGCGGAGGATCTGCTCGAATCGAACCGGCTGTACCGGCAGACCGCGGTGAGCGCGGGCGATAACGCAACGGCATCGCTACTGGAGGATCTGGAGCGGGTGCTCCTGGAGGTCGCGCATAGTCCGTCGGCGATGTCGGAGGAGCAGTTGAAGGAGTTGCGGAAGCAGATTGAGGATCAGGGGATTTTGTTCAAAGTGAAAGTCTTCGGGTCGCAGGTGGAGGAGAGACAGGCGGCTCCGCCAAGTGGGAGTCCGGTGTTGTAACGGGAAGAAGGAACAAACGATGAAACCATTTCGTAGAACTTTAGTATTCACAATCATGGCGAGCGGGCTGATAACGATTCCTGCGGCGGCTCAGGGGAGCTTCGATGTGCCCGGGAACGGCTGGCAGGGCATCATCGACCAGGCGGCCGCCCAGATGGATCATGCGTGGCCGATGCTTGAGAAATTGGAAATTCCAAGTTTTCAGTTCAATTTTCAGCCGCTGATGCATTTGAAGGGGATGGACATGGCGTTTCTGCCGCAGGACGCGGCGGACCGCGCCCGGGAAGCTCAGGAACGGGTCCGCGAGGCGCAGGAACGCGTCCGGGACGCCGCGGAGCGGGTGCGTGACAGAGAAGACCGGAACGTCGAATCGTATCGCTCGGGGATCAGCGACATTGACGATCGGAAATACGAACGTGCGATCGACCGGTTTGATCGGGTGATCGAAAACAAGTGGGCTCGGGCGGATGGGGCGTATTACTGGAAGGCTTACGCGCTGAACAAGCTGGGCAAACGCGACGAAGCGCTGGCGGCGCTGGCGGAGATTCCCAAACAGTTTCCGCAGAGCCGGTGGATCAACGATGCCAACGCGCTGAAAGCCGAGATCCAGCAGGCGTCGGGAACGGCGGCGTCGCCGGAAAATCAGTCGGATGAAGATCTGCGGCTGCTGGCGATCAACGGCCTGATGAATTCGGAGCCGGAGCGGGCCGTGCCGCTGCTGGAGAAGGTCATCAACGATCCCAAGAACAATCTGGGATTGAAGGGGCGCGCGCTGTTCGTGCTGGCGCAGAGCCGCAGCGATAAGGCTCGGGACATCGTGGCGCAATATGCCAAGAACGGGTCGAATCCGGACCTGCAGATTCGCGCGGTGCAGTATCTGGGGACGTACCGGTCGAAGGACAGCCAGCAGACGCTGGCGGATGTGTACGCTTCGGTCAGCGATGTGAGCGTGAAGCGGGCGGTGCTGCGCAGCATGTTCATCTCGCACGACGTGCCGCATTTGCTGAACGCGGCGAAGAGCGAGTCGAATCTCGAACTGCGGCAGGAAGCGATCCGCAATCTGGGAATGCTGCAGGCGACGAATGAACTCGGCCAGTTGTATGCGTCCGAGACGAATGTGGATTTGAAAGACGCGATGATCCAGTCGCTGTTCGTCGGAAAGGCGACGGACCGGCTGATCGAGATCGCGAAAACGGAGAAAGACGCCCGGCTGCGAGCATCGGCGATTCACAGGCTGGGGACGATGAGGAATGAGAAGGCGGGCGAGGCGCTGGCGTCGATCTATTCGAGTGAAACAGACAAGGGTGTGAAGTCGCAGATCCTCCAGGCGGTTTGGATGCAGGGGAACTGCAAACAACTGGTCGACATGATCCGGAGTGAGAAGGATCGCGATCTGAAGGCGGACGGCGTGCGGCGGCTGGGGCAGATGAAAGGGTGCAAGGAAGCGTCCGATTATCTGATGGAGCTGATCTCCAAATGAGACGGCTGGCCGTTTTGTTATTGGCTCCCGCGTTATTCGCCCAGCCGCGGCTGCAAAACGCCCGGATGGAGACGCGGGCCGTATCGGGGACGCTCGATGCGACGTTCCGCTCGATTGTAAATGGTCAGAACGGCGCGGTGTGGATCGGATATGCGGCGCCGCAGATCGCGGGCGATCGGAGCATGTGCTGCTTCAATTCGATCGACGGAGTTCAGTACCAGGGCTGCACGCTTGAACCGCGCGACGCGTCGACTACTATGCAGGCAGCGGCCCCGACAGGCACAATTCAGCTCGAAGGGGCGACCGAGTTTTTCGTGTTCTTTCGCGTCGAGAACAAGCAGGTCGCGAAAGTCCGGACATTTTCGACGGAGTGCAATATCGACGCGGGCGGGCTGCCGTTTGTGTGGCTGACCGGAGTGAATCCGGCGCAGAGTGTCGGACTGCTTGAGTCGCTCGTACCGAGCTCCGACGCCAGGGCGGATCGAAAACTGGCGAACGGCGCGATTTCGGCGATTGCGATGCATCGCGATCCAGTGGCGGATATGGCGCTCGACCGGCTCTCGGCGGCGACGCAGCCGGAGGAGACTCGACGGCAGGCCGCGTTTTGGATGGGCAATGCCCGCGGGCGGCACGGGTTTGAATCGCTGCAGCGGATTCTGCGCGACGATCCGAGCGATCGCGTCCGGGAGCATGCCGTATTTGCGCTGACGCAGAGCAAGGAGCCGGAGGCGATTCCCATGGTGGCTCGCATCGCTCACGACGATAAGAGCACGAAGGTGCGAAGCCAGGCGCTGTTCTGGCTGGCGCAGAGGGCAGGGAAGCAGATTTCCGAGGCGGCGATCCGGCAGGCGATCGACAACGATCCGGAGACGCAGGTGAAGAAGAAAGCCGTATTCGCGCTGACGCAGATGAAGAACGGCGACGGCGTGCCGCTGCTGATCGAAATCGCGCGGACGAATCGCAACGCCGTGGTCCGCAAGGAAGCGATGTTCTGGCTGGGGCAGTCGAAGGACGCGCGGGCTACGCAATTTTTTGAAGAACTACTCGTAAAAAGGTGATCATCCATGACTACTGAATCGCGGCAGCTTATCAAACTCGATGGCGTTTCGAAGGTCTTCTTCACGGAGGACATGGAGACGCACGCGCTGAACAGCGTCCATCTTGACGTCCGGCAGGGCGAATATATTTCGATTTCCGGACCGTCGGGCTGCGGGAAATCGACGCTGCTGGCGATCCTCGGGCTGCTCGATTCGCCGTCGGGCGGCGAGTACGTGCTGAACGGAAAAAGCGTGCAGGGGCTGAAGCTGAGCGAACGCGCCCGCATCCGCAATCGCGAGATTGGATTCATTTTTCAGGCGTTCAATTTGATCGGCGATTTGAACGTGTATGAGAATGTCGAACTGCCGCTGACCTATCGCGGGATGCCCAACTCGGAGCGGAAGAAGAAAGTCCACGAGGCGCTGGAGCGGGTGGGCATGGGACATCGGGTGAAGCATTATCCTTCCCAGCTTTCCGGCGGCCAGCAGCAGAGAGTCGCAGTGGCGCGGGCGCTGGGCGGCGACCCTTCAATTTTGCTGGCGGATGAGCCGACCGGGAATTTGGATTCGGCGAATGGCGAGGCGGTGATGGAGCTGCTCCGCGATCTGCATCGCAACGGCGCGACGATTTGCATGGTGACGCACGATCCCCGGTTTGCGCGGTGTGCGGATCGGAGTGTGCATTTGTTTGATGGGCGCGTCGTCGAGGAGCATTCGCAGACGGCGGCGGTGTAGAAGGGGGGAAGACAAACCCATCGCGGGCTGCAAGCCTTGCGCGAATGTGGCGACTCTTCCGATTGCGCCCGTTTCGGGACCCGCAAACAAGAGACCGCAGTTCAAACTCGCGGTGGGCGCGGGGCAGCCGCGCGGTTTCGAACCTAAGGACGCTGAAACCCACCGCTCGCGGTCAGCCTCTGTATTTGAACGGCACCCCAGCCTAGGGTGAGGCGTAAAAGCGTAATTTCGACCAATAAGACACGTTTTTTCGCGCTCTTGTTAGGCGTAGTCGCGTGATTTTAATGGCGGCCAATAGGGTCGCCCACGTGCTTGGAAATTGGCAGTGCCGTCGTTGGAAGTGAGCGGCGAAGGCCAAGGCGTTTGAATTCAATATCTTGGGAACATTATGAGTATTTTAATAGCCTTGGCATCCGTAATATGGAAACCCTAGTGTGGAGAATATCATCCAACGATTGGGAGAAAGTAATGTGAGGGCTATTGCGACTGGATTAGGCCGACGATAAAGAAGTTTGTGGTACGCTCTAGAAACGTTATGTCAAGCGCCGGTGCGAGCCCGAAACAAACGCCTATCGCGGATGCGAATGCCAGTCCATTGACGCCGCACAGCGAGGCCGAGATGACGGAAGAGAAAGAGCTCATCGGGGAAATCACGACCGAAAAGGCGGATTCCTGCGCCGAAGAACGGAACATCCGCACCCGGAGAGTTGCGGAGGGGATAAGGGACTTACCGGATTACACCAAGATCGACGATAGCGGTTTTTTCCGAGACCTTTGGGATGCCTTAAAAGACGAAACGGGAAAAATCTGGCGGAAACGAAAAGATCCAGCGAAGAGCGAGTTGACGTTGTGAGCTTGGCAGCTAGCCTTCAACAGCCCGAGGCCGTTGACCGGCATCAGTTTGTCCGTGTAGTTCGGTGAGAACCGAACCAATTATACTCGCGACCAGTAAGAGCGTGTAGAAGTCAACCTCCCCAAAGCATTTCCATCGATTCGAATCGAGGCAGAGCACGTAACTCCGCCCTCTTGCTACGATTTCTGTGCAGATCAAGGAAACAGGCTTTTGATCTCCAGGTGCAGTTCCCAATTCTGTCGATGCGTCACGTACGTATTCCAATCGAGAATTCGCTCTATTCCCGGTGGTATCGGACCAGTGACGTAATCCGTGGGGAACTTTCCTCCAAGGAATGTACACGATTCCTTTGTCTCCCCGTCCGCCTCTCAGGGCCCTGGGATATTCTAGAGCCTTGCTCGCGGCACTCGCCCTAATTGGACGGTCGGGCGGGATTCCGGTGTAGGCAGTCGGAGGCCAACGGTATTTCAAGTGAAATAGGTCACCGCCGGCTTGCGCGTCGAGAACGATCGCAGATCGATTTAAGCCGTGTTGTTGTACGGAGGCCGGCGTGATGCTCTGGATCAGCACCCCTTTGAACCGCATCGTAGAAAGGGCCAGCGTTTGGAGCGCTGTCTCAATAAATGCATGCGATGCCTCGGGCTTTGATGCCGACACAACTAACCGAGTTGCCTCCGCGCTCAACTCGCGCAACGAGCCCAAAAGCAGGAGGTAATGTTTGTCCCGCTCCGTAACCCGGTGATGGTGCCGAAACATCATCCAACCCAAGACCAGCGAAATCACTGAGAATGCTATGTACGGCCTGGGGCCGATGGCCAGCCACCTCGCAAAGTCATGCATTGATCCGTGTAGGCCCGACGGTCTCCACGAAGAATCGGTTAGCAAAATCTTGTCGTGCATTCGATGATCCAACTCCATTAGCCCTGCCACCAAGAGCATTCCGAAGTCTAGTGTTGCGACGAACACGAAAACGTAGGGGAGAGCGGGTGCAATGCGCAATCTTAGCTTTGAGTATTCCCACCAAGCGGCCATGAAGGCGAAGCCCAAGAAGCTCCGGAAAATCTTCCACAAGGCGACTAAGCTGCCACGGATATCCTCCAATATCGGGGAGAATTCGTCTTCGCCTTGTTTGGGCATTTGGAGAAAAAGGTGAAGGTTACAATATATCATTCGAAGCAATCTTGCGTAATAAAACACGAAGTTGAGTGGCGCGGTTCGGCCAATTCTCTGTGATCGAAAGGGCTGACGCAGTAATTGGAATCCTCTCCGAATTGAGTTGCGAGCGGTCCCAGAGACACGGCTTTTCGCCAATCAGACCGTGGCGACTAGCGGAGCGGGAGGTCTTCCCGCCGAACGGAATCGTGGTGTGGGCACGATCTCACAGAATCGCCGAGTTCAATCGCAGCAAAACAAAGGATCCGAGGAGGCCGGTCGCGACGGGGATTCCGGCGCGCCGAGTTTCGAGTGTGGATCCGATGGTCGCGCTTCGTTGCGAGTAGCCTCTGGCTATATTTGGTCGCTCGGACGCACGATGACAATTGTACCCGCGGGGTGCTGCGACGGTGCCTGGGAACTTTCGTGGGCGTCGTTAGACGCGGCTCAGGCGGCGGACTACGAAGAACGGGAGCATTACGATCGACCAGACCAGGTGCAGCGCGCCTCCGACGGCGATTCCTACGATTCGGAAAGGTAGCAGGATTAGCCACACGATCGGGTAGAGGAACAACGCCATAATCGCAAGCGGCCAGCACAGAACGAATAAGATGCACCACAGCAGGAAGGCGAACATTTCAGTTGTCCTTTATACCTCAGATACGATCCGGGGTGCAGGGAAGTTCAATGATTTTGGACCGCAGTCCAGTACAACGCGCCGCCATTGCGAGGCTCGGATGCGACGCGGCCACGGCGGTGCATGTATTCGAGATGGGCCAGGATTTCGAAGAGGGCGAAGTGGTGATGGAAGGCGGAAAGCGTTCGCGGCCAGACCTGTTCCACCAGACCGTTCGCGGTCCGAGGCTCCCGTGAGATGTGGCTTGCGATCGAGTTGCAGCGGGCCTGATGATGTTCGGCGGTCTGCTGAATCCTCTGGACGTGGCCCCGGAATGGGCCTCCGTGGGAGGGTAGAACCAGATCGACTGCGAAAGGACGCAGACGCTCAAGGGATTCGAGATAATCGGCCAGCATGTCTGTCCCGGGATGCCAGCCGATGTTGGGCGTGATGAATTCCAGAATGTGATCGCCGGAGATCAGATAGCGGTGTTCGGGCGAGTACAAGCAGACATGGCCGGGTGAGTGGCCGGGTGTCCAGACCACTTCAAGAGTCCCGCCGCGAATGGGAATTTTTTCGCCGCCATTCAGGAGGATGTCAGGAGCGTGGGGACGGAAAGCCCGGCGGATGTCGCGGAGGGCGCGGTCCATCTTGCCCTGGAGCTCTTCCGGGACGCCGGATTTCAACATCGCCTCTGCAAAAAAAGGGGCGCGCGATTCGCGGGAGACCAGCGCGAGATATTCGGCTTCCACGCGATGCATCATCAGACGCGCGCCGGATAGTTCCAGGATCTTCCAGGACAGGCCGATGTGATCGGGATGCAGATGCGTCAGGCAGAGCGTCTTGATGTCGGTCCACTTGACGCGTTTTTCTTCGAGCGAGGATTCGAGGGCCTCGAAGCAGTCTTCCGTGGCGATCCCGGAATCGACCAGCAGATATCCTAGGTCGAGATCGACCAGGTGGACGTTGACGGACTCGAGCTCCCATGGCATGGGAAGCGTGATGGTGTGGAGACCAGGCGCCGGTCGTGTATTGTAAGCCGAGTTCATGCAATCGCGTCGGCAGCGTGATACGAGCTGCGCACCAGCGGCCCGCTTTCGACGTGCTGGAATCCCATTGCATATCCGATGCGCTTCAAGTCGGCGAATTCATCAACGGGAACGTAGCGGATGATCGGCAAATGCTTGGGCGACGGGCGCAGATATTGGCCCAGGGTGAGAATGCTGACATTGCTGGATCGCAGGTCGCGCATGACGGCCAGGACTTCGTCGATGGTTTCGCCGAGGCCGAGCATCAATCCGGACTTGGTAGGGATGCCGGACTGGGCCGCGTGCGCGAGTATGTCGAGAGAGCGCTCATAGCGCGCGCCCAGGCGAACCTGGCGATATAGACGGGGCACGGTTTCGGTGTTGTGGTTCAGGATATCGGGCCGGGCTTCGAGGACGATGTCCATAGCCGCGTGCGAGCCTTGAAAATCGGGCGTCAGGACTTCGACGCCGCAGCCGGGAAGGCGATCGCGAATGGCTTGGATGGTGAGGGCAAAGAGTTCGGCTCCGCCGTCCTTGCGGTCGTCGCGATTGACGCTGGTGATCACGGCGAACTTCAAACCTAGCGCCGCGCAGGCTTCGGCGACACGGCGGGGTTCATCGTAATCGACGGCCAGGGGCGCGCCCTTTTGCACCGCGCAGAATCCGCAGCGGCGGGTACAGACGTTGCCGAGGATCATGAACGTCGCTGTGCGGCGGTTCCAGCAGTCGCCGATATTGGGGCAGGCGGCGCTTTCGCAGACTGTATGGAGCTGCAAGGCCTCCACCAGGTGCTTCAAGTTTCGGTAGTTTTCTCCAACCGGCGCGGGAGCGCGCAGCCACTGGGGCCGTGGGCTTCCGCCTGGAGAAGACGGTTCAATCGTGACCAGCACTCGCCTTCATTGTAGCGATTCGGGTTTCGATGATGCGGGATTGATCGAAATTTTCCGCGCGATCGAAGAAATCGGGCGCCATTTCATAGGCATGCCGGGGGATGAATCCGACCAGTTCGGACGCCAGAATTTCCGTGCCGAGCGCGCGGACGGTCTGGTCGATCGCCGCATAAAGATGGTCGAGCGGGATGGCGGCGTAATTGGTCAGGTTCATGGAGACCTGGGCGCAGCCTCTCGATGTCAGATAGCGGCCCATGGCTTTGACGAATCGAAAACCTCCGGACGATTCGCGAATCCTGCGGGCGGCCGCTTGCGCGATTTCGGTATTCGCCGTAGCGAGGTTGACGTTGAAGGCGATCAGAATGGGCCGTGCGCCGACCATGGATGCGCCGGCGGACGGGTGCGCCGGAATGTCGCCGATATCGGGGGGGCGGCCATCAAATCCTGGCCGGCGGACTCGTTCCAGACGCTCCCGCTCCGGAAGCTTGGCGGCCGATTCGTAGAAGTACACGGGAACTCCGAATCGATTCCAGATGGAGGCGCCGGCGCGATGGGCGATGAAGACGCAGTCGCTGAGCGTTGCGCCGGCCAGGGGAACGAAGGGAATCACGTCCGCGGCGCCGACTCGGGGATGAACACCCTGGTGAGCGTTCAAATCGATTAATTCAGCGGCTTTGCCCGCGCCGCGGATTGCGCCTTCGGCCACCGAATCAGGAGCGCCTGCAAACGTCACGACGCTGCGGTTGTGATCGGTATCCGATTCCCAGCCGAGGACCAGAACGCCGGGCGCGCTGGCGATGGCGTCGACGATGGCCTGCACTTTCGACGCGTCGCGGCCTTCGGAAAAATTAGGGACGCACTCGATCACCGCAGTACGATCATAGGGAGTGCGGGCAAAGCAAAGCAAGGCAAATCACGGCAAGGCAAACCAAAGCAAGGCAAATCACAGCAAGGCCGGGCAAAGCAATTCAAAACACGGCAAGCCGAAAACGCTGGACCGGGTGTTGTCCCAAGCCGGCATTGCTTCGCGGACCGAGGCGCGAAGCTGGATTGGGGCTGGCCGCGTGGCCGTGAACGGGAAAATTTCGCGGTCGCCCGATGTGTGGGTCGATCTGAAACGGGATCGCGTCACTGTGGATGGCAATGCGATCGCGGCCCGCGAAAAAGTCTACCTTCTGCTCAACAAACCCAAGGGTTATCTGACGTCGTACAAGGATCCGGAGGGCCGGCGGACGGTTTACGATCTGCTGCCGGACGCGCGCGAGTGGATTTTTCCCGTAGGACGGCTGGATCTGGACACCAGCGGGCTGCTGATTCTGACGAACGATACGGCGTTTGGGGACTTTATCACCAGTCCGGAATCGAAGGTGCCGAAAACGTATCTCGTGAAAAGCTCGGTGCTGTTGACCGACGCGCAGTTGGATCAACTGCGCCAGGGAATCGAACTGACAGACGGTCCGACCCGGCCGGCCGTGGTCAGCCGGGTTCGCGACTCGGCGAAATACACATTTTTCGAAATCACGATTACGGAGGGCCGCAACCGGCAGGTCCGGCGAATGGTGGAGGCTCTCGGCGTGCCCAATGGCGCGAAGGTGCTCAAACTGGTGCGGACGGCGATCGGCGGGATTGAAATCGGCGGACTGGAAATCGGAAAGCATCGGATGCTGACCCGGGAGGAAGTAAAGACGCTTGCCGGGCTGAAGCGTGGCCCGATCCTGCATAATAAGATGTTCGATGCAAACCATTCGTCCGGAGACGCCGGAACAGCTCGCTGAGGCGCTGCACGGCCTGGCGGCGGACCACAAGAAAATCCTGCTGGGCGGGAACTTTTCCAAGAATTGTCTCGGCGGCACGGCTGAGCCGGCGGACGCGACGGTCTCGACCTGCGGGTTGCGGCGGCTGCTTCAGTATGAGCCGAGCGATCTGACAGTCAGTGTTGAGGCGGGGATGCCGTTTGCGGATCTGGAGCGCACGCTGGCGGAGAATCGCCAGATGATTCCGCTCGACCCGCCCTGGCGGGAGCAATCGACGGTCGGCGGCGTGGTTGCCGCGAATTTGAGCGGTCCGCGGCGGCGGCTTTACGGGACGGCGCGCGACATGATCATCGGAATGAAGTTCGCGACGCTGGAAGGGCAGCTTATCGACAGCGGCGGCATGGTGGTGAAAAATGTCGCGGGGCTGGATATGGCGAAGCTTCTGGTAGGTTCTTTCGGGACCTTGGCGGCCATGGCGATTGTGAACTTCAAGGTCTTTCCGATGCCGCCTGAGTCGAAGACGTTCGTGATGGACTTTGCGACGGCGGCGGAAGCTTTCGCGGAGCGCGACCGTATCCTGCGCGGCGTGTTGCAGCCGTCGGCGATCGATATCGTGAACTGGCCCTCCGGATTCAGGCTGCTGATCCATGCCCAGGGAAACCCCGCGGTGCTTCGACGCTTCGCGAACGATCTGCCGAAAGCGCGCGTGGAAGACGAATCGGTCTGGGACGAGATCTCCGGGTTCACGCAGCGGTTTCTGGCAGAGAATCCCAAAGGTGCGGTGGTGCCGATCGCGACCAAGCTCAGCGAAATGCCCGCGGCGATGGCGAAGCTGACGGCGCCCGCGATCGCGCGCGCCGGCTCAGGAGTAATTTACGCGCATTACGCCGAGAATGCCCCGGCGCGGGCCTGGAATGGCGATTTCGAGACGATGAAACGAATTAAAGAAATGTTCGACCCCGAGCATTTACTGAATCGGGGGCGATTGTATGGCCGCATCTGACGCGACATTTTCGGATGCACCTCGGCGCGCGGATCTGGACAAGTGCGTCCACTGCGGGCTGTGCTTGAACGCGTGTCCGACGTACCGGGAATTGCATGTCGAAATGGATTCGCCGCGCGGGCGGATTTATCAGATGGTCCAGGTATCGAACGGGGCTCCGATCACAGAGTCATACATGGAGCACATTGACCTGTGCCTGGCCTGCCGCGCCTGTGAAACGGCATGTCCTTCGGGCGTGAAATACGGCCGTCTGGTGGAGGCGGCGCGCGCGGATATCGTAAATCGCGGTCCCAAGACTGGGTCCTTCCTGCGCACCCTGGTGTTCGAAAAGCTGCTGCCGAGCCGGACACTTCTCAAATTCGCCGGGTACGGGATGTACGTGACGCAGAAGCTAGGGCTGGACAAGCTCGGGGGGCTGCTGCCAGGGTTGCGCGCGATTACGCCGCTGGCTCCCAAGGTCGAGATGCCGTTCTTCTACTCGCAGGTGGGGCGGGTGTTCCCGGCGAACGGGGAGCGTAAGCATCGGGTGGCGTTTCTGTCCGGATGCATTGCGAATCTATGTTTCGCGCGGCTCAACGAAGCTACCGTCCGCGTCTTGCAGGCCAACGGCTGTGAAGTAACCATTCCTGAAGATCAAACCTGCTGCGGGGCGCTTCACGTTCATGCGGGATTGCGCGACACTGCGCGAAAGCTGGCCCGGCAGAATATCAAGGCGCTGGCGGACGGCGGTTTTGAGGCGATTATCACCAACGCGGGCGGGTGCGGATCGACGCTGAAAGAATATGACGAACTGCTCGAGGACGATCCGGCGGCGAAGCGATTCTCCGGGCTGGTGAAGGACGTGAATGAATATCTGGCGTCGATCGAGCTGAACACGAAGATGGGCGAAGTTCGAGCGACGGTGACGTATCAGGATTCCTGCCATCTGGCGCATGGGCAAAAAGTGCGGTCGGCGCCGCGGCAGTTGCTGAAGCAGATTCCCGGCGTGACGATCAAAGAGATGAAAATGTCGGATGCCTGCTGCGGAAGCGCGGGGATTTACAACGTCCTGCATACGGATTTATCCATGTCGCTGCTGGATAAGAAAATGGAATCGGTCAATGCGACCAAAGCCGAGCGGATCGTCACGGCGAATCCCGGATGCATGCTGCAACTGCGCGCGGGCGTCGAACGGCAGGGCCATGGGCAGCGCGTGTTTCATGTGGTGGAGATGCTGGACGAGGCGTATCGGAACGCGAATCGAGTGGTCAGCGAGGGATGCGTGTAACCCGTTCTGTCTATGAACGACCTGCAATACGCTGCGCGGACGCTGTCAAAAACTCCCGGGTTTACACTCGTCGCGGCAGGGCTGCTCGCCGCCGGGATCGGGGCGAATGCGGTCATCTTCAGCGCGATCGATGCCGTGCTGCTTCGCCGGTTGCCCGTGCGTCATCCGGAAGAGCTGGTGCGTCTGGTTCAGCGGACGCCGCAGCTCGGCACACGCAGTTATTTTCCCTACGAGATGTATGCGGCGATCCGCGATCATTCGACGACGCTCACGCAGCCGTTCGGAGAAGAAGAGTGGCGCGTCGCGATGAATCAGCCGGCCCCGGCCGAGCAGGTCCGCGTGACGATCACGACCCCCGAGTATTTTGAGGCGTTAGGTGTTCCGGCGCGCTACGGGCGTGCGCTCACGGCGGCCGATGCGGTGGAAACGCCGGGTGAAATTCCGGCCGTGCTCAGTTACGGATTCTGGACGAGGCGCTTCCATGCCGATCCGAACGCGGTGGGCGGCGCCATTGTTCTGAACGGGCACCGGTTCACCATTGTCGGCGTGATGCCTCGCGAATTCAACGGGACTTCGCTCGATACGTCGCCGGATGTCCGGCTGCCGCTGCGTGCTTCGGAATTGGTGGGCCCGCAGGATTATCGTTCCAGCACGACTCACAAAATCGAATGGTCGCTCGATCTGGCGGCCCGGCTGCGACCGGGCGTTACGCGGGCCCAGGCGCTGGAGGAGACCCGGGCGTTATGGCGATCGACCGTCGAAGCGATTTACAAAGGGAGTCCGGACGGCGTCGGGCGGCTGGATTCTGAACTGCGCCGCGGCGTCGATCTGGATGCGATCGATCGCGGGGTCTCGATTCTGCGCGATAAGTACGGGGCCGCTTTGAAACTGCTGATCACCCTGGTCGGCGTGCTGCTGCTGATCGTTTGCGCCAACGTGGCTGGATTGCTATTGGCGCGGGGCGCGGCGCGGCGATTGGAACTGGCGGTCCGCTTAGCAGTCGGGGCGACGCGCGGGCGGTTAGTCCGGCAGGTGCTGTGCGAGAGTGGTCTGCTCGCGGCCTTCGGAGGCGTCGGCGGCGTGACGCTGGCGTTTCTGGTCACGCCGGTTCTGGTGCATGCGCTGCCGCCGATGCGCGATCTGGGGACGGGCAAGCTGACGCTCTCGATTCCAATTGCGCCCGATGCGCGAGTATTGCTGTTTTCTTTGGGAATTTCTGCGCTGACGGTATTCCTGGCCGGCATGGCGCCTGCGCTGGCCGCCTCGCGGGCGAGCCTGGATTCGATCTTGCGCGGCGCGCGATCGGCGGGAGGCTGGCGCGGCCGCCAGGCACTGCTGATCGTTCAAGTGGCTCTATGCACGCCGCTGCTGGCGAGCGCGGGGTTGTTGCTGCGGACCTTCGAGCGGCTGCGCGCCGTCGGGACGGGATTCGACCAGGATCATCTGGTCACATTCACAACGGATCCGTCGCTCGCCAGTTATACGCCCGAGCAGACCAGGAACCTTCGACAGGCCCTGCTTGATCGCGTGAAAGAGCTACCGGGCGTGATCGACGCGGCCATGGCGACGCGACCATTGATGCGGGGCAGTGGAGTGAAGATGAGCATCGCGCCCGCCGGCCAGCAGGTTCGCGACGACGATTTTCTGAACACCAGTATCAACAATGTGACCGTCGAATACTTCGACACGATGGGACTTCGAGTCGTCGCCGGCCGGGTGTTCACACCGGGTGAGCTGCACGCGTCCAAACCGTCAAAAGTCGTGGTGAATGAGGCGTTTGTACGCCGTTTTTTCTCGGGCGTGTCGCCGATCGGCCGACATTTTGGGAGCGGCTGGCACACTCTGGCGCAAGCGCAGTTCGAAATCGTCGGGGTGGTTAGCGACGCGAAATACCGGTCGCTTCGTGAACCGATGACCCCGACGTTTTACGGCGGGTTCACCGAAGGCGACGGGACGCAGCCGCTCAACTTGCAGGTGCGGACGAGAGGCCGTCCGGATTCGATTATTCAGCCAGTCGTGCGTATTCTGGCTGCGCTTGATCCGGCCCTTCCCTTTACCGAGATCGGTACGATGGCCGAGGAGATCGACGCGAGTACCGCCGGCGAGCGGCTCACGGCCACGCTTGCTTCGATTTTTGGAGCGCTCGCGGCCGGGTTGGCGGCCATCGGAATCTATGGCTTGCTCGCGTATTCGGTGGTCCGAAGGCGGCGCGAAATTGGCATTCGAATGGCCATCGGGGCGCGGCCTGCCGATATCGCCGGAATGATCGGACGTCAGACGCTGACCATCGTCGCGTCCGGAGTCGCGATAGGGCTGGTGGGTGCGCTGGCTGCCGGAGCGGCGATTCGGGCGCTGTTATTTGATGTGGCCCCGCAGGATCCCATTGCGCTGGCGGGCGCGGCGGCATTTCTGGCGATCGTCGCTGCCATCGCTGGAACCATTCCGGCGACGAACGCGGCCCGCATTTCGCCATCCACCGCATTGCGCGAGGAATGATCGCGCCAGCAAGACTAGATTCTCTTCCTGATCGCCGCCTCGCCCATTTCTATCCAACGATTGATATTCTCCGCTTTCCAGTGCAGGGCGTCGTGCATCGATCCAAGCGGCCCGTCGGTCTTGATGACCGTCAAATCGACGCCGGACGGGACCGGCGGGTTGTGGCCCACCGTGGCACGGAATCCTTTCACGAAGGGCTTGATCAGCGATCCCGGAATTTCCGGCAGCGCGTGCAGGGCGATAATGCGCGTCGCGCCCGATTCCACGGCGCCCCAGACCGGGAGCGGATTCAGCAGGCCGCCATCGCTGTACCAGCGCCCGTGAATGCGCTGCTGCGGGAGAATGCCGGGGATCGCGCAGGATGCGGCAAGATGACGCCAGGTAATCTCGTCGCCCCGGAAGATCTTCGGCTTCATGCGGAGAAGATCGGTGAGGACCACGGCGTAATCCTGGCGCAGGGGGTGAAGGCGCATCAGTTCCTGAATGGTGGCGGGGAGATTGCGGAAAGAAGCGAGACTCGGCTGGCGCCAGAACGCGATGAGCTGGTCGGGGGTGGCGCCGCCGGCGATGGCGTAGCCGTTTAAAGACCCGACCGAGGCGCCGACGATGAGGTCTGGCGAAAAATCCGGGGCCAGCGCGCGCCAGGCGCCTGCCTGCCAGGCTCCGAACATGCCTCCGCCGGACAGAACGAGTGCCGTTTTCATGATCTCTTACAATAAGAACGTACTTTGATTCATACGTACTACTCATGGAATTTGATCCCACGGCTTACGGACCTGAAGTGGTGCGAATTTTGGCGCTCGACGGGAACGGGCAACGCTTGATGCCGCTCACGTGCGGGGCGCGCGCTTCTCGGGAAGGATATCCGTTGTTGAAAGCAAGCAAGGCGGCTGGCCTGTTTTCGGACCCGCGCGACGTGGACGCAGCCATGGCGGGTCTGTGGCTGTATTTTTCATGCTTCGAAGAGGCGCATAGCCTGGCGCAGGATTCTTCCACAAAAGAGTGCGAACTGTGGCATGCGATTCTGCATCGCCAGGAGCCGGATTCGGGAAATGCGGCGTACTGGTTCCGGCAGGTCGGCTCTCATGCGACGTTCCCGAAGCTCGCGCGGGCCGCGGGAGAGATTTTGGACCGGATTCCGGAAGCTGAATTTCGAGCGGGCGGGAAATGGGATCCGTTCGCGTTCATCGCGTTCTGCGAGCGAGCCAGGACCCAGCCTGGTTCGGCCCAGGAACGGGCCGCGCTCGAAATTCAGCGCGCCGAGTGGCAGATTCTCTTCGACTATTGCGCGAGGCCCGCGTGAAGGCTCGGACGGGCCTGTGGCTGGTTGCGTTGGTGGCTGTCGGAGGTCTCATTTGGGCGCTGGTGAGATGGAAATCGGACCCGCCGGAGGTGCAGTTCGCCCGCGTGACGCGCGCGACCATTCACAGCTCTGTTCCAACCAACGGACGCGTGGAGCCGATCGAATGGGCTTCGGCGCGGGCGGAACGCGCGGGCGCGGTGCAGAAGATTTCGATTGAGCGGGGCCAGCATGTCGGCAAAGATGCGGTCCTGGTGGAGCTGGATGCGGCCGAGGCTCGATCGGCGCTGGCGGCGGCGCAGGATCGGATTGCGGAGGCGCGGGCGGCGCTGGATGTGATCTCGCGCGGCGGCCGTGCGACAGATTTGGCGGACATCGCCAGCGGATTGTCGAGCGCGAAGCTGGAGCTGGAAACGGCGCAAAAGGAAGCCGCCGCCCTGGAGCGATTGGCATCGAAACAAGCGGCCACGCAGGTGGAGGTTACCGTCGCGAAGCAGCGAGTGGAGCGCGCCCAGTTGCAGATTCAATCGCTGGAGCAGAAGAGAACGGCCCTCGCCGCTTCTTCGGACCGGGCATCGGCGCAGGCCCGGCTCGATGGCGCGCAGGCGGCCGCCGCGCTGGCCGAGGCGCAGATCAAGCAGAGTGTCGTGCGGGCGCCGATTGACGGAGTGGTGTACCAGTTTGACCTCAAGCCGGGTGCGTACTTAAACGCCGGGGACGCGGTTGCGTCGATCGGGCGGCTGGACCGGGTGAAGGTGAATGTGTTCGTCGATGAGCCGGATCTGGGCCGCGTGGCGAAGGGGATGCCGGTGATCATCACGTGGGTCGCAAAGCCGGGACGGCAGTGGGATGGCGAAGTCGACCGGACGCCGACACAGATCGTCGCGATGGGAACGCGGCAGGTGGGTGAAGTGGTGTGCGTGATTCGGAATCCGGACGGAGATCTGCTGCCGGGAACGAACGTCGATGCGGAGATCCGGGCGGAGACGGTGGAGAATGCTTTGACCATCCCGAAAGAAGCCCTTCGGACGGAGCGCACAGAATCGGGAGTACTGGCGCTGACCGGTGATCATCTGGTGTGGAAGAAAGTGAAAGTTGGCGTTTCCAACACGACCCGCTCGCAGGCGGAGGGTTTGAATGAGGGCGATGCGGTCGCGTTGTATTCGGATAAGCCTTTGAAGGATGGGATGGTGGTGAAGGCGGTGTTTCCGTAGGGTAGTTCCCGACCTGCCTCTGGAAACGTTAGAGGAACGCCTTGCCCAACTGAAAGTGCATGTGGTCCCGATGGTTCTTGCGCAGAGTCGGGTTCGGATAGTCGGGATGAATCGTCTGGCCCGCCGAGAGCGGTTGATTCGCGGCGAATGTGTGTGGGGACGAGTCGCCTGACGACGTGCATTGTTCGTTCACGAAACCGTACACATCGGAGAAGAAATCGTAGGCCGGGGTGTCGAGGCCGGAGCGGAGGCGATAGTAGGTTTGCGTCGCCGGCCCCCAACGATTTTCGAACGACGCGACGCCCCACAGGTTCTGGTTCCAGGTGACCTTAAGTTCGGTGCCGTCGGCTTTGTAGACCGGGCTGCGAGTCCAGTCCGCGGTGACGTCGAAGCTGCCCTGTTTGGTGGTCGCGCCGTAGAAGTCCATGCAGGTACCCACTTCGTGGCAGTTCTTGGATTTGTTGTCGGCGCCTTTGCCTACGCCGCCCCAGACGATGGCGGTCGCGCCCCATTCCTTGGCCAGAAATTCGGCGAGACGGAGCAGTACGATGGCAAATGTCGGCGTCGGCGCGAAGTGCTTGTCCTTGACGGTGTGAAGCGAGCCGTTGGTCGCGCTGAAGGCTCCTGAGGCATGCAGGAAGTCGACGCCCGCCATCGAGGTCTTGACCAGAATCTGGCGGCCTGGTTTGGGGTCAATGATCTTGCCGTTGTCGTCGACCTTCACGTGTTGATCCAGGGTGATGCGGCCGTGAAACACCAGGTGCATCAGCAAATCGAAGGCTTCCTGATCCGTGAGATCGCGCGCGGCTTTGGACGCAAAGGTAGGGACCGGCGCATAGTTGAGCAGGAACTGCGCGCCGCGCAGAAATTCCCCAAACAGCGTGCTGATTTCCTGCCCGAGGCTCTTCGTGGACGCGGGGTGCGTTGGTTTTCCCATCTCCCGCTAGACATACCACATGTTGTTCGTGGACATCTTGCTTGCGTCCTATGTGAATCACCTTAGTTTGATGTAGATGCGGGCATTCGGCGGTACTCCCTCAGTTCTTGTTTGGCAACAGACTTTAAACCGGATTGCGAGTAGAATTCGGCCATGAAATCCATTTGTCTTTTGCTCGGCAGTAGCGTAGCGATGTTTGCGCAAGTTGCCGGTGACATGGCCTGGAAGGAACTGGCCGATGGGAACGGGCGGTGCATGATGGGGAAGGCGCGCCATCCGCATCAGGACGAGGCGCGAAGAAAGGAGATCGCGCAGGGCCAGCATCCGATTGCCGCGGTGCTGAGTTGCTCGGATTCGCGAGTCGCGCCGGAAGTCGTGTTCGATCAGGGCCTGGGTGATTTGTTTACGATTCGGGTGGCGGGGAATGTTCCGACCGACGATGTCATCGCGAGTATGGAGTATGCAGTGGAGCATCTGGGAACGCGGCTGATCGTGGTGATGGGGCATCAGCGATGCGGGGCCGTGGACGCCGCGCTCAAGGGCGGCGAGGCGGAAGGGCATTTGCCGGTGTTGCTTGACTGGATCAGACCGGCAGTCGAGATGGCGCGAGGGACGAAGGGCGATCCTCTGGATTTCGCGGTTCGGGCGAACGTACGGAATGTAGTCGAGAAGCTAACGAAATGCCAACCCATTCTGGCGGAGAAGATCGAGCGGGATGAGGTAAAGATCGTCGGCGTCCGATACGAGTTGGATAGCGGGAAGGTCGAACTGGTGAAGTAGAAAAGACTGGCAGGCCGGGGACCTGCCCTACTGTCTAAGCCTCCTGTGTAAGATGGACCATGCGGCTATTTCGTTTGCTCCCTCTTTTGGCGGCCGGGACCCTCTTTGCCCAGGTGCCGGATCACTACTACCGGACGTTCTCCCACACGAATCCGGTGTTTCTGAAGATCAAGCCCGGTCAGGTGATTGTTACTAAAACGATCGACTCCGGCGGGCAGGATTATCTCAGCAAGCAGGTCTCGGAGGGCAGTAATCCGCTTACCGGGCCGTTCTACATCGAAGGCGCGGAGCCGGGTGACGCGATACTGGTCAAGCTGCGGCGCGTGCGGTTGAATCGCAATTGGGGTTCAACGGGATACCGGCTGGGACTATTTTCGGTGACGCCGGAATCGCTCGAGACGACGTATCCAAATCATTACAAAGCCGACGTGATCCGCAAAGGCCGCGACAATGTTCTTCCCTGGGACATCGATTTACAGCACAGCACAGTGAAGCTGCGCGAACCTGCGAGCGCGAAGGTCAAGCTCGAGTTTCCGGCGCGCCCGATGCTGGGCTGCATCGGAGTGGCGGCGCCGGGCGATTTCGCGCCGACTTCGGGACCCGCGGGAAGTTACGGCGGCAATCTGGATTACAACGAGGTCGCGGAGGGCGCGACCGTGATCCTGCCCGTGTACCATCCCGGCGCGCTGCTGTTCATGGGCGATGGACACGCCCTGATGGCGGATGGCGAGCCCACGGGAACCGGCGTCGAAACTTCGATGGATGTGGAGTTTTCGGTGGACGTCAAGAAAAAGGCTCAGGTGACGGAGCCGCGGCTGGAAACGTCGGATGAGTTGATCAGCCTGGGGGCGCAGCCGGAGTTTGTGAGCTCGCTGAACCGGGCGCTGCAGGTGGCGACCTCGGATATGGTCCGGTGGCTGGTGAACGATTATCAGCTCGAGCCATGGGCCGCGCACCAGTTGATCGGAGCCGTCGGGAAGTATGATGTGGTCACTGTCGCAGGGACTATGGCGCTGCGGGTTCCGAAGAAGTACCTCGCGGCGAAATAAGCCCTACTCGCGGAGTCCGGGACGGCCGATTTACGGGCGAGGGCTCCACATGCGAAACTTCGGCCTGTTTACGATTCTCTGTTTACAAGCTGTTGCACCGGCCTGTACGGCTCAAAGCTCCGATACGGCGGTTGTGGCGGTCCTGAACCAGATGGAGCAGGCCATCCAGCGTGGGGATTTCCCGGCTTACACTTCCCTGTTCGACGCTGAAACCCGAGCAAAAGCTTCCAGTGGACCGGAGAAGATCCCGGCCCGGCCGACGGTCCGGTTTCAGGCAACCAAGACGCTGGTGCGAGGCGACAGCGCGGCGGTGATCGCCGCTATGACCGATTCCGCGAAGCCGGCGATGAATAATCACGTGACTTTTCGTCTGGTCCGGGAGAACGGCGCATGGAAGATCGCGGACCAGTTGTGGAGCGATCCGGCTCCGGACCCGGTCTCGATCTATGCGATTGTGCCGCCGGAGAGCGGAGCGTTTCTGCGGGCCGGATCGCCGTGGCAGGGAGTCGCGCCGGCGGTCCCGAACACCAAATACTTCAGGCCGGAGCAAATCCGCTGGAAGCTGCAGGCGACGTTCGATGAATCCTTCTTGTACCTGCGGATCGATGCGGGCAATGAGCTGCCAGCGGTGAACAGCGAGGTTCCGGGCGAGTTTCCCAATTTGAAGAGTCCGGTACAGCGGGGCTGGCCGGCGATGACGATCAAAGTCGTCACCGCCCAGAAGAGCTGGGACTACATGTTCACCGCGGAGGATCAGGTCGGGGATCAGGCGACGTTCGACGAACATGGGAAAGCGAACAGTCACCATCATTACGTCGCGTATTCGCTGAGGCTTTGGAAAGGGAATGCGACGGTGTTCAGCGCGGCTGCGGGGGCTCGGGATCAGTTGGTCAGCGTTCAGGGCCGCTGCCTGGATTTGCGAATTCCGCTGAAGACTTTGAACCTAGATGGCGCGCGCGGGATCAAGTTGTTCATCGGGGATGCGAATTCGGCCAGCCAGATCGAGCCTTACGCAGTGGCGGGATACGGGCTGTAGTCGCGCCGCAGTCTTCCGCCGCGGTATGTTGAACGTTCATGGCACTAAGGATCGTGGACGCGACAGAGCTGGACGTGGCCGTCATCCTCGAAATGATTCAGGGGCTGGCGCTGTACGAGAAACTCGCGCATGAGTGCGTCGCAACGGAGGAGAAGCTGCGCGAATCGCTATTCGGAAAGCAGCCGGCGGCGGAGGTCGCGCTGGCCTACTGGGACGAAGAATGCGCGGGGTTTGCGCTGTTCTTCCCAACCTATTCCACGTTCCTCGCCCAGCGCGGACTGTATCTCGAAGATTTGTTCGTAAAGGCGCACTGGCGGGGGCGCGGCGTCGGATTCGCGCTGCTGAAGCATCTGGCGAAAATCGCCGCCGAACGCAATTGCGGCCGCGTCGAGTGGGGCGTGCTCAATTGGAATGAGCCGTCGATTCAGTTTTACAAGAGACTCGGCGCCGAGCCAATGGACGAATGGACGAAGTACCGGCTAACGGGCGAAGCGTTGCAGAAACTGGCCGTTCATGAACAGTCACTAGAAGACGCGGCGGGTTAAGCGGGCGACGCTGAATTTGGCGGTTTCGGCCACGGCCATCACCGTCATGACACCAGCCTGGACCGGGTCGGTAACCACCAGGTCGGCGGCATCGGGAACGCTTCCCGCCATATTCAAGCTGACTACGAGCAGCCCGGCCGCGCGGACCTCGCGCACTGCCTGCTCGATTTCGCCGCCCATCAGAGATCCGGCGAGAACAATCGCTTTCACTCGCGGGAGTCTCGCGCTGGCTCTGACAGCCGCTGCCAGCGGCTGTTCGCCGACCAGCGGGATGGTATCGACGGAAATGTGTTCGCCGCGAATGTTGTGCCGGTCCGCTTCCGTGATGGCTCCAAGAGCGACCTGTCCGACCTGAGCTCCGCCGCCCATGATGATGATGCGCTTGCCGTAGACCCGTTCCATGGTTTCGACATGCGAAGCGCGGCGGACCACCGGCAGTTTCTCGAGCGCCGCCAGGAGCGCCGAGGGGTCCGCGGGAAGATCGATTTCGAAAACGATCCGCGTATCGGCAACTTTTTGTTCGACGATTTCGACGCTGAGGATGTTGCCTTCCTGCGCGGCAATGACGCCCGTGAGCTCGTGCAGGACGCCTGGGCCGGACGCGGTGACAATCTCGATAGCGGCTTTCATCACAGTTCGATTTCGTACTTGCGAAGCAGTTCGGGCCAGTGACCGTGGGCTTGAAGGAGCAGTTCGGCCACTTCGCGGATGGCGCCGGAACCGCCGGGGGCTTGGGTCACGTAATGCGCCACGCGCTTTACTTCGGGGCGGGCGTTCGCTGTAGCGATCGCCAGCCCTACGCGACGCATGACGATCGCGTCGGTCAGATCGTCGCCGGCGTATGCAATTTCAAGCAGCGGAATCCCGGATTTCGCTACGATCTCTTCGAGGATCGGAATCTTCTCGATGTGGCCCTGGTAGATGTAGGTCATCTTGACCTGGCGCGCCCGTTCTTCCGTGGCTGGGGAAACGCGTCCGCTGATGACTCCGGTCTGAATGTTGTACCAGGACAGCCATTGCAGCGCGATCCCGTCCTGGGAATCGAACATTTTGGTCTCGAAGATTTTTCCGTCGGCCGTGGGCACGTTGATCAGATGGCCGTCGGTAAGGACGCCGTCGACGTCCATAATCAGGAGCCGGATGCGGGACGCGCGAGTGTGGATGTCGGGGGTCATGAGATGTCAGTTGGCCTCGTCGATTCTTTCTTCAGATGTACTAACGCTGCTTCACAAGCTAGGCGAAGTTCGGGGAGCTTAATCTGCACAATGTCCCACAGACGATCGGCACGGATCGCGTCATACTCGTGACGCAGGATCGCTACGGCATTTTCGATGATATCTTGAAGCCGCCGCAGGGGCCATTCAGGAGGCAAGTGCGCGATCCCGGTCCGCGACATCGACATCGACATCGTGCGCAGCATTCTCATCCCGGGCGAGCGACCCGAACACAGAAACACTTACCACTCCGACGGCGCGAAGGTCGTGCTCATGCCCTTTCAGGGTCGCAATGACCTGCTCGCGCTCCATGCACCCATTTTGTCAGAGATAGAGCTTGCGAAAAAGCGAGCGTCGTTGGTGGTGCGCTAAATCTGTGTGGCCGTCATAGGGGCCATGCTTTCAGGGCAAGCCCAGCCAATACCTTCTGCCGTTCTGAGATCTCCTTCGGACCCCATTGTGCGAGTCCACCCATCTGGCGTGTTAGTTCGTAGGGTGTTTCTTTGTAGATCTTTTTTTTGGCATCGAATCCAAGGCTCTTGAGGTCAGAGTTGCTTTTTGCTAGCAATAGAGCAAGATTCCCAATCCTTCGCACGTACATTTTGGCCGTCTCTTCATCGAATTGAGGCCAGTTTCCTTCCGGCTGATCGGGCAGCACATGTTCCAGATTGATCGTTTGCTGATCGTCATTCGGGATGAACCAGGGTGTTGATTCGTTCTTGGCTGCCATTTCAAGCGAGCGAAGGTAATATCTAGCAAACGCCGCCTTGGAGACGGTCGCATTTTCGAACGCTCGCTTGAACTCTTCATCGGTAGGAATGATTTTCGCCAGTTCCTTTTTAAGTTTTGCGGCATCGGCAATGTCACCCTTGTAGACGGAATGGGCAGCACCCGCCAACGGCTCCTCCACCGACCCCCGGCTCGTGCTGGACGCCACGATAAGCCGAACGCCCCAACTTATGAACATGCGAAATGCCTCAGCCGCTTCCTTCTTTGGAAACTTGTCAGCAGTGGCGAGCAAGAGCGGCCTCATGCTGCGTATATTCAGCAGGTTTAGTGTATGGATTGCACGCCTGATCGAATCTGGGTATGGATTCCATTTTTCATGGTCTGGATTGAAGATCGCTACGTACGCGCTCGCTAGAGCCTCCAGCGATGCAAGAAACTGAATCGAGGTCTGAGGACCTTTGGCCCTCTCTTGGACAGCCTCGAAAACGTCGTCTTCTCTGAGGTGCCCACGAATCGCTATCATCGATTGGCGAAGATAGGTCACCGTAATGTCGTCTTCTTCGAGGGTTTCCAGGATGCTCCGCATCCGTGCCCAATGCTGTTGAGCCTCGGGAAGACGCTTCCCCGATTGTCCAAATAAGTAGTTCTTAACGAGGTCCGCTTGAGATGTCTTAAGCCCTCGGTCGTTAAGAGTCTCAAACATCTTGTAGGCATTTGCCTCGGTTGGAACCTTTAGCAAGATGATCTGCGCGTTGTGTTCCAAAAATTCAATCCACCGATTGAGAACGTCCCCATGCGTCTTGAGATCGTATCCTGCCACAATCTGTTTTACATGCTTTCTGGCGAGTGTAAATGCTTCGATAATTAGTGCGTGGGAAGAGTGGCTTGCCTTCGGTCGATCTGCATCCTTCTCACAACCGATCATCACCCTGAAAAACTCGTTGTCATCTAGATTGAGCGTAAGCTTCGCCACGCGTTCTCTTTTCTCGCGGTCGATGTCAGTGAGAAAGGGGTTGATGCTTTCGGCAATCAAGATCTCCCGGTCTTTCAGGTAATATCGAATCTCCGAAAGGAGGATTGCGGTTGTGGCTAGTCGTTGTTGCCCGTCAACGACCTCCAGTAAATCGTTTGTTCTTGGGATTGTTACTATTGTTCCCAGAAAGTAGAATCCGGTTTGTTCGTCCGAGACAGCCCACATCAAATCCTGAAACAACTTTGATACCTGCTTCTCGGTCCAGGAGTATTCCCGTTGGTTAGGGGGGACTTCGAGCCGATACCGCTTAAGCACGCCCGCAATCCCAAGCTCCTCGAATCCAGTTTGACCTTTCGAGTCAGCCATTCGAGACTCCTAGTGGAACCGCAGGAATGAATGGGACTCGGCGTCCAGCGCCTTCCAGTTCTCTGATTGCCGTCAAACGGAGACGTTCCCGGACCCATGACGACAGCGAGATACCGGCCAGAGCTGCGGCTAACTCAAATCCTTCTTTTTCTGCGTTGGTTAATCGTATCTGCAAAATCTGACTCTTGTTGGCGTCCATAACTTAGCGTACTGCATATGTATACACAAAGGCAACTGTTCCTATCGACTGTGTTGCAGTATGCAGTACAATTAGGTATAAGCTAGTGGAATCAAAAAGCCCCAATCAGTGCTGAAACGCCGACTGGGGCCGTAGATCGTACAGCCGAAGCCGCACGAGTCCGCAACTCGAGTATCCGGCTTCATCCTCAAACTGCTGGTGCTCGCCGGCGAAAAGTGCGAGCGCATCATGGCGGAAAAGATACGCAACGTCGAAGTTCGAGACGCGGAATGTGATGAGGTTTGGTCGTTTATCGGCAAGAAGGAAAAGCGTGTGCGTCCCGAGGACGATCAGAATCTTGGCGACTGCTACACGTTCGTGGCGATTGAGCGCCATTCCAAGCTGGTGCTCAACATCGCCATGGGCAAACGCGATCAGGCGACCACGGATGTTTTCGTCGAAGGCATCCGCCACGCGACAGCACGCGGAAAATTTCAGATCACTAGGGACGGTTTCGCACCATACAAGAGCGCGATCACCACAACGCTGCATGACGGGCTCACCGGCTTCGCCCAACTCATCAAGGTTTACCGCACCCCATAAGACGGTGAGAAACGCTACAGCCCGGCCGAAGTCGCCTCTGTGGAGACTGTCTTAGTTATGGGACAACCTGATCCCGAAAGAATCTGCACTTCGATTATCGAGGGTTCTAATCTAAGTATCCGCATGGGCACCCGTCGATTCACTCGGCTCACGAATGCCTTCAGTAAGGAATGGGAGAGCCATTGGGCAGCGGTCGCGTGCTGGTTCGCGTTCTATAACTTTTGCCGTGTCCACAAATCGCTGCGTGTCACTCCCGCCATGGCCGCCGTGATTGCAGACCAGAGCGTGCGCGAACTGCTGCAGGCCGCGTGATTCGTCTACTTCAGGTCGCCCCAGCTCTTGGTATCAATGGGCGTCCCGCAGTGCTTACAGCAAAGCTGGCCGGACTTCGGATCTGTTGGTGCGGACGGCTTGTATATTTTCTTGCCGCACTTCGGACAATACGCATGAAGTTGCGCCATGGGGCTGATGATAACAGCCACACACTCTTAGCGCACTGCCGCGTTGTTTCTGTCACTCTTGGTAGGCTTAGAAATGTGGAAGTGGACCTGCCTCCCGAAAAAGAAGACCGAGTCCGCCAATTCGCTATC
>DATGGL010000038.1:0-11559 GCA_035308605.1 Bryobacteraceae bacterium
GCGGCCGGCCACGGGGGATTGACCGGATGGATTTGAGAATCGTCTTGCGCGCTCTGGCGCTTGCGGCCGTGCTGGGGCTGGCCGGGTGTACGGTGGGGCCGAACTATAAACGGCCGGGCTTAGCCGTTCCGGAGAATTTTCGCGCGCCCGATCCAGTGCCCGCGCCGCAGGCGGCTTCGCTCGCCGACCTGAAGTGGTTCGAGGTCTTCCAGGACCCGGAGCTTCAGAAACTGATTCGATCGTCGCTGGAGCACAATTACGATCTTCGCGACGCGGTGGCACGGGTCGAGGAGGCACGGGCCAATCTCGGTATTACGCGGTCCAGCCAGTTTCCGAATTTTGCGGCGTCGGGCGGTGTGCAAATCAACCGGCTTTCGCGCGACGGTGCCACGCCGATACCCGAGGCATTGTTACCTTCGCAAAACCGGAACTTCGGAGCCGCGGCGCTTCAGTTGCTGTCCTTCGAAGTGGACATTTGGGGGCGTTTGCGCCGCGCGACGGAGGCGGCGCGCGCCAATCTGCTCGGCGCGGAGGAGAATCGCAAGGCTGTCGTAACCACGTTGGTGAGCGATGTGGCGACGGCGTATTTTACGCTGGGCGAGCTCGATTACACGATGGAGATCTCAAAGCGGACGCTCGAAAGCCGCGAACAATCGCTCGAGCTGACGAAGTCCAGACAGCGCGGGGGCGTCGCGACACGGTTGGATCTTCGCCAGGCGGAGCAACTCGTATTCACTGCGGACGAGACGATCCCGGCAATTGCGAGACAAGTGGAGCAGACGGAGAATCGGATCACGCTTCTGCTGGGCGAGCCTCCGCACGGGATCACGCGCGGCCGCGAGTTCACCAGTCAGAGTATGCCGCCGGAGGTCCCGGCTGGACTGCCTTCGGCATTGCTGGAACGCCGGCCGGACATCCGTTCGGCGGAGCAGGATCTGATTGCGGCCAACGCCGAGATCGGCGTCGCGCGGGCAGCGTATTTTCCGCAGATCAGCCTCACCGGTTCGCTGGGCGGACAGAGCACCCAACTGACCAGCCTGTTCAGCGGCCCGCACAGTACCTGGACCTTGGCGCCGCAAGTGACGCAGCCCATCTTCACGGCCGGCCGGCTGAAAAACACGGTTAAATTCGCGGAGGCCGAGAAGGAACGTTTTCTCATTCAATATGAGAAGACCATTCAGACAGCGTTCACAGAAGTGTCGGACGCGCTGATCGCGCACCGGCGGGTGCACGAAAGCCGCTTGAAACAGGAGCAGCTTGTGGATGCATTACAGGACCGGCTGCAGCTCGCGTATGCGCGTTATCGCGGAGGAGTGGATACGCAGCTAAACGCGCTGGATGCGGACCGGGATCTGTTTCAGGCTCAGCTCGACCTGGCGCAGATCAAGCTCGATGAGCTGCTGGCGGTGGTCCAGCTCTATAAGGCGCTGGGCGGTGGATGGCAGCAATGAGGCTGGGAGGCTTTCCTCGCATAAACGCTTTCAGCTCAACTGCATGACGCGAGGGCGGTTCCACGATTGGGAATTATCGTCGCGACGCCGTTATCATGGAAATGTGGGGTTTGCTCGAAAGCGTTGAGCTTATTGAGCTTGCTTCAGGCGCCAGGCAGACATGACGGAAGCCCGCAACCATCCTTTAACGCGGATCCTCGATCGCCGCATTGCGATTATCGATGGCGCGATGGGTACGACGATTCGTACCTACGGCATGACCGAAGCCGATATCCGCGGCGACCGGTTCCAAAACTCCCGTAAGGATCTGCTGAACAATGGCGATCTTTTCTCGCTCACGCAGCCGAAGACCATCGGCGATATCCACCGCCGGTTCCTGGAGGCCGGGGCGGACATCATCGAAACAAACACGTTCGGCGCGACCACCATCGCGCAGAGCGAGTTTTTCATCGACGATCCGCGGGAACACGGCGGCCGCAAGGATCCGGCGTTCTACCAGAAAGTAATTGAGGATCCGTTTCTTCGGAACCTGGCCCGGGAAATCAACGAACAGTCCGCGCGGCAGTGCCGCGAGTGGGCCGATCGCGTCGGGACCGCCACGGGCCGCCAGAGGTTCGTGGCCGGCGCCATTGGGCCGCTGACGGTTTCCCTGTCCAATTCGCCGGACGCGGACGATCCTGGCTTTCGCGTGGTGACGTTCGACCAGGTCAAAACCGCGTATATTGAGCAGGTCCGGGCGCTGATCGCCGGCGGATCCGATCTGCTACTGGTCGAAACCATTTTCGACTCTTTGAACGCCAAAGCCGCTCTGGTGGCCATCCGCGAGGTTTTTGATCAGGACGGCAAGGAACTGCCGATCATGATTTCCGCCGCAGTGGGACGCGGCGGCGAGACCATGATCTCGGCGCAGACGATCGAAGCGTACTGGAACGCCGTGCAGCACGTGAATCCGCTTTCGGTCGGGCTCAACTGTTCGCTGGGACCCGATTTGATGTATCCGTTTCTGGCGGAGCTGGCCGAAAAATCGAATACGGCTGTGTCGTGTTATCCAAACGCGGGCCTGCCGAATCCTCTTTCGCCGACTGGCTTCGACCTCGGGCCCTCCGATATGGCCCGCTACCTTGGCGAATTCGCCCAGGGGGGCCTGATCAACATCGCCGGCGGCTGCTGCGGCAACACGCCGGAACATATCGCGGCGATCGCCAAGGCTCTCGACGGGCTCCATCCGCGCGAACTCCACAAGCCGGCCTCCTCCGTGAGCGTCCGCGTCCCTGACGCCGAATTCCATCCCCTGCGTCTTTCCGGATCGCAGCCCTTCACCCAGCAGGCCAGCGTGTACATCATGATCGGCGAGCGGACCAACGTCGCCGGGTCGCCCAAATTCGCCAAGCTCATCAAAGAGGGCAAGTACGAACAAGCCGTCAGCATCGCGCGCCAGCAGGTGGAAAACGGGGCCAACGTCATCGACATCTGCATGGACGAAGGCATGATCGACGGGGTCGCGGCCATGTCACGCTTCCTGCAATTGCTCGGCAGCGAGCCCGAGGTCGCCAAAGTTCCCTTCATGGTGGATTCCTCGAAATGGGAAGTCATCGAAGCGGGGCTCAAATGTCTGCAAGGGAAGGGCATCGTCAACTCGATCTCGCTTAAGGAAGGCGAGGAAAAGTTCCGCCAAAATGCGTCGATTGTACGCAAGTACGGCGCGGCGGTTGTCGTCATGGCTTTCGACGAACAAGGGCAGGCTGCGACCTACGAAGACAAGATCCGCATCTGCGAGCGCGCTTACCGCATCCTGGTCGACGACATCGGCTTTCCGCCCGAGGACGTTATCTTCGACCCCAACATCCTCACGGTGGCCACCGGGATGGAGGAGCACAATAATTACGCTCTCGATTTCATCAACGCCACGCGCTGGATCAAGGCCAACCTGCCGCACGCGAAGGTCAGCGGCGGCGTATCGAACATCTCCTTCAGTTTCCGTGGCAACAATAAGGTCCGCGAGGCGATGCACTCGGCGTTTCTGTATCACGCCATCGCGGCCGGCATGGACATGGGCATCGTCAACGCCGGCATGCTCGAAGTCTATGAGGAAATCGAGCCGGAACTAAAGGTCCTTGTCGAGGATGTGCTGCTGAACCGCCGGCCGGACGCCACGGAGCGCCTGGTGGAGCATGGGGAGACTCTCAAGGCAGCCGGAAGCGGCGCGGCTACGGCCGAGAAGAAAACCGAAGAGTGGCGTAACGGCACGGTTGAGGAGCGGCTTTCGCACGCGCTGGTCAAGGGCATCGATACCTATATCGATATCGACACGGAAGAAGCGCGCGCGAAGCTGGGCCGTCCACTGCTGGTGATTGAAGGACCGTTGATGGCCGGGATGAGCGTCGTCGGCGACCTGTTTGGCGCCGGCAAGATGTTTTTGCCGCAGGTGGTGAAATCAGCCAGGGTCATGAAGAAAGCGGTCGCCTATTTGACCCCGTTCATGGAGGCGGAGAAAGCGGAGCTTGCCGCAACGGGCCAGGTGGTGAAGACACAGGGCAAGATCATTCTCGCCACCGTAAAGGGCGACGTGCACGATATCGGCAAGAATATCGTCGGCGTGGTGCTGGCCTGCAATAACTACGAGGTCATCGACCTGGGAGTGATGGTTCCCTGCGAAAAGATCCTGGAACGCGCGAAGGCGGAGAAAGCGGACATCATCGGGCTTAGCGGGCTGATCACCCCGTCGCTTGATGAAATGGTCCATGTCGCGCGGGAAATGGAACGGCTCGGCTTCAAGCTGCCGCTGCTGGTCGGCGGGGCGACCACCAGCCGCGTACATACCGCAATCAAGATCGCGCCGCATTACAGCGAGCCGGTGGTTCACGTTCTGGACGCCAGCCGCGCGGTTCCGGTCACCACGAGCCTGCTCAGCGACGAAGGCAAGCCCGCTTTCGTTGCCCGGCATTCCACCGAATATGAAGCGCTTCGCAAATCGCACGCCGCGCCCAAAACCAGGACGGTTTCGATTGAGACTGCCCGCGAACGCCGGACACCGATCGAGTGGCGTTCCGAGGATATCCCGGCGCCGTCGTTTACCGGCGTTCGTGTGCTCGACAACTTCCCGCTGGCGACATTGCGGAAATTCATCGACTGGTCGCCGTTCTTCCATACCTGGGGATTGAAAGGTATTTACCCGCGGATTCTGGATCATGAAGCCCATGGAGCGCAGGCGCGGCAACTGTTCGAGGAGGGCAATCAGCTTCTGGATCGGATCATCTCCGGAGAGCTGATTACGGCGCGCGGAGTCTACGGCCTGTTCCCGGCCAATGCCGTGGGCGACGACGTGGAATTGTATACGGGCGCATCGCGATCGAACGTGCTCGACCGGCTACACTTCCTCCGCCAGCAGGCGCGGGAAGACGACAAACCGTGCCGGTCTCTGGTCGATTTCATCGCGCCGAAGCAGACTGGGCTTCCGGACCATATTGGCGCATTCGCGGTGACGGCTGGAATCGGATTGAAGGAGCTGTGCGGCCGATTCAAGGCTGACAACGACGACTATAACGCCATCATGGCGGAGGCGCTAGCGGATCGGCTGGCCGAGGCGTTCGCGGAATGCCTGCACAAAAAAGTGCGCGATGAATGGGGCTACGGCCGCGAGGAAAATCTCAGTCCAGAGGATCTGATTCGCGAGAAGTATCGCGGGATCAGGCCGGCTCCGGGCTATCCGGCGTGTCCGGATCACACGGAGAAGGGTAACTTGTGGCGCTTGCTCGATGTAGAGGCCAACACGGGAATGCTGATCACCGAGTCGTTTGCGATGTGGCCCGGATCGAGCGTGAGCGGTCTTTATTTCGCCCATCCGGAATCGCGTTATTTCAGCCTGGGAAAGATCGAACGAGACCAGGTTTTCGAGTACGCAGAACGCAAGGGCATGACGCCGGCCGAAGTCGAGCGATGGCTCGGGCCAAATCTGAATTACGAGCCTGCGGATTCGCTGGTCACCATCGGATGAGCTCGCGGAAGTAAGCCTGCGCCCTGGCGGAGACGGCTCCAATCACGGCGGTTCGCTTTAAGCGAAATGCGCGAGCGTCCCGCTGCTCCTATTGTGTTCCCACAAGAGTCGTGGTAGTCTGTTGGGAATCCAATAGGAGCACTCATGAAACACAAAACCGACGTGTGGCAGGGAACCTTGGCGCTTATGGTTTTGCGAACGCTGGACGCCATGGGGCCGCAGCACGGATATGGAATCGCCCGCCGGATTGAACAGATTAGCGACGATGCCCTCTCGATCAATCACGGCACACTGTATCCGGTCCTGCTGAAGTTAGAGCAGGAAGGGGCCATCGTATCGGCATGGGGTGTTTCCGATAACAACCGAAAAGCCAAGTTCTACCGGCTCACTGCCGCCGGCCGCAAGCAGATGGCCTTGGAGGAGCGCGAATGGGGACGCGCGAACGCCGTCATGGCCCGATTCTTTCGAGTGAAGGAGCAGCTCCCGTGAAAACACTTCGAAGAGCCTGGATGCGGCTGATGGGAACGCTCACGCATAGCCGCGACGACGAGTTTTTGTCGGAGATCGAGTCGCACATCCAGATGCAAACCGTGGACAACATCCGCGCCGGCATGTCCGCCGCCGAAGCGCGCCGCCAGGCCGTGCTCAAGTTCGGCGCGGTCGCGGCGATCCGCGAGGAATATCGCACCGTAGGGGGCCTTCCGTTCATCGAGACTCTGGTGCACGATCTGCGCTACGCGCTTCGCCAGCTTGCGGCTTCACCCGGTTTCGCGTCCGTTGCCATCCTCACGATCGCTTTGGGCATCGGCGCGACGACCGCCATTTACAGCGTCGTCGACGCCACGCTTCTGCACCCCTTGCCTTATCCGAAGCCGGAACAACTGGTTCGCATTCAGGAAGATTTTCCCGGCATCGGCGCGCTCGACGTTCGGTTATCGGTGCCTGAGTGGAGGGACTTTCAGAATTCCGGAATCTTCCAATACGTATGCCCGGCGGTGAGCGGGTCCGTCAATCTCACGGGCTCGTCTCAACCCACCCGCATTCAGTACAAGGGTGTCGCGCCGAATTATTTTACGCTGCTCGGCGTGAAGCCCGAATTAGGCCGCGTCTTTCATCCCGACGATCCAACACCTGGATTCAACCTGGAAGTGGTCATCAGCGACGGACTCTGGAAGCGGGACTTTGGCGCCGACCCACACATCCTCGGCAGAACCTTGCGTCTGGACAACGATGCTAACGTTGTCGTCGGCGTCATGCCCCCTGATTTTCACGATCAGGGCCGCACCACCGAAATAAGGAACACCGAAATATGGGCTGCATTCGGGTTTGCCAGTCCGGAGTTGCCGCCTCCCGTGCGGAGTTCACGAATACTTAAGACAGTCATTGCACGCCTTCAACCCGGACTCACGCTCCAGGCGGCACAGAGCCGGATCGATGCGCTTGTCGCCTCTTTGCAAAAACAATTTCCCGCCGATTATCCGCCGGAAAGCTCATGGCGCGTCCATCTGGTTCCGCTCGCCGAAACGATGGTCGGCAATGTGCGGCAGCCGCTGCTGCTGATGATGGGCGCGGTGGGCCTGGTTCTGCTGATCGGATGCGTCAACGTCGCGAATCTTCTGCTCGCGCGGGCCACCGCGAGAGGGCGCGAAATGGCCGTTCGCCAAGCGCTGGGCGCGCCCAGAATGCAACTCGTCCGCCAACTGCTCACCGAGAGCCTGCTCCTCTCGATGTTAGGCGGAATCGCTGGTATGGCGATTCTCTTTTTCACCAAAAAATTCCTGCTCGAAATCATTCCCGCTGCCCTGCCCCGGCTCCATGAGATTTCGATTAGCTGGACCGTGCTGCTCTTCGCGCTCGGCGTCTCCGTCCTCGCCGGAGCATTCTTCGGTCTCGCGCCGGCGCTGCAGGCCGCCAAAGTCGATCCAATCAACGTGCTCCGGCGGGAAGGACTCGGCTCGAAAGGATCGAAAGGACAGACGTTGACGCTGAGCGCTCTGGTCGTCACCGAGTTTGCGTTCTCGCTGGTGCTCCTGATTGCTGCGGGGCTGCTGTTGCGCAGTTTCTGGGATCTGTACAATGTGCGCCTCGGCTTCGATCCCGAGAACGTTATGGCCGTGAGCCTGTGGCTCCCGAATCCCGACGATCCAGCCACGGATGTCTATGGGACCCCCGATCAGGAAGCGCGATTCATACGCGAAATTCTGCGCCGCGGCCGGTCGCTGCCGGGAGTAACAGAAATCGCCGCCGGCACTCAGGAGGCGATTCCGCTGAATCACGACAAAAATGTTCTCTCGTTTGTCCTGGAGGAAGGCAGCACGCGGAGCGACCTGCCCCATCAGGTCCAGGGGGCGAGCGTGACCCCGGAGTATTTTCACGTGCTGGGAATGCCCCTTCTCCGTGGCCGCTTGTTCACTGAATTTGACATCGCGAGCGCGCCCAGGGTTGCCATCGTCAATGAGGCATTCGCGCGGACGTGGTGGCCTGATCAGGACGCTCTTGGCAAGCGCGTCAGGTTGAGTCAGCCGGGCCGCGCTGACACTTCGTGGACTACCGTGGTCGGCCTCGTCACCGATGCCCGCACCGAGACGCTGGAGGATACCAGCACTCCTCAAATCTATCTAAGCTCCTGGCAGAGAACCGACAAGAATCTGGCCATCTTCCTGCGCGGGCGCCTGGATCCCGCTGCGCTCCCGCAAATGGCGCGAGATATGGTTCAATCCCTCGATCAAGAGCTTCCCGTCTTCGGCGCCAAGAAGCTCCCGGATGTCGTATCCGGCTCTCTCGCGCAACGCCGGTTCTCCATGGAAATGGTGCTGCTCTTCGGCCTTACGGCGTTATTACTCGCCGGCATCGGCGTTTATGGAACCATTTCGTATATCGTCAGCGGGCGCACGCGCGACATCGGGATCCGCATCGCACTCGGCGCGCAGAGGAAGACCATCCTGCACATGGTTCTGAGCCAGGGACTGGCACTCGCCCTGATGGGCGCCGCCGTGGGGCTGGTGGGCGCGTTGACGGTGTCGCACCTGATGGCGGGATTGCTTTACGGCGTCTCGCCCGGCGATCCGCTCACCTTTATCGGCCTCACTGTTGTCCTCGTCGTAGTGGCGCTGGTGGCCTGCTATATTCCCGCGCGCCGCGCGATGCGTGTCGACCCGATTGTCGCTCTCCGCGAGGCCTGAAGCGGGCTCGCAAGATCCTAAGACAACTGGCGCACGATGGATCCGTCTTTGATCTTCGTGTCGTTCACCAGCAGAAGCGCCTTGCTTAGAACCAATCCGAGGATGCGATCGCCCTCGAATGGCAGCGGGAGATTCGCAGCGGTATCACCGGGGCCTTGCACGATGCACAAATACCTGCTTCCCGGCTCCATCAGGACGTTGGCGCTTCCGATGTGGATGCGGTACTCATGCAGGTCCCCACGAACCAGGAGAAATCGACCATCCACGCGGCACCGGTCTCGAATCGCCAGCTTCGGCAGCAGGCTTTCGAGCACTGCCTTCCGGTTCTCCGACGCCGTGGTCAGATCGCCGAATGCGAACTGTTCCCAATAAGGGAGATGTGGATCGTCCGGGTGGTCCCGATTCCAAGCCGGATCCGTCCCGATACTGGTCACGCCCACGAAGAGGTCGCAGTCTCGCATGACTTCAGAGAACACGAGCGCGGGGACTTCCTCCAGACGAAGACGAGCTCTTCGCTGGAGTCCTCCGAACTTTCTGGGCAACGGTATTCCGAACGGTCCAGTTTCCCCTTTGGCGGGCTGCGCCGGCTTGGATGAAACGAACTCGACCCGGCCGGTGCTGATGGCCAGATAGACGCCGTGGGCGCTGGTGGATTCGTCGCCGCCGTTCTCCCGCTCTGGAAATTCCACGTCGAACTTGGCTTCCAGTTGGTACTGAGTGAGATCCAAGGACGGGGTATTGTGCGAGTCCCAGGCGCCCATCGCCTTAAACTTCCAGCCCCGTTCCCGGCAAAGCGAAACGAACTGATGCTGGCGGATGATGTGCGACGCAAAGCGATTGGAGTAGGTCGCCGTCTCGCGTTCGGCATCGGTCAGCAGATAAACCTCGCGATGCGCCTGCTTAAACGGCTGCCGCACCTGATTGTCTTCCAGCCAGCAACGCCAGCTCAGGATGGTCTGCACATCGGAGCGGATCGGATGCCACATCCTGACGCGTGCCTGTGGGGACGGCTGGACGGCATGGCCCGCCCAATCCACCAGATGGCCCTCCCACGGAATGGCGGTCCGCGTTTCGCCGCCTTCCTCGATCTCCCAGATGATACGGGACGCGAAATGGGAGACCAACGGATGGTCGAGATACCATGGCTTCCACCGCTCGATGGGGCAGGCGCCTTGCGAGATCAACTGGCGCTCCAGCCGGAACCGCTGCGCGGCAATCTGGCCGTCCACGTCTTTCAGGGTGCGATTCAGATCCTTGAGGACCTCCGCGTGTTCCTCTCTGACTTTGGCGGGAACGCTCTTCAGCGGTTTGCCTTCGCGACTCCAAATGAGCGACGCCCCATCGCGGCCAATCGTGAGGGTGGCCTCGCAATCTCCAACCCGTTCCATCCGGGTGCCCGACGCGCCCAGGCCGAACGCCGGAACGGCCATGGCTTCCAAATCGTCGCGGGAAACGCCGTTGCGCTCGGCGGCCTCGTTCATCGCTTTTTCGATCAGCCTGCGGGCCACGTCGTACTTCACCCTCCCCGCCAGGCGGCTCAATTGCGCCACACCATCGAGGCCGGGCATCGCCGCCAGTGCGTTCACACACGCATTGCCCACGCGATGGGAAACGGCGCCGACCATCGGGATCTTGCGGAAGCATCCGAACGCGAAGTTCGCGATATCCGGCGCGATGGAAGCATCGCCGAGCGCGCCCAGTATCCACACAAATCCCTTTTGGTAGCTGGCCTCCGCTTCCGGCGCCTGGATGGCCGTTTCCCCGGGCGTCGGACCCAGCGCCAACCAGCGCCGGGCGGCGTCCAGAACCTCGGCCCGCCCGATTCGGCCGGTCAGGTTCGCGGCGTCCGCCTGCCACTTCTTCGACGCCGCGCTCTGTGTGAGCGATCGCGCGTGCAGCAGAAGAGCCTGCCATTCGAACTCTTTGCCGGAAGCGGAGACGTCCCGGAAAACGATCTGGCTCCACGCGCCGGCCGGCGCCAGAGCTTTTTCCTTGAGCCCTCCGATGAGAACGTCGATGCGCTCGTGGACCTCTTTCATTTCGGCCAGGCCGTGATAAGGCGTAACGCTGCCGCGCAATTGATGCAGCGCGGTGAGAAGCGCGGGCGTCCGGGGGGCGCCATCGACCGCCGACAGAACCGCTTTGAACGGAAAGGGCAGCTTGGGTTGTGACACCAGCTCCACCAACCTCACCGCTTCGACGGAATTCGGCGCCACGCCGCTCCGGAGCAGAGCAGCAGCCACAATCTTCAGCTTGAGCTTCAGATGAAACGAACTGCTTTTCACAATCTCCTGGAGCGCTTCAAAGACGAAAGCCAGCCGGATCTCCGGCGGTTCGCGTTTCAGCCGGTTCAGCGGTTCTTCGAGGAGCTTGAGTACATCCCGCTCCCGCTGAAGAAACGGATTGGACCCGACGGCGGCGACAATCTCGCGCATCCAATGACTAGCCTCAGGAGCAAGTTCCGGCGGCGGAAACTGAGATCGCATCGCCCGCTGTAGCGCTTCAGGGTCAACTAACACTTCATCCTCCGTCATCCCCTCGTCCGTCATCCACCGTCATCCTCCGACTAGGGGGACCAGCTTAATGAAATCGATCTCGGTATCCGAATGGGCATCGAGCGGGGCGTCCAGGTCCATCACTTGTTTGCCGTTGACGAGCACCAGAAAGCCGTTCTTCTCGAAACTCGAATAGGCGCGGCGGCACTGCGCTTTCCAGTCGAGCGGCCGCTTGGTTTTCATGCGGAATCCGTTCAGAATCTGTTCCGATTCCTCGGGTTGCACCAACCCCTGGAACGTCTCTGGAAGCGCTTGATTGTAGCGTTCCACTTCCTGCCGGAGACGGCCATCAATCACATCCCGCAAGGTCACCGGGCCGGCGTCGAACCGGATCCCGCCGGCTTCGGTCCGCTGGCCATGGAGGGGCGCGTCGTATA
>DATGGL010000039.1:0-1807 GCA_035308605.1 Bryobacteraceae bacterium
GCCATCGAAGCTCTCGGAGACGCGCTCAGGGGATCGGACCGCCCGCTGGTAATCACCTCCGGAACCGGAATGGGGAACGCTGTTCCAGGTCAGCCCGCAACCGAAGATCATTTCGATTCCAATCATCCGAATCCGCGCAGACTGTCGGAGGTCGCCGGCGCTACCGTGTCGGAGCGAGGTCTGAACGTTTCGGTGGTGCGTCTTCCTCAGGTCCACGACACGGTCAAGCAGGGCATCATCACCTACGCGGTCCATGTGGCCCGTGAAAGGCGGCCTCGGCGTACATTGGCGAGGGGCTTAATCGCTGGCCAGCGGCGCATGTTCTCGATGTTGCCAATCTCTATAGGCTTGCGCTGGAGAAGCATGAAGCTGGAAGCAGGTACAACGCGGTCGCTGAAGAGGGAGTACCGATGCGGAAGATCGCTGAAGTAATCGGCAAAGGCTTGAAGGTGCCCGTGGTCAGCATCTCTCAGGAGGAAGCGCAGGCTCATTTTGGCTGGCTGGCGATGTTTGTGAGCTACGATATGCCTGCTTCAAGCGCACAAACCAGGCGACGGCTTGGATGGCGTCCAACCGGGCCGGGACTAATTGCCGATCTCGAACAGATGCGTTGGCCCGAAGCAGTAACGCACTAATAAGGAGAAACAAATGACTAAAATATGGGGAGAAACTTCAACTGCCGACGAGGTTCTGTCGGGAATCGATTTGCACGGGAAACGCATTCTCGTCACCGGCGTGTCCGCGGGCATTGGCGTTGAGACGGCGCGGGCTCTGGTGGCCCACGGCGCGCAGGTGACAGGAGCAGTGAGGGACCTTGAGAAAGCCGCGGTCGCGACCGCGCAAGGGCAAAAGGACGCTGCGGCGAATGGTGGGAGTTTCGACCTGATCGCGCTCGATCTGGCCAGCCTGAAGAGCGTCCGCGCCTGCGCCGACGAACTACTGGCGAGCGGGGAGGCTTTCGACGTCGTCATAGCCAATGCAGGAGTAATGGCGACTCCATTCGGGCACACCGTGGACGGCTTTGAAACGCAGTTCGGCACCAACCACCTCGGCCATTTTGTATTAGTCAATCACATTGCTCCGCTGATTCGCGCCGGCGGACGCCTGATCAACCTCGCGTCGGCCGGGCATCGCTTCTCCAACGTGGACCTGGGAGACCCCAATTTCGAGCGGACGGCTTACGATCCGTTCGTCGCTTACGGTCGGTCCAAGACAGCCAACATTCTCTTCGCGGTTGCCTTCGACCAGCGGCATCGCGGGCGCGGCGTCCGTGCGGTAGCCGTCCACCCAGGAGGCATCCATACCGAACTCGGCCGTCACATGGATTCGGCCCAACTACAAAAGATGATCGATCAGATGAATCAGCAACTGGCGGCGGAAGGCAAGGCTCCGTTCCAGTGGAAGACGATCCCGCAGGGAGCGGCCACTTCAGTCTGGGCCGGGTTTATTGCCCCGTCCGATGAAGTCGGCGGCCGCTACTGCGAGAATTGCCATGTCGGCACAATCGTACCCGACGATGTGGTTATCAGCGCAATCAGCGAAGGCGTTCGAGGGTACGCGCTCGATCCGCACAACGCCGAGGCGCTCTGGAAGAAGAGCGAGGAACTGGTGGGAGAGTCTTTTACGAAATGACAAACAAAACAATTCTCGGTGGTGGATTCACGTTCGCGGGCACTTCGCTGACTGTAAACCGAATCGGTTATGGAGCGATGCAACTCGCCGGACGGGATGGCGACAAGATGGTTTGGGGCCCGCCAAGCGATGTTTCCGGCGCGATTGCGGTTCTTCGCGAGGCTGTCGCGTCGGG
>DATGGL010000040.1:0-1850 GCA_035308605.1 Bryobacteraceae bacterium
GACGGCTCTTCGTCGCGTCCGTCAGTTTTTTTCTGACGTTCGGCGGAGTCAGGGCGGTTGTCTACGGCGTGACTCACAACATTCCGCCATTTCACTTTATTCAGGTTGGCGGGAGGCACATCCACCACCTGGTTTTTGGGATCGTCATTCTTCTTCTGGTCGGCTATGGGTGGCTGTGCGAGATCGGCAACGGTTCGGACCGGTCGTCGCTTTTTGCGGGCCGGCTGATGTCGATTTTGTACGGCGTGGGCGCGGCGTTGACGCTCGACGAATTCGCTCTATGGCTCAACCTGCACGATGTCTACTGGTCGCCCGAGGGTCGAAGCAGCATCGACGCCATTATGCTGTTTGGCTCACTGCTGGCGGCCGGTGCGTGGGGAGCGCCACTATTCAGCCGCCGAAGCAAGAAGAAGTGAAGCTTCCGACCCTGATCGACACACCCGCAGGAATTCCGCAAGAGCAAGCGTCTTGCGCTACACCCCTATGCGGGTTGCAGGACTTTATCGTTCACCTGCGCGATCAGGCTGTCGAACTGCTCCAGATCCAGACACACCGCATGCTGTCCGTAGCGGGCTTCCTTGCCCGTGACGTGCCAGTAAGGCATCCAGCAGAACTGTTTGCCTTCGGCCGCCTGCAGCACGACCAGGAAAGGATAGAACGTCACTTCCTGCGCTTCCTCGCCCAGCCAGGATTCCAGCTTGTCCGGCAGCAGAGCCGAGACAACCTTGAAATCGGCATCGCCCGCACCGAGCTGGAAATCCAGCGTCAAATGCAACTCGCGCCCCGACCCGCACAAGTGGCAATGTTCCGGAGAGGATTTGGAGAAGTTATAAAGAACGTCGAACAGCTTTTGATGGGTAGGAGATTTCTTATGACATGCCGTGCAATAGAGATATTGTGTAGCCACGCCCGCCCCCGTTTCCGAAAGAATTACGGATCGCTGGTGGCAGAGGAAACTGGGTCTCCGTCCGCCGCCGGGACACCGCAATCGGTAATTCTTTCCGCCGCTAACCTTCTGGAGCGTGCGCCTAGGGCTCGATCGTCGCCTCATCGACCAGCATGATGGGGATGTCGTCCTTAACCGCATAGACCCGATGGCATTGAGTACACTTCAAGCTTTCGGGGCTTTGACGATATTCGAGCGCCTGCTTGCACGCCGGACAGACCAGGATTTCCAGAAGATCTTTGGCAATCATGACTTAGGATTGTACGACAGGCGGCGCGAGCGAACTTGTGATTGAACGCACAACTGACGGAAGCGCGAATCACGACTTCGCCGGGTTCGGCGCCGTCGACGGTGTAAGATTTTAGCCGGGAACCCTAATCATGCCTGCTCTTACCCTGGATGGAACTAAAATCGCTCAAGAGATCCGCGCCGAGGTCGCAGCCGAGGTCAAAACCATGGCCGCCGCGGGAGTGCGTCCCGGCCTGGCGGTTGTTCTGGTCGGCCACAATCCGGCTTCGGAGATATATGTCCGCGGCAAAGTGAAGGCCTGCGAGGAGACAGGGGTTTACAGCGAAAAGCTAACGCCGCCCGAATCGGTCGTGACCGCCGGACTGCTCTCACTCATCAACGAATTGAATCAACGCGACGACATTGACGGCATTCTGGTCCAGCTTCCACTACCGCCACAGGTCGATTCGAAGAAAGTATTACTCGCAGTGGATCCGGCCAAAGATGTCGACGGATTCCATCCCATGAATGTAGGGTTTCTTTCGACGCAGCGGCCGGGGCTGGTGCCTTGTACGCCGGCGGGATGCATGGAGATTCTAAAGCGCAGCGGCATCCCCGTGGCCGGACGTGAAGCGGTGGTAGTTGGGCGAAGCGATATCGTCGGCAAGCCAGCCGC
>DATGGL010000041.1:0-5496 GCA_035308605.1 Bryobacteraceae bacterium
ATTCGAAACCGGAGAGTTGATTGTGGCCGAACTTCGATCCGACGGTCAGATCGAGCGAACTGGTCAAGCGGATCTGATCCTGGAGGAAGGCGTTGAATAAAGAGTCGGATTCCTGGGGCGGCAAAAACGTGACGCTATAACCCGTCGTGACGCTGCTGCCGGTGTACCGGAAATCGCCGCCCCAGACTACGTCCTGGCGGGAACCCACGGCAAGATGGTGCTGAAATTCCAGGTCGAACGTATCGAGAATGTTGCGATATCCGGAACTCAGACGGTCAAAGCGGCTGTAATACGTTTGCACGGAGAAGTTGGAGCCGCCCTGAAGGGTGTGATCCCACTTGGCAAGAAGATCGCCGCTGGCGACCTGGATCGGGTCGTTAAACGTCGCGACGGTAGGAAGGTGGTCTGAGAGAACCTGCGTGACGGTCTGGCCCTCGCGGTTTTGAAGCAGGTTGCCCTCAATGCTGAATGTGTCGCGATTGGAGAGATCCCAGTCGGAGCGGAAGCCCCCGCTCACGGTGTGCCACCCGTCGGCAGCGTCGGCGCCGCCGGCGAGGATGGCGTTGTTGGTGTTGGCATAGCTGCCGAAGGCTCGATAGGACCCGGTGCCTCCAATGTCGCCCCCGTATTGGACCAGTCCGCTGGCGCGTTCTTCGGAACCGGCGCCGGCCACCACCAGGCCGCCTTTGGTCGCTTTCGAACTGCTGGTGATGATGTTGATGACGCCGTTCACGGCGTTCGCTCCCCAGACGGTTCCGCCAGGGCCGCGGATCACCTCGATGCGATCGATATTTTCAAGCGGGACGTTGATCTGGTCCCAGTTCACGCCGGGAGAAGCCGGAGTGTAGACCGACCGGCCGTCGACCAGGACCAGAAGCTTGTCGGCGTAGATGCCGTTGAATCCGCGAATGCTGATGGCCCAGGTATTGGCATCCACGCGCGCGACGTTGACGCCCGGCGCCATGCGCAGCAGATCCGGGATGTTCGATGCGCCCGAGGACCGGATGTCTTCCTGGGTGATGACAAAGATGGCCGCCCCGGCCTTGAAGGCCTGCTGGTCTTTCTTCGAGACGGAAGTGACCTGGATATTCATCAACTCTTCGAGAGTCACTTGCGTCAGGTCAGATCTTGAATCCTGCGCAGGGAGCGGATTGAAAGCCAGCACGGCGATCACGGCAACGCCGGCGATACGCCTCAAACGATGTTTTGTTGTTGTCATCCCGACTGGGCGCAGCAGTTCGCCTTCTCCGCTCATCGACCAGTTGTGGGCTTGGAAGATCCCAGACATGTCCGTATCGATTGCACCCTGGCAGCCGGGAATTGTAGAAATGCCGCGGATTACGAGCGGTCCAGGATGTTGAAAAATCGTACTGGGGCGCGGCGAAGTCGCTTGGATAAGAAGAAATTAGCAGCTTTGTCGAAGCGGCGAGGAAGGGGCGAGCCGGGCGTGGTTCTACGCAGTTTTTCCGTAGTCGCTCAGGGTTTTCCCAAGGGTTGAACATCGGAGAGTTCGCTTATTTCCCAGGCTGGCTTGAGGGATGGTCGACGCTAGGGGTGGGCGGTATCACCCAGGGAGATTGGGTCGAGGAACTCCATGTTACGCTCGAAAGTCATGCGAATCACGCGAATCGAAGCCTATCGGGTAGAGCTGCCGCTGCACGAGGGCAGTTATAAATGGTCGGGTGGAAATGCGGTTACCGTTTTCGATTCGACCGTGGTGGCGGTTGCGACAGATGCCGGGATTACGGGGTATGGCGAAGTCTGTCCGCTGGGACCTGCGTATTTGCCGGCGTACGCGGCGGGGGCGCGGGCGGGGATTGCGGAACTGGCTCCGCAGTTGATCGGGCAGGATCCGCTGCAGGTCGGCGTGTTGCATCGCTTCATGAATCAGAGGATGCGCGGGCATCCGTACGTGAAGTCGGCGATTGACGTCGCGTGCTGGGATATTTTGGGGAAATCGTGCGGGCAGCCGGTGGCGACGCTGCTGGGCGGGCGATTCGGAGAAGATTTTCCGTTATATCGCGCGATTTCGCAGGATACGCCGGAGGCGATGGCGGACATGGTGGGCGTGTACCGGTCGCAGGGGTACACGAAGTTTCAACTCAAGGTGGGCAGCGATGTGGAGACGGATGTCGCGCGAATTTTCGCGGCGGCGGAGAAGCTGCAGCCGGGAGATGTGCTGATCGCCGATGCGAACACCGGGTGGACGCAGCATCAGGCGCTGCGCGTGGCCGATGCGGCGCGTTTGGTCGACGTGTATATCGAGCAGCCGTGCCGGACGTATGAAGAATGCCTCACGGTGAGGCGCAAAACGGCGCGTCCGTTTGTGCTGGATGAGGTGATCGACGATATCGGGATGGTGGTGCGGGGCGCGAACGATCAGGCGATGGATGTGATCAATCTGAAGATCTCGAAGGTGGGAGGATTGACGCCGGCGCGGCAGATTCGCGATCTGTGCGTGGCGCTGGGGATCGCGCTGACCATCGAGGATACCTGGGGCGGCGATATTGTGACAGCGGCGATCGCGCACCTGGCGCACAGCACGCCTCCGGAGTATCTGTTCACGACGACGGATTTCAATAGTTACGTGACGGTGGGGATCGCGGATGGAGCTCCGCAGCGGGAGAATGGGCGGATGACGACGACGCTGCAGGCGGGGCTGGGGATTATTCCGCGGATGGAAGTGCTCGGGAAAGCGGTGATTTCGGTGAGTTAATAGCCACGAATGGACACGAATGCACACGAATTTATTCGTGTTTATTCGTGTGCATTCGTGGCTAAGAATTAATCGCCCGTGACCGGAGCAGGGACGGGGACGCGGGTGCGCTCGGTGATGGCGGAGCGGAGCATCATGATGGCGGTGTAGATCACTACGACAATCACCAGCCAGCGGACCCAATCGAGAGGCAGTTCTTTTACGACGAATGCCGCGATCAGGACGCCGGGGATTCCGCCGATGGCGAGGCCGAGCGCCGATTTCAGGTTGTAGCGGCCCTCGCGGATGAAGCGGACGCTGCCGACCGGGCAGAGAAAAGCGCAGGAGCCCATCATGATGGGATAGGCGGCGCGCGGGTTCATGCCCATCAGGGCGATCAAAATCATGCAGGGAGCGTACATGCCGATGCCGAGAGTCATCAGGGCTCCCAGGATGGCATTTATGGCGACTGCCAGAGCCAGCTTGGCGCCGGTGAGTCCGAGAAGATCGCCGCCGCCGGGGATCCATTGAAGTTGTTTGGCGAGGAAGAATCCGGCCATGGCCAGGAGCGCGATGCCCATGCCGATCTGGATCTTGCGGCGCGACCACTTCGCGACGACGCCCGCGCCGAGCCACGCGCCCAACACCGCCGCGGCCAGCATCAGCGTGAGCGTGGTGACGTCCACCTGAACGACAGCCATGAAGATGAACGCTTCGACCATGGTCGGGATGGCATGGCCGACGTTCAGAGTGCCGGGGATCTGCTCGTCGGGAACCAGTTTCCACAATTTGAAGATGGACGTGGTGGGGGCGTAGGAGCCGATGCCCAGCGTATCGAGGAAATTGGTGATGAAGCCGATGCCTCCGTCGCGGAGATCGGGGACGGGACGGTCGCGGCGACGGCGGATGTCGGCGACCCAGACGGCCAGGTACACGATACCGAAAATTGCGAGAGCGATAAAAAGTGCAGTTTTCATGATGCGATGACCGGATTGCGCAGAACCCCGATATTCTCGATTTCGACCTCGGCGATATCACCCGGGTTCATTTTGCGGGTGCTGCCGGGCGTACCTGTGTAGATGAGATCGCCGGGTTCGAGGGTGACCCAACGGCTGATGTAGCTGACGATGGTAGGGCAATCGAAGAGCAGATCGGAAGTGAACTGCTTCTGCACGACCTCGCCGTTCAGACGGGTTTGCAGGAGGAGATTGCCGTAATTGATTCCGGTGACGATGGCGGGGCCGAGGGGTCCGAAGGTATCGGAGCCTTTGGCGCGCCACCATTGGAGGTCTTTGTTCGGACCGTGCTGCCAGTCGCGTTCACTGACATCGTTGCCGCAGGTGACGCCGAAAATTGCGGCCTGAGCCTCTGAGGTCGAAACATTCTTGGCATGTTTGCCGATTACGATCACCAGTTCGCCTTCGTAATGGACGTTGGCGGAATCGATCGGGAGTACGATCGGGTCGCCCGGATTCTGAAGACAGCTTATGGGCTTGTAGAAGATCTCGGGGGTTTTGGGAGCGGGGCGATCGCCGAGGTGGCTTTTGTAATTCAACCCGACCGCGAGGATCTTGCCGGGAGTGCAGGGATAAAGCAGCTTGGCTCCGGCCGCGGGCACGGTGGTTCCGGTTTCGGAATGGTCGAACAAGCCGCCGCGCAGTTCGCGGATTTGTGCGCCATCGAGAATGCCGTAGGAAATATCGGCGCCGGAACGATAACGAACGTAGCTGGTCACGTGATCTGGTTATTGTATAGCAATTCGGGATTTCGGCCCGACAAAGAACGAGCAGATGGACGCGGCGAAGCACAGCCAGCCGAAGATGTTGCCGGTGCGCGCATAGATGGTTGGGGCCGCGGGGCCGAGCGGGACTTCGGCCAGGAGCGTCGCGCCGGGGAGCGGGGCGCTGCGCGCGCGGCCGGCGATGTTGCCGTAGCGGTCGCTTACGTTGAGATAGCTTTCGCGGCTGGCGCGTATGACGGCGTAGCCGTTTTCGACGCCGCGCAGCGCGGCCATGGCGGAGGCCATCCACGCGTCGCGACCGAAATCCCAGGCTGGGACCAGCAAGGCGGAGACACCCAGTCGCCCGTAGCTGCGGCCGAAGGGGACGAATAGAAGATCGCGGCAGATGGCCATGCCGTAGGGAGCGCCGTGAATGATCCGGACGACGTATTCATTCCCGGGCGTCAGGTCGCTTTCGAGGTAGGGGACCAAGTGGTGCTTGTGATACTCGGCGACTAGATCTCCCTGGGGTGTCAACAGCCATGAAGGGTTGTCCTTTCTGTTATCGCCGTTGAGTTGCACGCCGACCATGAGATAGACGCCGGTTCGCTGGGCGAGCGATGCGAGGTCGCGCTGGCGGGCGGCGGCCTGGCCGGGCGTAAGCGCGGCGATTTTTTCGGGGAGAACAATGATGCGGGCGCCTTGGGTGGCGAGATGCGTGACGCCGTCGGCATAGGCGCGCCAGACGGCTTCGGCGCGTTCAGGCGGGGCTGGGGGATTTATGAATTCGTCGACGGCGACTAATCCGACGCGGGTGAGCGGCGCGTCGGTGGACGGATGGAGGCGCAGTTCTCCAAAACCCAGGGCCAGGACGATCAGGGCCGCGGGGATTCCATAGGCAAGGCTCGGACGGCGGATGCGCGGTCCGTGATAAATCGCGATGGCGGCGGTGGACGCGAATAATCCGACCAGGAACACGATCGACGGCGCGCCCAGCACGGAGGCGATCTGGATCGCGGGAAGAAAATCCATCTGGGTGTAGGCGAAGCTGCCGGCGGTTCCGTGCGGGGAGAAGCGCGAG
>DATGGL010000042.1:0-32563 GCA_035308605.1 Bryobacteraceae bacterium
TCGAGCTGCGACTGCCCGGCGACGAACAGGTGATGTCCCCAGACCAGGAATCCGAGGACGGCGATCGCGACGCTCGAAAACGCGACAAATCCGTATCCGAAGATGGCCTTTCGGGAGAAGCACGCAATGATCTCGCTGATAACGCCCATGCCGGGCAGAATCATGATGTACACGGCGGGGTGCGAATAGAACCAGAAGAGATGCTGAAAGAGGACCGGATCGCCTCCCAGAGCGGGGTCGAAAATACCGGCGTGCAAGATCCGCTCCAGTCCCAGCAGCACGATGGTGATGGCAATTACGGGGGTGCCAAGGACCTGAATTAAGCTGGTCGCGTAATGCGCCCAGACAAATAGCGGAAGTCGCGACCAGGTCATTCCCGGCGCGCGCATTTTGTGAATGGTGACGATGAAATTCAGGCCCGTCAGGATGGACGAGAATCCGGAGATAAAGACTCCGATCGCCGCCAGGATTACGTGGGTATTCGAATAGGTGGAGCTGAAGGGGGCATAGAACGTCCAGCCGGTGTCGACGCCGCCGCGCACGATCGCCGTGAGCGCGAAGATGCCGCCGGCAATATAGATGTACCAACTGAGCAGATTAATGCGCGGAAACGCGAGATCGCGCGCGCCGATCATGGGAGGCACAAGAAAATTCCCGAGGGTCGCGGGAATCGACGGCACCAGGAAAAAGAACACCATGATGATGCCGTGCATCGTGAACAGCTTGTTGTAGGTATCGTGCTGGAACAGTCCGTTGGGGCTGAGCAGATTCAGCCGCATCCCAACGGCGAATGCGCCGCCAACGAAGAAGAACGCTGTGATCGAGAACAGATAGAGCAACGCGATACGCTTATGGTCGGTAGTGAACAGCCACGACTTCCATCCGTAATCGACATTGAGATAGTTAACGCGCTCTTGCGTGGGAGCGTGCGGGAGCGTCGTACTCATGTTCGGTTCCTCACTGTTGCTGCGCCTGCTTCGCGGCGGCTTTGGTAGGCGCGGGAGACAAAGAGAGGCTCTTGATATAGACGATCAATTGCAGCAATCCCTCTTCGCTGATCTGACCTTGAAAAACGGGCATCACGTCCCGTTTGTAACCCTTCACGATTTTTGCGTTCGGATTGAGAATCGATTCGCGGATGTACGCTTCATTGGCCAGGACGCTGCGTCCATCCTCGAGCTGCACGGGATTTCCGAACACGTTGCGCAACGAAGGGCAGCGGCCTTGAGAATCGATCACATGGCAGGTGACGCAGCCATACTGCGCGAACAGCTTCTCGCCAAGCTCGGCCATGGAGCTTCCGGTGGCGCCGCCGGCGAGCCAATTCTGATAATCGACCGGCTCCATCACAGTGACCCAGCCGATCATGCGCGAGTGGTTGGTGCCGCAGTATTCGGCGCAGAAAATGTGATACCGGCCGGGTTTGGTCGCCTGGAACCAGAACGTCTGGTAACTGCCGGGCACTACATCATGCTTCAGGCGAAAAGCAGGGAGGAAGAAGCTGTGGATCACGTCTTCGCTGGCCAGCGTGATTTTCACCGGGCGGCCCGTGGGAACGTGCAGTTCATTGATCTCGCGCTGGCCGTCGGGATACTGGACCTTCCACATCCACTGCTTCCCGGTGACGTAAATATCCAGCGTGTCGCGGGGTGGCGTGTAGTTGTCGAAATACAGCTTGGTTCCCCAGGCGAACATCACCAGCATGAACAGGAACGGGATGACGCTCCATGTGATTTCGAGAGGAATGGACCCGTGAATCGGCTTTGGCGCCGGATCGTCCGGGCTCTTGCGGCGATACTTGAGCGCGAAGAACGCCACGAAGAAGAAAATCAGGACGGTCATCGCGATTCCGACCACGAGCAGATACCCGTAAAGCGCGTCCACCTGGCCGGCGCCCGTGGAGGCTCGCGGCGGGAAAATGGAAAGCGTCGGCATCAGGTGGTCTCCCGATGCGCCCATTCGCCGTGCGAAGCGCGAAAATCGCGGCGGAACATGATGGCCATGAACGTGAGCAGGCAGGCGAGGGTCAACAAGCCGGCGATTCTCAAAACGTTCATGATCACCAGGCCGTATTTGCCGTTCGCCGGATCGTAGTGGTAACAGTAGAGCAAAACCTGGTCGACGGGGGACGAAATGCGTCCTTCGGACGCTTCGACCAGACCGAGGCGCACGTCGCGGGCGGGATAATCGATGCCGTAGAAATACCGCGCGACATGACCCTCCGGTGTCAGAATCATGATCGCGCTTCCGTGGGCGTATTGATTCGATAACGCGTCGTAGTTGTAACGAAACCCGACCGCGTCGGCGAGCACCTTGCTCGACGCTTCGGCGCCGGTCAGAAAGTGCCAGCCGTTTTCCGAGCCGGCGCGATTGTACTCCTTCACGTAGGGCGCTTTCTTAGCCGCGGCCATCTCCGGAGTTTCCCGCGGATCGAAGCTGACGGCGACCACATCGTAATCCGTGCCGGCGGTCATCTGAAGACTTCGAACGCTCCGGACGACGCCGTTCAGAACCATGTTGCAAAGCGAGGGGCACTGATAATAGACCAGAGCGAGAATGACCGGCTTGCCAAGATAGTGGCGCAAAGTAACCGGCCGCCCGGATTCGTCATTGAAGGGAACATCGACGGGGATCAGCGCGTTCATCTTCTGCTCGATCCCGACATTTCGCAGAGCGGCGGGTTTGTACGCGGTCTGCATCTGGGCGAAAACGGGAAGAGCTGCCAGGAAGAGACCCAGCCACGAAGGCACACGAATAGACGCGAATAACCAGCTCACTGCTTTCCTTCCTTTGCCTGGCGCGTTGGGAAGCCGCGCTGGAGCTGCAGATCCATGGCGCGCTCGATCGGGATGCGAACGATGCCGGAACGCTTGTCGGTCCAACCGTAGGTCGACAGGATTTTGTCTTCCTGCGTACGCAAATCTTTCAGCTCAATCGCGGGATGCTCTTCGATGCGCGGAACAGGCGGCATCTGCTGGCGCTCTGTTTCGGCCATCGGATTCGGAGGAGCGGTGTTCAGCGGATGATCGGCGAGATAACGGAAGATCCCATATACCAGCACGCACACCAATCCGGCGCCGACCGCGAGACAGGCCAGCGTGATGACGATGTCGCGGACATTCACGTCTCCTGTTTCGTGGCCTACCGGATCGATGTGCGGATTGATTTCCATATCTAGTAAGCGACCGTCTCGCGGGGCGCGCCCTGCAGCCTTGGATCTCTTAACGGAACCAGCGGCCTGGACCTTAGCTGCCAGAAGAACGCCGCCAGCCACAAGCCTCCAACGGCGACCGGGGTTACAAAATCCAGCCAGTGGATTTTTAGCTGCTGGTTGTAAAACGCGGGCTCGACGATCCAGTAGACGTCAACTACGCGGATCACGAGGAGCAGCAAGCAAACCTTGAGCAGCCGATTGGCCTGACGCTTGACGCCGCGCATCAACAGAATCACAAAGGGCGCCGCAAAATGAAAGATCACCAGAGTCACCGCCACCCATTGCCAACCACCGCGCAGACGTTTCAGATACCACGGGATTTCTTCCGGCAGATTCCCAGACCAGGTAATCAGGAACTGCGAGAACGACAGATACGCCCACAGAACCATGAAGGCGAACATCAGATTGCCCAGGTCATGCAGATGCTGTTTGGTCACGTACTCTTTCAGGGGCGGTCGGTCAGAGAGCACGATCACCAGCGCGATCATGAACGCGAAAGACTCGAGCACTTGTCCGATCAGGAACATCACGCCGTAGATGGTCGAGAACCAGTGCGGCTCCAGAGACATGACCCAGTCGACGAATGCGAAGGTGGTGACAAATACGAACACCACCAGACCCGGAGCGCTCACGCCGCGCATCTTGCCGATCAGGCTCTCATCGCCGCTCGCGTCCTGGTCGGCCGACCACTTGCTCAAGCGATACGCGTAAAAGGTCCAGACTATGAAGTAAAAAACGGAACGGGCGACGACGCCGGGAATGTTCAGATACGCGGCTTTGGCCTGGATATTCGCATCGTTCACGGCCTCGGGACGGGCCCAGACATACAGCACGGGTAAGCTCAACAGGATCGGTATCAGCAGAACGATCATGTACGGCAACGTTCGCGCTCCGGCTTCGCACATACGGCGGATCAACATTCCCCACTTGCCGCCGACCGTGTGATGAAGCAGCAGGATCCCAAGGCATCCGAGCGCCATGCCGGTCCAGAAAAGGTACGCGAACAGATAGGAGCGCAGAAATTGCTCGCGGTCGAGAATCAGGCCAACCAGGGCCAGCAGCACGCCGGCGATGCCTGCCAGCAACGACCAACGCTGCCATTGCCCGATCTGGAGGTCGACGGTGGAATCGGAGGCGGTCATCGTGCTGGCTCCTGGGGCGTCGCCGGATTCTTATCGAGCTCGCCTCGCATGTCAGGCGGGACATCTTGCAATGCGGCGTTTTCACTCAATTGCAAAACACGAATGTAGGCAGCGATGCGCCAGCGATCGTCCGGTTCGATGCGGGAACCGTAGCTCGGCATGGCGCCGAAGCCGTTGGTCATTACATCGAAGAAATGGCCGACGGGGGCTTTGATCAACTTCTCGGTGTGATACGACGCGGCCTGGCGGAATCCACGGCGAACCACCATCCCATTGCCGTCGCCGATCCGGCTGTGGCACGGCGAGCAGTTGATGTTGTAGCGTTGCTGGCCGCGTTCCAGGTCGGCGCGGGTGATCTCGAAGGGGAAATAGTCGACTTCCTGGCTGTCCACTTTCCCGGTGTAACGTGCCTGATCGATCCGGAGATACCCGCGCGGCACCGTTCCCTCCACCGCGGGACGCGCCGAACGTCCGTCGCCGAAAAAGTCGGTGGCAGCCAGGGGTTTGTAGCGCGGCTGGTTGTGCATGTCCTGCCGGCAAGCGGTCAGGGACAGGATCAGGATTAGCGACGAATACACACGAGTGGACATGAGTGTCCTATCCGTGTGTGTTCGTGTCCATTCGTGGCCCATTTTACGGCTCAACTTCCATCACTTCTTCGGGATCGAGACTCTCCAGGAACTCTCGTGTAGCATCGGCGTCGAACTTTGGGTCGGTTGATTCGATGCACAGAAAGAATTTGTCGCGCGACGCCCGCTCGAACTCCTTCACGTTGAACACGGGATGATACGGCTGCGGCAGGCCGTTCAAGGCGAGCATGCTGACAACTGCCGTAATGCACGAGAGCAGCACCATGCATTCGAAGGTGATGGCCACGTACGCCGGCCAACTGTTCAGCGGACGGCCCGCGACGATGTGCGGGTACGCGATGACGGTCATCCACCAGCACAGCGAAAACCCGCCGGTTGCTCCCAGAAGTCCCGCGACGAACACGAGTTTTTCTACCAGCGTGCGGCGGAAACCGATGGATTCGGCCAACCCCTCGACGGGCATCGGCGAATACGCATCCATGTGCCGATACCCGGCCTCGCGGGCCCGGTGCGCGGCGTCAAGCAAAGGCTCCGGGGCATCGAACTCAGCCATCAGGCCGTGGAGCCGTTCGAGTTGTCCGGCGACTTTAGTCTCCGTGTGCATGTTCAGGGTCCCCTGGGTGAACGACATGATGGACTACTTCGCGCATCTCGAAAATCGAGATCGCGGGAAGGCCGCGAATGAACAAGAACATCAGGCTCAGGAACACGCCGATGGTCCCGGCGTAGGTGGCCCAGTCCCAAACGGTCGGATAGTACATACCCCAGGACGACGGGACGAAATCCCGGGTCAAGCTGGTGACCACGATGACGAACCGCTCCAGCCACATGCCCACGTTGACCACCAGCGAAATCACGAATACGCTCCAGACGTTTAAACGGATGCGGCGCGACCAGAGAAGCTGTGGGATGGCGATGTTGCAGAGGATCAGCAGCCAGTACGTCCACCAATAGCCGCCTACCCACATCCGATTCAGAAAGGCATAGCGTTCGTACTGTTCGCCGCTGTACCACGCCATGAACGCTTCCATCGCGTATCCGTAAGCGACAATCAGCCCCGTGCCGAGCATCACCTTCGCCATGCACTCGATGTGACGCATGGTGATCATATCTTCGAGGTGATACCAGCGGCGCACGGGAATCGCGAGCGTCAGCACCATCGCGAACCCGGAATAGATCGCACCCGCGACGAAGTAGGGTGGGAAAATCGTCGTGTGCCAGCCGGGGATGATGGCCACCGAGAAATCGAAGCTGACGACAGAATGGACGGAGACCACGAGAGGCGTCGAGAGTCCGGCGAGCAGTAAATATGCCTTCTGATATCGCGCCCAATGACGCGCGGAGCCTCGCCAGCCCATCGCAAGCATGCCGAAGATCTTGCCGGGGATGCTCGCCGGTTGCTTGTCGCGCATGGTGGCGAAATCCGGAATCAGACCGGTGAACCAGAACAGGAACGAAACCGTGGCGTAGGTCGATACGGCAAACACGTCCCAGATCAGCGGCGATCGAGGCTGCGGCCATAGCCACATCGTGTTCGGATAAGGGATCAGCCAGTATGCGAGCCACGGGCGCCCGAGGTGGAGGATCGGGAACATACCGGCGCAGGCGACGGCAAACAACGTCATCGCTTCTGAAAACCGGTTGATCGATGTGCGCCAGTCCTGTTTTAACAGGAGCAGAATCGCCGAGATCAGCGTGCCTGCGTGGCCGATACCGATCCACCAGACAAAGTTGACGATCGCGAATCCCCAGGCGATGGGAATCACGATGCCCCAAATACCGACGCCGCGGAAAAACAGCCAGGTTACGGCGACCAGCAACACATTAACCAGCAGGAACGCGCACGCAAATCCGATGTAGAGTTGCCGTGGCGTATCGAGGAAGGAGCGGTAGACGACGCCGCCGATCTTGTCGGTGACGGTCCCGAAATCGTGGCCACGGCCCAGGACCTTTTCAGGGCCCGGATCGATGGTAACGATGGTTCCGTTTTCCTGGTCCACGCTTTATCCCTTCTCCAGGTCCGGATTCGGATTTCGCAATCGCGCCAAATAAGTGGTCCGCGGCCGTGTGTTTAGTTCCTCGAGCAGGCTATAATCCCGCCGCTGCCGTTTCAGCTTCGAAAGCCGGCTGTTGGGATCGTTCAAATCGCCGAACACGATCGCTTCGGCGGGGCACGCCTGCTGGCATGCCGTGACGATTTCACCGTCATTGATCCTGCGGTCCGCTTTATCGGCGTCAATCTTCACGCGATTGATCCGCTGCACGCAGTAACTGCACTTCTCCATGACTCCCCGGCTGCGCACGGTGACGTCCGGATTGCGGACGCCAAAAAGGCTTTCGGTATCCCAGTCGGCGTACAGGAAGAAATTGAAGCGGCGAACTTTGTAGGGGCAGTTGTTCGAGCAATAACGGGTGCCGACGCAGCGGTTGTAGACCATCTCATTCAAGCCCTCCGCGCTGTGGACGGTGGCGGCGACGGGGCAGACCAGCTCGCAGAGCGCGTTTTCGCAGTGCATGCAAGGCACGGGCTGGAAGTACATTTCCGGTTCGTCGAGCGGGCCGCTGTAGTAGCGATCCACGCGAATCCAGTTCATGTGACGGCCCTTGGCGACTTCCTCCTTGCCGACGATCGCAATGTTATTTTCGGCCTGGCACGCGACCATACACGCCTGGCAGCCGACGCAGGCTGTCAGATCGATCGACATGCCCCACTTGTGCTGGTCGTATTTCCAGAGCGGAAACATGGTGTGATCGTCCGGCACGCGTTTTTCTTCGGGATGGGCAAACTCAGGATTGCGGTGATACTCGGCCAGCGTCGCCACGCGGAACGGATCGCGCTCTTCCATCGTCTGCGTGTGCTGGGTATTCGCGAACTTGTAGCCACGTGACTTGCGTTCGATCTGCGCGCCGCCGGCGTGCCCCAGGGCGTCACTTGCCCGCAGCGCGTAGGCGTTGAAGCCGATACGATTTGCAATCCGACCCGCGCGGGTGCGGCCATAGCCGAAATGCACGGTCATCGATTCGTCTGCGTGGCCAGGCAGAATCCATACCGGACCTTCGACCTTTCGCCCGCCCACTGAGATTTCGACCACGTCGCCGGTTTCCATGCCGAGGCGTCCGCCCGTCTTTGGTGAGAGCCACACGGCGTTATCCCAAGTCATTTTGTTTTGCGGCTTGGGCATTTCCTGGAGCCAGGCATTGTTCGACATCGATCCATCCCCAATCGCGGGATCGGGACGGAAGACAACTTCGAGGCCGGAGTTCGCTGCCGCCGCATCGGGAACCCTGGCTGGCGGCGGCGTGCGTTCCGGGAGGGTGGTCCCTTGAATAACGCCGTTGTGCAGCGAAAGCCGCCAGAAATCGTCGAAGTCGGGGGCTTTATGCTGTCCCTTCCAATAGTCGCGGACCGTATCGTGCGCGCTGAGATCGCCCTGGTTCGCCAGCACATTGAGAACCTCGTGCGGCGTTTTGCCGCCATAAATCGGGGCGATCAGCGGCTGCACGATCGACGCGGTTCCGTCGTATGCCCTGGCGTCGCTCCAGGCTTCGAGGAAGTGCGCTTCGGGAATGTGCCAGTGGCACCACTCGGCGGTTTCGTCGACGTAGAGGCCCAGATGCGCGCGGAATCTCACCTTCTTCAACGCATCGAGGAAGCGCAGATCGGCGGGCGCGTTGTAGACCGGGTTTCCTCCCAGGATCAAGAGTGCATCAACGGAGCTGCTGTTGATGTCCCTAATCAACCCGGTAAGCGACGCGATTTCATCCGCCGGAGAAGCTTCCACAGGATCCGTGTAGATCACCGTTTTGCCGGCGTTGCCCAGCGATTGGTTGAGCGCGTGCGCGATCGCGTGCACGCGAGGCGGCTGATGCTCGCCTGCGATCACAATGCTGGTCCCGCGCTCGACCTGAAGGTCCTTCAGGACCGCAGCAATCTTCGCGTCGCCATTTCCGGCCTGCAGCGCGGCGGCGAACGCTTCCACCTCCGACGTGCGCATGCGGAATCGATGGTCCGCCATGCCGCCGGTGATGGACGGCGTGCCTTCCGCCACATACAGCCGGGGCGGTTTCGTGTCGGGATTCTCCGCTGCCGCGCGGCGCCGGGCCGCGTAATCGCGCGCGTAGCGCAAGCCTCCCGGCATTCCCGAGCACAGGAAATCCGCGTCCAGCGAAACGATCACGTTTGCGCGATCGAAACGATAGATCGTGTTGAACGGCTTGCCGAACGCTGCCAAGGCTCCGGCGCGTGCGGCATGGCGGCCGCACGCTTCGTACTGGTGCCATTTGGCCTCGGGATACGCAGCCAGGAATTTCTGGATTTGATCGGCCAAGGTCGGGGATGTAACCGTTCCCGTCAGGATGCGGAGGCCGCCGCCTTGTTTCAGGCTGGCGACGTCGCGCGCGCCGGTCACGGCAGTGATGAAATTCCCCCAGGTGCTGATGCTGCCGTTATGTAGAACGGTTTGCGAACGATCGGGATCGTACAGCGTGAGAACGCTCGCCTGCATGAACGTGTCGGTCGCCCCCAGGCTCGCCGAATGATCGGGATTGCCTTCCACTTTCGTCGGACGACCCAGATGGCTCTCGACCAGCAGGCCTGTCGCGACGCCGCGAACGCTCATGGCGGTCGCGTAGAACAGCGGTTTGCCGGGAACGAACTCCTCGGGCTGTCGAACGTAGGGGACGATCATCTCCTTTGGCTGCACCGTGCACGCAGACGCGCCCGCGAGGGCGACGGACGCCCCCATCAGAGTAAGAAAACGGCGGCGCGACGCTGGATCGTTCCAGTCAGGTGTGCGATTGGGAAACTCGTCTTCGACGAAGGCGCGGAATTCGTCGGTCTGCGCCAACTCGTCGAGACTCCGCCAATATTTTACCGATGACACGTTACACAATCCGTCAAGCTTTGAATCTTGTATTCTGCGACCAGTTTCGGTCCAATCTCATCCTGGTTCGGCGCCGGAGTTTCGTAGGTTGGATTGAACACCTCGGATTTCGGTCTCACATGTTTCGCCGGGTCACGGTGACATTCGACGCACCACTGCATGTACAGCGTGTTGACCTTCCACATCAGCGGCATCGTGTCGACGCGCCCGTGACACGTAGAGCATCCGATGCCTTTGTTCACGTGAATGCTGTGGTTGAAGTAAACGAAGTCGGGCAGGTCGTGGACCCGTACCCATTCGAGAGATTTGCCGGTGCGATAACTCGAGCGAACGGGTTCCAGCATTTCGGCATTGGTCCAGATCTGCGAGTGGCAGCTCATGCAGATCTCGGTTGGGGGCAAGCCGGCGAAGTTCGAGGTTTCCACCGACGTGTGGCAATAGCGGCAGTCAATGCCGTCGTCGCCGACATGATGCTTATGACTGAAGGGAACCGTTTGATCGCGGGCTACTTCGACGCCTGTTGTAAACGAGCCGGCATTCAGCCGGTATGCGGCCCAGACAATGCCCCCAACGATCAGCAGGGCACCGACGATGCTGACCTTCGCCAGGCTATTCGAGCTGCGGTGAAAGATCTGCGCCACGCCGCAAATCCCTCCACTTTCTTGGCCGCCAATAATCCGGCGGAGGTTAGAAAGCCAGCTTATATCCGGTCTCGGCGGGAAGCATATCCCTTCGCAAGAGTATTTCCTGCGTCGCCGGAAAAGAGCAACGTTACATCACTTGTCACCCGAAAACTTACGGCCTGACAAGCACGACCGAAAAACAGCTTAGTGCGATTGGCTTCCGGCGTCAAGCATCCCGTGTCATAAATTCCGCGTCATAAGTTCCGCGTCATGAGCTCCCGTCATAAGTTCCAAACGGCGGGCGTTGTATAATTAGGGGCGATCCCAAAAGCTTCGTGAGCTGGCGGACACCCGGATTGAAAGTTGACCGATACAAGAATGGCTTCCGAACCGCCCAATATTCTCGAAGCGTCGAACACCCTCGACCCGCGAAGCGCCGCGCCGGCTGAACAGACCACGGCTGGGAACTACTTCATCTCCAACTATCCGCCGTATTCGTTCTGGACGCCCGACAGCGTCCGGGATGCTTACAACGCTCTGGAACGATCAGAGCGTCCGGACACTCCGCTGGGAATTTACGTCCACATTCCTTTTTGCCGCAAGCGTTGCCACTTCTGTTACTTCAAGGTCTATACCGATAAAAAAGCCGAAGAAATCGAATATTATCTGACTGCGGCAATTCAAGAATTAGAGCTTTATTCAAAGAAACCGTTTATCTCCGGAAGACGGCCCAAGTTCATTTATTTTGGTGGCGGCACACCGTCGTACATCTCCTCGAAACAGCTCACGCGGCTGGTGGATGAAATGAAGCGACTGCTGCCGTGGGATCAGGCCGAGGAAATTACGTTCGAGTGCGAACCGGGGACGCTTACCGAAGGCAAGCTACAGGTGATAAAGGATTTAGGTGTTACGCGCCTGAGTCTGGGAATCGAGAATTTCGACGATCATATTCTGGAAGTCAACGGACGCGCGCATCGTTCCAAGGAAGTGGCGCGGTCGTATGAGTTCGCCCGCTCCATCGGATTTCCTCAAATCAACATCGATCTGATCGCGGGGATGGTCGGGGAAAATCCCGACAACTGGAAGGAATGCGTCCGGAAAACCATCGATCTTTCGCCGGATAGTGTCACGATTTATCAAATGGAAGTTCCGTATAATACAACGCTGGTGAAAGAGATGCGGATCCATGGACAAAACGTGGCTCCCGTCGCTGACTGGCAGACCAAACGGGACTGGGTCAGCTATGCGTTCGCGGAACTGGAAAAGGCCGGATTCAGCGTGGCCAGCGCCTATGCGGCAGTCAAGGACCCGGCGCGGAGCAAATTTCTCTATCGCGACCTTCTATGGACCGGGGCGGACATGATCGGGCTGGGTGTTTCATCCTTCTCGCATGTCGGCGGGACGCATTTTCAGAACCGGCATGACTTTGACCCGTATGTCGCGTCTATCCAAAGAGGCGAGCTGCCGATTTTTCGCGCCTTGACGCCGACTCAGGACGAACGGATGATCCGGGAATTGATTCTTCAGATGAAACTCGGCCGGGTTCACCGCGCGTATTTCCAATCCAAGTTCGGGGTCGACGTGGAGCAGCGGTTCGCGGATCCCCTAACCAAACTGCGCGAACACGGCTTGATCGCAATCGATCATGACAGCTTGCGATTGAGCCGGGACGGGCTGCTGCAAGTCGACAAACTGCTGCCTGAATTTTTCTTGCCGCAGCACCGCTCGGCGCGGTACGCATAGATTGCCCATGCATGATCCAACGATGACCAACGGAAATAGTCATTACGATGCGATTGTCATTGGCGGCGGACCCGCCGGTTCCACGGCGGCCACGCTGCTCGCAAAGCACGGCCGGCGCGTGGTGCTGCTCGAAAAAGAGAAATTTCCGAGGTATCACATCGGCGAATCCCTGCTTCCTTTCGGCTTTTTCACGCTGGAGCGGCTGGGTGTGCTCGAGAAGATGAAGGGGTCGCACTTCGTGAAGAAGTACAGCGTCCAGTTTGTCAGCCCGGATGGACGGTCGTCGCAGCCGTTCTACTTTCACACCCACCTGGAGCACGAAGCCGCGCAGACGTGGCAGGTGCTGCGCAGCGAACTGGATCAGATGCTGCTCGACAACTCTCGCGAGAATGGTGTCGAGGTCATTGAAGAAATCACCGCGCGTGAAGTCATTCGAGAAGACGGATTCGTGAAGGGCGTCAAAGCGGTCGCCAGCGGCGGCGAGACCAGAGAATTTCACGCGCCGATCACCATCGACGCCAGCGGACGCGACGCTTTTTTTGTCACACGCAATGGCTGGAAGATTCGTGACGCCTTCTTGAACAAGATCGCCATCTGGACCTATTACAAAGGCGCGATGCGCGACCCGGGCGTCGATGAAGGCGCGACGACGGTTGCTTATGTTCCCGAGAAGGGCTGGTTCTGGTACATCCCGCTGGCGGGCGACATTGTCAGCGTCGGCATCGTCGCCGAAAAAGATTACCTGATGAAGGGGACCAAGGACCTTAAGGAAATCTTCGATCGTGAGGTCGGCAATAACGTTTGGGTCCAACAGCATCTTGCCGTGGGAGAACAGTTCGGGCCCTACCGCATCACGGGCGAATACTCCTATCGATCCCAATACTGCGCGACCGACGGCCTGATTCTGGCGGGCGATGCGTTCGCGTTTCTCGATCCGGTGTTCTCGTCAGGTGTGATGCTGGCGCTGAGAAGCGGCGAGCTGGCCGCGGACGCCGCTCACGCGGCTCTCACCGATCGCGATTTCTCAGCAGCTCGCTTTACCGAATACGGGGCCGAGTTCTGCAAGCGCATCGAATCGATGCGGCGGCTGGTCTACGCGTTCTACGACCACGCGTTCAGCTTCCGCGAGTTCCTGAAAAAGTATCCGCACCTCAAGGGCGACGTTACGGATTGCCTGATCGGAAACTGGCTCAAGGATTTCGACCCGATGTACGCGGCCATGCACGAGTTCGCCGATAACATTCCGCAGCCGCTGCCGCATGGCAAGCCTCTGATCGCGCAGTCTCTGTCGCGTGCATGACCTGCGAGGCCTGAGCTGCTAAGGATGACTGCCGGGATCGAAGCAGATCAACTAACGAAGCTTCGGAGGCTGTTGGCGGCTCTCTCCGGCGCAAATCCGTTTTACTCCGGAAAACTACGCGGAATCGATCCGAACGTGCCGAGTTTGGATTGGTATTTCCAGCGCGTTCCATTCACGCTAAAACGCGAATTGGTGGACGACCAGCGCGCGCATGCGCCTTTCGGGTCCAATTTAACCTATCCGCTCGAGCGCTACACGCGGTTTAGCCAGACGAACGGAACCACGGGTACGCCGCTCCGCTGGGTGGACACTCCGGATAGCTGGGACTGGATGGTGGGCAACTGGACCCGCGTGTTCCAAGCTGCCGGCGTCACGGCGGGAGACCGGATTTTCTTCGCATTTTCGTTCGGTCCGTTTCTCGGGTTCTGGGTTGCGTTCGATGCAGCGTCCAGGATGGGCGCTATGTGCATTCCTGGTGGGGGCATGCGCAGCGAGGCCCGCCTGCACGCGATCCTCGACAACCAGGCCACGGTCGTGTGTTGCACGCCTACGTACGCGATCCGGCTCGGGGAAACGGCTATCGAGGAACACATCGATCTCTCGCCGGCCAAGGTCCGGAAGATCATTGTTGCGGGCGAACCGGGTGGGAGTGTCCGGTCGACCCAGGCACGCATCGAAGAGCTGTGGCGCGGAGCTCATGTGGTGGATCATCACGGCATGACTGAGGTGGGTCCGGTCAGCTATGGATGTCCGAAGCGTGAACGCGTATTACATATCATCGAGTCTTCCTACATCGCGGAAGTCATCGATCCGGTCAACGGACAGGCGGCCGATCATGGGGAACTGGTTCTGACGAACCTGGGACGCACCGGCTCCCCCCTGCTTCGCTATCGAACTGGCGATATTGTCCAGCGTTCCGGGCCGGGGCAGTGCGAGTGCGGGAGCTGGGATCTCGCGCTCGAAGGAGGCATCCTCGCGCGCACCGACGACATGGTCGTGGTGCGGGGCGTGAATTTGTATCCCAGCGCGATTGAAGATATCCTGCGCGGCTGCGACGGTGTGTCTGAGTATCGAGTGGAGATCCGAACCAATCGGGCGCTCAGCGAACTGACCATTCAGGTGGAACCAGCGGACGATAACGATGCGAGCTTGATTCATCGCCTGGAATCGGCGCTGCGAAACGCAACGTCGCTGCGTGTTCCGGTCTCAACGGTGCCCCGCGGAACCTTGCCGCGTTTTGAAATGAAGGCACAGCGGTGGATACGGCTCTAGTTTGGGTTAGCCTCGAATAGGAGAACCCGAAACCCTTTGCGAGGCGAACATTCACTGCCGAGGCCGCTCTTACGACGCCCGGCAAATCTTTCGGTTCTCAAGTACCGCGCGCTGGCGTTCTTCGCGGTTCTGGGACCGGGATTCATTACCGCCAACGTCGATAACGACCCGGGCGGGATCCTCACGTATTCCCAGGCCGGCGCGAAATTCGGGTATGCGCTGCTGTGGACATTGATCCCGACCACGATCGCGCTGATCGTGGTTCAGGAGATGGCCGCGCGCATGGGCGCAGTCACTGGCAAGGGCCTTTCGGACCTGATCCGCGAGGAGTTCGGGCTGCGCGCGACGTTTATCACGATGGCAATTCTCAGCATCGCCGACTTTGGAAACATTGCCGCCGAGTTTGCCGGGCTCGCCTCGGGCGCCAGTGTATTTGGCGTCAGCAAATACATAGCCGTGCCGGTCGGCGCCTTTCTGGTTTGGATCGTGATCGTGCGCGGGCGCTACAAGTCGGTGGAACGATTGCTCATTCTGTTTTCGCTGATTTACTTCACATATCCGATTTCGGCCTTCTTGGCCAAACCGGATTGGAAGCTCGCGCTGCACGACACGTTCGTGCCCAAGCTGAGCGGCGATCCTCAATACCTGATCATGATCGTCGGGTTGATCGGCACCACCATTACTCCGTGGATGCAGTTTTACTTGCAGGCGTCCATTGTAGAGAAGGGCGTGGATGCGCGGCACTATTCTCTCAGCCGATTGGATGTGATCCTGGGCTGCATCGTCACCGATGTGATCGCGTTCTTTATTGTGGTCGCCTGTGCGGCCACGATTTACAAGACCGGGCATGGCGAGATCAAGGATGTCGGCGAAGCCGCTCTTGCCCTGCGGCCGTTTGCGGGCCAATTTGCGACGCTTCTGTTCGCTGTCGGGCTGATTAACGCATCTCTGCTCTCGGCTGCGATCCTTCCGCTGGCGACGGCGTATAACGTTTGCGAAGGCCTGGGGTTCGAATCGGGGATCGAAAAGAAATTCTCCGAGGCGCCGATTTTCTATTGGCTCTACACTCTGCTGATCGCCTGCGGAGCCGGGTTCGTCCTGATTCCCGGGCTGCCTTTGCTGAAGGTACTGTTGTTCTCGCAGGTTGCCAACGGCGTCCTGTTGCCGTTCGTCCTGTTCTACATGCTGACGCTGATCAACCGGCGCAGCATCATGCAGGAATATACGAATAAACTCTGGCAAAATGTGATCGCCTGGTCGACGGCGGTGATCATGATTCTGTTGACGGTCGGGTTAATCTGGACGACGGTGAATCCGTAGACGGCTGGACGGCGGAGCCCGCTTACTCTCGTGCGCGGTTCGGTGCCGGGACTGGTGCCAACCACCCGCTCACTGGCGTTCGCGGCTCGGCGTCTGGCCGGTGAAATCAAGGGCCCGGCACCGAGCCGCGCACGCCAGTAAGCGGGTCTTGACCGCTAAACGAATCGGCTGCGCTAGGTACGCCGCGCGACGACAACCGTAATGTCGTCCGCCGCTGGGGCGCCTTGGGTGAATTCGCTTACCGCTGTGTCGATCGCTTCCACGATCTCCGCTGCGGGACGGTCGAGCATGGAGGCGACCAGCTTTGCCAGCCGCTCCTCGCCGAAGTCTTCATCCTGCGGATTCGCGGCTTCGGTCACGCCGTCGCTGAACAGCACCAGGACATCGCCTGGGTGCATTTGGGCGCGGTTTTCCTGGTAGCCGGCCATGGGCAGAATCCCGAGAATCACTCCGCCACCGGCGAGTTTGTCGAACCCGCCTTCCTTACGAATCAATAGCGGCGGGTTGTGGCCGGCGTTGGTGTAGACCAGCTCACCGGTGGCCGGATCGGCGATGGTCATGAAAAATGTGATGAAGCGATTATCGGGACAGTTCGTGCAAATAGCTTTGTTCAGGCGTCCAATTTTGCGCGCCAGATCGTCGGCTTCCTCAAACAGCACCTGAACTCGCGCCTGAAGGCTCGACATCAGCAGAGACGCGGGCATTCCCTTGCCGGCGACGTCGCCGACGAGCATCCCGACGCGGCCGTCGGGGAACTCGAGGAAATCGTAGTAATCGCCGCCGACGGTGTGGCATGCTGTGGTCTTGCCGGCGATGTCCATCCCTTTCACGACGGGCGATTGCGAGGGCAACAGCGCTTTTTGAATCAGCGCCGCCTGTTGCATCTCCTTCGCCATGGCGCGCTCGGCTTCCTCGATCTCGCTGAGCCGCGCGTGCTCGATTCTGATCGCCGCGACGTTCGCCATCACGGTCAAGAGATTCAGATCCTCGCGCGAAAACTCGCGGATCAGATGCGGCGAGTCCACGTAGATCAGGCCGATCACGCGATCGTTGGTTTGCAGCGGAACGGCAATCATGCTGCGCACCTTCTGCTGCACGATGCTCATGTGCTCGCGCAGAGCCTGATCGAGCTGGGCGTCGCGGACCAGCAGCGACGATTTTTCGTTTAACACGCGATCGCGGACGGTGTTCGAAATCTTGAATCCATCGCCGCGATGCGCCCGCACTTGCAGCTCTTCGCCCTCGAGCGTCATCAGGACGCCGCGGCCCGCGCAAACCGCTTCCACGGAAAGATCCATGATGACCTGAAACAACTCATCCAGCGGACGATGGCCTGCCAGTTCGCGGCCCGCGCGAATCAGGGCGCGCATTTGCGGGCTGCCCTGCATGACGTAGGTCTTGTTGAGGTCGTCCGGTTGCGGACCGAGAACTGCGTCGAGGCTGGCGACTACCGTGGTCGAGGAATTGGAGAATCCTTCGCCTTGGTCGACGAACACCACGGTATTCGCGGTGACCGCGGCGAGATCGGCAAATTCCAGCGTGAGATGGCCGGCCGAAATGCGATCGCCATTTACAAACGGAATCCGCTTTTCGATCCGTTTTCCGTTTACGACCGTACCGTTCTTACTGCCCAGATCTTCAACAAACCACTGGCCGTTCGCGCGAGTGAGCGCCAGATGCTGGCGGGAAAGGCCGGCGTCGTCGGGATAGCACAGCTCGTTCGCGCTGGAGCGCCCGAGGGTGATCCGGTCCCGATCGAGGGGAACGGTGATGGTCTTGCCATCGATGTTCCTGATGACGAGCTCGCTCAGACTGGACTGCATTGCCGGGACCACGAAATAAAGGGTATCACGGCATTGTAACGTCCTTGAATCCCTTGCGGTGCTAGTACTTTCCAGGACTCCCGTAAGTCATCGCGAAGCGGTGCGTCAGTGGCGCGCGACGACAACTGTTCTCCAGCCGATATTGCCGGCTGCATCGCTAGCCTTGACCATGATGTTGTTCGAGCCGACCAGGAGTGGCACAATCGCGCTCCACTGCGTGGTTCCCGAAGCTACTCCGGATTGACCCAGGTTCGTCGACCACGTGACGCCCGCGACTCCCACATTGTCGGTGGCTGTCCCGCTCAGGGTTATGGAAGAGGCGGATGTCGAGATAGAGGTCGACGCGGGTGAGATGATCGTGAGACTCGGCGCGGTCGTGTCGGGTGTCGCTGGGGCGGTCTGCCGAATCACTGAGATCGAACGCGAGATCGACGTCGCGCCTTGGGTTGCGGTCACGGTGATCGTATTCGATCCGACGACCAGCGGCACACCGGAAATAGTCCACGACGACGATCCCTGGGCCGTTCCTGAAACGCCGGCACTGGACCACGTCACGACGGCTCCGCCCGATCCGCCGGAGGTTGTTCCTGATAGATTGACGGTCGCCGCCGTCGTCGTCGCCGGGGGAATGTTCAGATTCAGGGCCAGCGGGCCGGATGGAACCGGAGTGGGAGACGGCGTAGGGGCAGGATTCGGCGTAGTCGTCGCTGTGGCATACATGGTCTGCACTGTCGCGACGTCGAGCGGTGAAAGAGCAGTAACCATCTGATAGTAGGGATACATCACCGCCGTCGGATCATCGGCATGGCCGAGTCCGAGAGAATGCCCGAGTTCGTGCAGCGCGACGCTGAACAGGTCCGTGTTTGAGCCGATGTGCCAGCTTTCCGAGTCGTCAAAATGCATGTCGCCGGCGATCGGTTCAGGATTCGGAGGAGCGGGAAAGAACGTATGGGCTAAAACGCCGCCCGGCCCATCGAAAGGATAGCCATCGCCATGCGCCCCACTCGCGAAGAGAATATTGACCGTCTGCGCGGCCGTGGGACTGGTCCCGGGCGCCCATCTTACCTGCACAGCGTTCGACCATTGGCCCATGGCTCGTATGATTTCGGCCTCCGCCGAGGCGGGTGCCAGTTGCGCCGTCATTTGGCTGAACACGTAAGAGACTGTGGCTGAGCTTAGGCCGGCTCCGTCCCATCCATCGCCATAAGTAGGAATTGACTGAGCAGTCGATCCGTTGGCGGTAAGGGCTCCCGCGCAGGCCTTCGTCGGAACCCCCTGCGCCAAGGCATCGGATGCCGGAAAAATGTAAGCGACGTCGTCGAGGCTGGCAATTTGCCCAAGAACCGAGGCATCGGTCGAATGAATCATCACGTGATGGGGATTCAGGTCGGGGTTGTCACGCACTTCGAGCCCGAGCTTCAACATGAGCCCTCGGGCGACGTTGGAATCGATGTCGGGATGAAACTCGACCAGGACGAATCCGTTGGCGGACGACGTCGCGATCGGGCTGATCTTGTCGAGCGGTTCGATCGGCGCGGCGTAGCGGATCCCGAGGTCGCGGACGAGGATTCTGCCTTCGACCGAGACCAGCAACCCGCGCTCGGGCACATCCTGAAGCACGTTCACGCCGCGGCTGGTCAGGTCCGCGACGGTTGCCGGGGTCGGCTGAGTTTCAAACTGCAAGACCAGATGCTGGCGTCCCAGGACATTGGCGCTGTGGATCTCGCGCACCGGCGCGGCGGCCGAGTTGTCGTTCTGACGGGTATCGATCTGACGGGTCTTGAATCGGAGCGGAGGCTGGGCAAGTCCCAAACTGGAGGCCGCAAACCCCGCGAGGATGACGGCGAAAAATCGGCGTGCGAATAGAGTACTCACACTTTGCTCATCGCCCGAGCTTGAGATTTTTAAGACGGAAATAGCACTGAGTGATGGTGAGGTTTACCGTTTAACCCCATGTCACTGCTTCTCGGCGTTTTCTTAATGGTTTCAGCGGCGGACTCCAACCTTGCGTACAAGATTGGAACGGCCGCGGGCAGCGATTGGGCGCCTGACAATAGTCCCGCCATCGCGGCCATTCTTGTTCAGACGGAAGGCATCGCCGAGGATACGAGCGGGAATCTTTACGTCTCGGATGCGGCGAGCCATCGGGTCTATAAGGTGTCTCGCGCGGGGATCATCTCCATCGTCGCCGGCACGGGATATCCGGGCTTCGGCGGCGACGGAGGCAAAGCTGTGACGGCCCAGTTGAATTCTCCGTATGGTCTGGCGTTTGACGGAATCGGCAATCTGTACATTGCCGATTTGGGCAACGCGCGCATCCGCCGGATTTCGCCGGATGGGACGATTACAACGGTCGCTGGCGGGGGATCGCTTCCGGCCGGTGGAGTGAATGATGGGATCCAGGCAAACGAGGTCGCTCTGTCGGCCCCGCGAAATCTCGCATGGGACGGTCACGGATCGTTGTACATTTCCGATTTTACGGCCCACCGTGTTTATCAATTCGCGCCGAATGGATCTCTAACGACGACCGCGGGTACTGGCTCGCCCGGGTTTTCTGGCGATAGCGGCCCGGCCGGGAGTGCGCAACTGGCTTATCCAACTGCGGTGGCCGTGGACCGTCAAGGCTCGCTTTTTATCGCCGACAGTCAGAACCACCTGATCCGCAAAGTTTCGAACGGGATGATCTCTTCGGTCGCCCGGGCCGCAACTCCCACCGGTCTGACGTTCGACAGCTTCGGCACGCTGTACGTGGCGGATCCCGGTGCGGGGCAAATCCTGACCATTCCAGTTACCGGCACGCCCGCCGTTTTCCAGATCCTGGCACACGATCTGACCGTCGGACCCGACGGTTACGTGTACGCCGCGAACGGCACGGAAATCCTGCGCGTGGCGTTCTTTGGGGCCAATGTCGTCGTGGCCGGAGGAGGCAGTGCGGCGTCTGGGGATGGTGGGCCTGCGCAGTTTGCCCGCCTGAATCACCCAGCCGGAGTGGCTGTCGATGCGCAGGGGAATTTGTATATCGCGGACCGCGATAATCACCGAGTTCGACGAGTGACGCCGCATGGTAACGTCGCTACTGTCGCGGGCACGGGTTCTCCCGGCTATTCCGGCGACGGCGGCCCGGCCTTGCAGGCGCAGTTGAACGCTCCCGAATCGGTGACGGTTGACTCATAGGGGAATCTCTACATTGCCGAGACTGGAAACCATCGCGTGCGGGTGGTCGGACGGAACGGCATCATCTGGGCGATGATTGCCGGACTTTCCTCGCCGGGATACACGGTTTCGGATAGGCAAGGCAATTTCTATATCACCGATACGGGCGCCGGAACGATCGTGATGATGAACTCCTCCGGCGTTTCGTCGGCCGTGCTTACCAATCTTCAATCGCCGTACGGACTTGCGCTCGATGGGAACGGAAACTTGTACTTTACCGAGACGAGCGGGCCGCATGTCCGGCGGCTGGGTCGCGATGGTTCCCTCACGTCGCTCGGAGAGGGGATCTGGCGCGCGCCCCAAGGAATATCTCTGGATAGCTCCGGCAATCTGTTTGTGGCGGATTCGGGGCTGCAGCAAATACTCGAGATAAGCTCGTCCGGGCAGATCTTCGCGATTGCCGGGACCGGCACCGCCGGGTTGAGTGGAGATGGAGGCGACGCGTTATCGGCCCAATTGGGCTACCCATCGGGTGTCTGCACTGGCCCGGGCGGAACGCTATACATTGCCGATTCTGGGAACAATCGAATACGCCAACTTACTCCGCAAACTACCTCGCTATCGGCGCCGCTGGCGCTGGTCTCCGCTGTTAATGCGGCGACGCTTCAGCCAGGGCCGCTTGCACCCGGAATGCTGCTCGACCTGCTGGGAACCGGCCTGGCCGCTTCGGATGCGCCAAATGTCCAGGTGATGTTCGATACGATCGCGGCTCCGGTCCTGACTCTCGATACTTCGCGGCTGGTGGTGCAGGTCCCGCCTCAGGTTGCAGGGCAGCAAAGTGCGAATATCCAGATCGTCAACCAAGGGAAACTGCTGGCGCAGATTCCGGTCGGGATTGCAGCGACGGCTCCGGGAATCTTCACAACTGCCGCCGGACAGGCGGCGGCGAATAATGCGGATGGTTCCGTAAACTCGCCAACGAATCCAGCGCCGCGAGGTTCGGTGATTGCCTTGTATGGGACGGGCGAAGGGGTTTCAGGACTCCCGGCTATCGTCTCGATCGGAGGGTATGCGGCGGAGGTCCTCTATCAGGGAGAGGTGGCAGGGTATCCGGGGCTGTTGCAGATCAATGCACGAGTCCCAGCGGGCTATGTTCCTCCAGGAAATCTCAGCGTGGTCGTCACGATCGGACAAGCTTCGAGTCAGACGGGAGTCACAGTTGCGGTCAACTGAACATCAGAATCGCCGACGAATTGTACTTCCTCCTGGATATCGATACCGAATTGCACGCGAACGCGAGCTTTAAGTTCGTTGATGATCGCGCGGACCTGATGTGCCGTTCCTCCGCCGGTATTGTAGATGAGATTGGCGTGATAATCGGCCACCTGGATCGGGCCATTGGTCATTCCCTTGGCTCCCACCTGTTCGAGAAAAAACGCCGAGGGGACCTTGCCTTCACGGATCACGCCTTCCGGGACGCGGGCCTTCACCGATTCATTCAGATCCGCGAGCAATAAATTTTTGAAGATGCTTCCAGCGCAGCGCATGGTGGGGGGATATTTCGCATTGCGGATTTTCAGAATGCTGGCGGCCGCGGCACGCAAATCGTCCGCGTGGCCACGTTCGAGGCGCAAAGTCGCCGAGAGGATGATCCAATCCTTGCGCCGCTTGAAGACGCTTTCGCGATAGTGAAAATCACAACCGGTGTTGTCGATCTCGCGGATTTCCGCGCCGTCGAAAAATCGCACACTCTCGACGGCTTCGTTGATCGAACGTCCGTAGGCGCCGGCGTTTCCATAGACTGCGCCGCCCAGCCAGCCCGGAATTCCGGTCATGGTTTCGAGGCCCCGCAGCCCTTGGGCAATCGTGGCGTCGACCAGATGCTGGAGCATCGCGCCGGCGTCAACGCGCACGCGGCAATCCTCGAATTCGATGTTCCTCGCCGTGTAGCGAATTACAGCGCCAGGGAATCCGTCGTCGGCGACCACCAGATTCGTGCCGCCTCCGATCACGGTCCGTTGCCAGCCGGTCTCCTTGACGGCACGCCACGCTTCGATCAATGCCGTCTCATCGTCCACGTCGAGTAAAGCTCGCGCCGGGCCACCGATTTCGAACCGGGTGTAACCCGCCAGCGAAGCGTTCACGAAGACGTGTAAATTGGGAATCGCCAGAAGGCGAAAGAGCATCTGTAGCGATTATAAAGGAGCCACCCGCATGTTCCCCGGATTTCCGCCGGAAGCATTGACGTTCTTCCGAGGTCTCGCACGCAATAACAACCGCGATTGGTTCCTACCCCGGAAAGAGGTGTTCGAGAGCAAGGTGAAGGCTCCGATGATCGCGCTGGTCGAGGCGATCAATGCCGAGTTCGGCAAGTTCGCGCCGGACTATATCGCCGGTCCCAAACGCGCGGTCTATCGCATTTATCGCGACACGCGGTTCAGCCCGGACAAATCGCCGTACAAGACGCATCTGGCCGCTGTGTTCCCCCGCCGTGGGGGCGATCGCGGGTCCGCCCCCGGGTTTTACTTCGCGGTTTCCGCGAAAGAAATCGGCATTGCGGGCGGCGTTTACGAACCGTCGCCGGAACATCTGCTCGCGCTGAGAACCTGGCTGGCGGACAATCATGTCGCCTTCCTGAAGGCGGCGCGCGGGCCCGAAAAATTGATGGGAAAGCTCCACGGCGAATCTCTTCAGCGAGTGCCCAAGGGCTTCGCGGCGGATCATCCGGCGGCCGAGCTGATCAAGATGAAGCGTTGGCTGTTTTATAAAACGCTGCCTCCGGAGTTGGCGACATCGCCGAAGCTACAGGGCGAGTTGGTCAAGCGATTCAAGGCTCTGCTTCCGGTGCTCGAATTGTTGAATCAGGCGATGACCCGCACGCGTACCGCTGCCGCGAAAATGTTCTGAGGCACGCTCGCTGGCGAGTCTGTGTGGGAACCGGTATCGCGCTGAATCCGGCACCGGGACGCGAACACCGGTGAGCCGGTCAGAACACCTTGCAAATACCTCTAGTTCTTCAGTATCGCTTCGACCGTGTCCGCGGGACTGATGACACTTCAGAACCCGCTCGCTGGCGCGCGCGGCTCTGTGTCGGGGTTTGATATCGGACCCAGCAAGTGAACCGGTCAACAAAAGTGTAACCCCCCTCATTGGGTGGGCCGTCTGACTAAAGGCGAGTAGAAACATGAGGGGTACTATGTCTTTTTCAAATTTCATTGCGGCAGCTATCGTGATTTCCAGCGCCGGTGTGCTGGCGGCTCAAGGGGTTGGTCTCAGTGCGACCATTAACCGGGATTCTTCGTTCCCGCCGGTCGGTCTGGCGCCTACGGAGACGCTTCAAATCAACGTGTTGAACACTGCAACGGCGGCGACCGGCGGGACGGCCGCGTCTTGCACGGGGACCATCACTTTTTCTGGGTCGACGGGTAGCGTAATCGGGACTGCGACGCCGTTTACCGTCGGAAGCGGGCAGGTGGCCTCCGCCAAACTTCCCTTTAGCTCCGCCGGCGCGACTGGCCGCGTGGAAATCGTTGGTTCTATTCAATCGACGATTACGTTCCCGCAGAAAGCACCCTGTTCTCTGGTGTTTTCCCTGGAGACATTCGATACCAGCACGGGCGTGACCCATATTTTCCTGGGAAATGCCGCCGCCAATCCGATTCCGCAGATCTCGATCGGCCACAACTGAGGCATCCTGTGACATGCTAGGCGTCCTGTGACATGCTAGAAGGATGTGTGCCGCCTGCGGGCGGTGGGAGGCTATGAGGATTCGAAGTTTCACGATCGGGATTCTGTGCGCCGCCGGCGCCTGGGGCCAGGCCTATACGATTTCGACCATCGCGGGCAACGGAACCACCGGCTTCGCGGGGGACGGCGGAGCGGCGACCAGCGCCCAATTGAGCTTTCCCGGGGGCGTCGCGGTCGATTCGTCCGGGAACATCTATATAGCGGACTCCGGAAATAACCGGATTCGCAAAATCTCCAATGGGACCATCACCACGGTCGCCGGGAACGGCACGGCGGGTTATACCGGGGACAAGGCCGCCGCTACCGCCGCGGAACTGAATAATCCCACTGGGATCGCGATCGACTCTTCCGGTAACCTGTACATCGCCGATACGAATAACAACGTGATCCGGCAGGTGAACACGTCGGGAACAATCACGACGTTCGTCGGCGATAACGGGGCTGGCGCGGGATACTCAGGAGACACGGGCACGGCGCCAAACGCCCAATTGAACGCCCCGACCGCGGTGGCCATCGACTCGGCGGGAAACCTCTATATCGCCGATTCCAACAACAACGTAGTTCGTGTCGTGAATTCGGGCACCATAAATACCGTCTCGGCCACCAGCGGAACCGTGAATCACCCGGACGGGCTGGCGGTGGATAGTGCGGGTAACCTCTATGTCGCCGACACGGTTGACCGGCGTGTGATCGAAGTGTCCAATGGCGTCTTTTCCGTCGTCGCGGGCAATGAAAGCGTCGGATATGCGGGAGACAACGGACCCGCCGTAAATGCGAAGTTTAACGATCCTTTTGGCGTGGCCGTGGATAGCGCGGGACGGGTTTACATTGCAGACACGTTTAACAGCCGGATTCGCAAGGTGGGTCTGGATGGGAATGTCAGTACTATCGCCGGAACCGGGTACCCGAGCTATTTTGGCGACGGCGGGCAGGCGACCAGCGCGACGATTTATTTCCCGCACGGGGTCGCAGTCGATGCCAGCGGTAACGTATATATCGCCGACACGGTGAACCACGCGATCCGGTTGCTGCAATTGCAGACGCCGGCGATCAGCACTTCTGGAGTCTTCAACTCGGCGAGCTTTGCGGCGGAGATCTCGCCGGGCGCCCTTGGCACCATCCTGGGGACGAATTTCATCGGAGCGAGCGCGACGGCGCAACCTCCTTTGCCGTTAAGCCTGGGAGGTCTAACGGTAAGTATTAACGGGCAATTGGCTCCTATCCTGCACGTTCAGCCGAACCTGGTCAATTTCCAGGTGCCGTGGGAGATCAGCCCTGGTCCCGCGACTGTCACGATCAATGTCAATGGCGTTTCGAGCAATTCGATTTCGGTCCCGGTTCTTACCGCCGGGCCCGGTGTGTTTATCCTGACCGGGGGCGTGCCCGCGGTGCAGAACTCGGACTATACGCTCAACAACGCGAGCAATCCTGCTCATGTCGGGAGCACGATTATCGTCTATCTGACCGGTTCCGGCCCGGTGAGTCCACTTGTGGGGGATGGTATTGCCTCTCCATCGAATCCAATCGCGGTATTAACTTCGCAGTACAGCGCCGTGCTCGGGACTACGCCTGCGCCCATTACCTTCGCAGGGCTGGTACCGGGTGCGGTTGGACTCGTACAGATGAATATTATGGTGCCTGCGAGCCTCGGGCTGGGAACGTATCCGATGACGATTCAGATAAACGGGGAGAACAGTCCGCAAGTATCCGTAGCTGTGACGAAGTAGATGATGTAGCCCATTCGGCTTATCTTCTTCATTCCGAGATGCTAGGGTCGGCGATTATCGCACACCGACGCAGAGGGAAAGTAACGTTTGCTGTTTACCCCTCTTGCGCTCTGTGGTAGCATGGGATTGCTTTAATGGATGACCTCCTGAAAGCAATCCCCCACACTTGGAGTTGAAGATAATCGCTGAATGAGTTTCACGGTCTTTCTGGGCAATCTGCCCGCTTGGGTGACTGCGGACGACATCAGGGGCTGGCTGGCAGCCGAAAACCTGGTCGCGGACGCGATTAAAGTGATTCGCAACCCGGAAACGCAGGAGTCCAAGGGCTTCGCGTTTATTGAAGCGCCAAACACCGATGAGATGAACGCGATCATCCGGCGCTTTGACCGCGCTCCCCTTGAAGAGCGCCTACTACGCGCGAATCCCGCCCAACCGCCGAGGCCGAAGAGCCAGACGCGGCCACCCGGCGGCCCTGGAAACACCGGGGGCCATAGTGGCGGAAGTTCCGGTCCGCAATCCAGTCCGCCGACCGCTTCCCAGTCCGCGCCGCCTGCCAGTTCGCACGGAAACGCTCCTGCAAATATCGATCAGCGGCCACCGCGCCGCGGCAAGCGAAGCGGCGGAAAGAAGCCCGCGAACGGTGGCGGCTCGAACAGCGCCTTCGCCGAAGAACTCGCCAAAGCTCTGTAAGTCGCCCGCTTTCATCCTCTCTTCTTGTCCCGCAGGGTCGTTTGACCCGGCAATCCGCTATTCCGTTCGCGCTCCCTATTTCATCGTCACGTGATTTTGTCCTGCGAGCTATCCGCTTGACAAATGGTGTTATACTAAACCGCTAAGAATTTGCTAAGTAATATGCCGGGGGGATGGAGCATGTCAGACGGGTCGATGTGCTTCCGGGGGAGAGTCCCGTATGAACGATCTTCTTATCATACGCATTCTATTCATAGCCGCTCTCGGCGGCGCCGCCTTCTTCCTCAAACCCTTTGACATGGATGCGCGTCTCAACGCGCTTTTTGGGGCCGCGATCGGCGCCGCGATCGTGATTTTTGAGGTTCGGATCAAGCAGGTCAGTCTAAAGCGTCTGATCGGAGCGGCCGTGGGAAGCGTCCTCGGAATCCTCGGCGCATACCTCATTTCACTGGTATTGACCCAAGCGCTGTCGGATTTCCGGATAATTCGCTTTCTGGAGATCACCGTTCTTGCGCTGATGACCTATTGCGGGCTGGTGGTGGGCGCCGCCAAGGGTGAGATCCTCAATCTAGCCGCCCTCGGCGGGCTGTTCGGCGGGGAAAAGGTCTCGAAAAACACCTTTAAAATTCTGGATACGAGCGTCATTATCGACGGACGTATTGCGGATATTGTTGAAACGGGATTCGTGGACGGGACCCTGGTCATCCCGCAATTCGTTCTGCGGGAACTGCAACTGGTGGCGGACTCCTCCGATTCCATGAAGCGCAACCGGGGCCGGCGCGGGCTGGACATCCTGCAGCGCATCCAGAAAATGCCCCAGCTTGATATTCAGATCCTCGAAGACGATTTTCCCAATGTTCGCGAAGTGGACATGAAGCTGATCGAACTCGCGAAAGTATACGTTTGTAAGATCGTCACGAACGACTTCAATCTCAACAAGGTGGCCCAGCTCCACGGCGTCGAGGTTCTGAACATCAACGAACTGGCCAATGCGCTGAAACCGGTGGTTTTACCGGGAGAGACGATGCGCGTCTTCATTTTGAAGGAAGGCAAGGAGTACAACCAGGGCGTCGCCTACCTCGATGACGGCACCATGGTCGTGGTGGACAACGCGCGGAAGATGATTTCAAAGACGATCGACATCGCCGTGACCAGCGTGCTCCAGACCACCGCCGGAAAGATGATCTTCGGACGCTTCGACGAGCGCACCCACACGGTCCACGAGAAGGATCGTCCGGAGCGCGCGGCACGGGAACATGCCCCCGCAGCGGGCGCGAGCACCTAAGACCGTCAGGGTTTAGGCTGCACAGCGAGATCCCAGGCCAGCCGGGCAATCGCCGCGATCACTCGGTCTCGGGCAGCATCGCCGGCTTTGGCATCCGAAACGAATACCGCTATCGCCAGATGACGCTGGTCCGGCAGGGTGATGATTCCAATATCGTTGGTCGCCGCGGACACGCCGTTTTGCGTTCCGGATGAGCCGGTCTTGTGCGCCACTGGCGTTCCTGGCGGGAGCAATCCCTTCAATCGGCCCGGGAACGTGGCTGTTCCCGTCATTTGTTCGATCAGAAACCGCCGGCTTACCACAGAGAGAGTCCGCGATTCCTGGACGGCCCGGAGAAGATCGATCGCGCCTCTCGGAGTCGCCCAATTTTCGTATTGCAGAGCGGAGTCTCGGCCGAGCTTCATCTCCGTGTCCCGGACGATCATTTCGGTCACGCCCAAGCCCTTCAGATAATTCATCATTACGGGCGCGCCGCCGACTATGCGCAGCAAAACGTCCGAAGCGGTGCCGTCGCTTTCAGAAACCGCCAGGCGCAACAATTCGGCGACCGTGACATCGGCGCCTTGGGGATTGGCGTCGCGAAGCGGACTGTGTTGGCCGCTCGAGATGTATTCCTTGGGATCTACATGGATCTTGCTATCGAGCTTCAGACGGCCGCGATCCACTTCCGACAGGACGGCCATGCCGATTGGAAGCTTGTAGACGCTTTGCATCGGGAAGTGTTCGGTGGCATGAAATTCGAAGATTTTTCCGCCTTCTAATACCGTGGCGGCCGCTCCGACCCTGCCCGCTGCGGAATTTGCGGTCCTGGCGAGCTGCGCGACGGTTTCCGGCTTTCCGAAATCGGCCGCCAGAAGCGTGGCGGCGAGTAAGAGGACCATACGCCACAGCCTAACATCGATAGCTGTGTGGATGACTGCGTGCCGCCGTTTGGCTTGCTGTATCCTAACCAGTGACTCGCTTGGGCCGCATTTTGCAGAAGATATATCGGGGCGCGGCGACTAAAATCAAAGACGTGGGGCATGCTGCGTAGATCTTTCGGAGGGATGCTGGCCGGCTCATTGTTCCTATGCGGAACGTGTGCTTTCGCGCTGAATCCCGCTCTGGACGTCAGCCAGTACGCGCACACAGCGTGGACCGTCCGCGGAGGGTTGTCCAAAGGGACGATCGTCGCCATTACCCAAACGCAGGACGGTTATCTCTGGCTGGGAACGGAGTTCGGGCTGCTTCGTTTCGACGGAGCCAAGTTCGTTCCCTGGCAGCCGCCCGCGAATCAGAATCTGCCCAGCACGTATATTCATAGCCTGCTTGCCGCGCGCGATGGGCGGTTGTGGATCGGCACCGCGGAAGGGCTCGCCAGTTGGAAGGATGGCAAGCTGACCCGCTACGCGGAGCTCGCCGGACAGAGTATTGCCGCGATGATTGAGGATCGTGAAGGAACTGTATGGGCTGGCGGGCACGCAGCGCCGGCCGGGAAGCTGTGCGCAATGTCCGGAGATAGAGTCCAGTGCTTCGGAATGGACGGCAGTTTCGGACAATATGTCGACGCTTTGTTTGAGGATAAAGCCGGAAATCTGTGGGTAGCCGGTCTGACGGGCCTGTGGCGATGGAAGCCCGGGGCCCCGAAGCTTTATCCGCTTCCGGACAGGGTGCTGGCGTTGATGGACGGCGACAACGGTGCGCTTGTCATCGTCATGGCCTCAGGAGTCAGGCAATTCGCGAGCGGGCAACTCGGAGGGTATCCGCTACCGGCTACCGGAAGTCGATTCACTGCCCGCCAGATGCTCCGGGATCGCGACGGTGGATTGTGGATCGGCACGGCGGACCGGGGCCTGGTGCATTTGCATCAGGAACGAGCGGACGTGTTTGCACGCTCGGACGATCTGTCGAGCGATTTCGTCGAAATGATGTTTGAAGATCGGGAGGGCAACATCTGGGTGGCGACGCTGGATGGCCTGGACCGGTTTCGCGAGTTTACGGTCCCGACAATTTCCAATGCGCAGGGTCTTTCGAACGCCGCCGTCAAGTCAGTGGTTGCGGGCCGGGACGGCAGCGTGTGGCTGGGCACGGGAGATGGCCTGAACCAATGGAATCAGGGCCAGGTGACGATATACCGGGCCAGAAGCGCCAAAGGAACAACCAGCCGTCGCGCAGACGTGCGGGAGATAAGCGGGAGCGGGCTGCCGGATGATGCGATCCAGTCGATTTTTCAGGATTTTCGCGATCGGATTTGGGTGAGCACCCGCCGCGGCGTCGCGGTCCTGGAAAATGGCCGATTCACTCCCATCATTACAGCCCCCGGCGAGGTACATTCGATCGCCGGGGACCGCGCCGGGAACGTCTGGGTTAGCCACAGTGAGAGTCTCTATCATTTGCGCGACACCAAGGTGATCGAAGAGATTCCTTGGAGCAAGCTGGGGCGTCCCGACGGGGCCCGTGCGCTGGCGGCCGATGCAACCGGCGACGGCTTATGGATCGCATGGCGCGATGGTGGCGTCGCGTATTTCAAAGACCATCAGGTGCGCAGGTCGTACACGCCCGCCGACGGTCTGGGCGAGGCGCATGTCCGGGATATTCAACTCGACCAGAAGGGGCGTGTTTGGGCGTCGACGGAAGGCGGTTTAAGCCGGCTGAAAGACGATCGTTTCGTGACGCTCAACGGCAAAAACGGATTGCCCTGCGATTCGGTTCACTGGGTGATCGAAGATGATGATCATTCGTTCTGGCTGTACATGGCCTGTGGTCTGGTTCGCATCGCCGGGTCCGATCTGGAGGCATGGATGGTGGCGGCAAGTAAAGATCCGGCGCGGCGGCTCGAAGCCACGGTTTTCGACAGCTCCGACGGGGTCAGGAGCCACTCGACGACCACCGGCTATAGCCCAAGCGTCGCGAAGTCGACGGATGGAAGACTATGGTTCCTGCCGTGGGACGGCGTCAGCGTCATCGATCCGCGCCATCTTCCCTTCAACCGGCTTCCGGCTCCGGTGCATATCGAGACCATCACGGCCGACCGCAAGACCTATGACGCAATTCCGGGTGGCAAGGGAGACCTGCGCCTTCCTTCGCTGATACAGGATCTGGAGATCGACTATACAGCGCTGAGCCTGGCCGCGCCCGAAAAGGTCCAGTTTCGCTACAAGCTGGAGGGCTGGGATCGCGACTGGCAGGAGGCCGGCAATCGGCGGCAGGCGTTCTACAACAATCTTTCGCCGGGCAGCTACCGGTTCCGCGTGAACGCGTGTAATAGCAGTGGAGTGTGGAACGAGGCAGGAACGTTCCTGGATTTTTCCGTCGCACCAGCGTATTACCAGACGATCTGGTTTCGTTTGGCCTGCGTGGCGGCTTTTCTGGCTTTGCTGGCCGGGCTCTACGCACTACGCTTGCGACACGTGACGCAGCAATATAACATTCGCCTGGAAGAGCGTGTCGGGGAACGTACGCGCATCGCGCAGGAACTCCACGACAGCCTGCTGCAGGGATTTCTCAGCGTGTCCATGCACGTCCACGTGGCAACCGACCGTTTGCCCGAGGAGTCGCCGGTAAAGCCGATCCTTGTCAAAGCTTTGGAACAAATGCGGCAGGTGATCGACGAAGGCAGGAATGCGCTTCGTGGATTGCGCACGTCGAAGAGCGCGTCGCCGGATCTGGAGCACGCGTTCTCCCAGGTGCGGCAGGAACTTGGTCCGCTGGGTCAGGAAGACGTCGAGTTTCGCGTGATCGTCGAAGGGGATCAACGTCCTCTTCGTCCGTCGCTGCGCGACGAAGTGTATCGAATCGGCCGGGAGGCGCTAATCAACGCGTTCCGGCATTCGCGGGCGAGTCAAATCGAGATCGAGTTGAAATACTCCGAAAAACAGTTGCGCGTCTTCGTTCGGGACAATGGCTCGGGAATCGATCCGAACATCCTTACGGCAGGGCGGGCCGGGCATTGGGGACTCTCGGGCATGCGCGAACGGGCCGACCGGATTGGCGCGCAGCTTCACGTGCTGAGCAGCTCAGCCGCCGGCACGGAGATCGAACTGGCGGTGCCGGCGCGTCTTGCGTTCCAGGA
>DATGGL010000043.1:0-1511 GCA_035308605.1 Bryobacteraceae bacterium
GGTCGCCTCTGGGAGGGCTCTGCGTCGCGACGGAGCGCGAGTGGGAGACTCGCTGTACGTTTCCGGGCGTCTGGGCAAGCCGTGGGATCGGCGCATCACTCCGCGTCTCACGCTGGGTGCCAAGCTCGCCGGCCGGGCGACCTCCTGCATCGACCTCAGCGACGGCCTGTCGCTTGATCTTTATCGCCTATGCATCGCATCCGGAGTCGCGGCGGAACTGGACCGGATCCCCGTCGCCGCTGGTTCGACGGTCGAACGAGCGCTAAATGCGGGAGAAGACTACGAGCTCCTCTTCACGCTGCCGGTTGGCGACCGCACGCCGCAGGGGACCTCTCGCATCGGGACCATTATTCGCCGGAAGGCCGGCACGATCCACTTTCAAGGTCATCCGCTGGCGCCGCGCGGGTACGATCACTTCCGAACATGACCCATCCGGCGGCTGCGCTCGCGGGCGGTTAGGATTTCGGGATCGCGATCAAATAGCCGACGATCCGGTCCATGTCGTGCGAATTGAATTTGTACGGCGGCATGACCGAGCCGGGCGAGAACTTCTGTGGATCGGCAAAGTGGCCTTCCAGCCATTCCCGCGTTCGCCGGCCTGAAATGCCGTTTAGCGGCGGACCTAATTTTTGTCCAGTCCCGTTCAACTGATGGCAGGCGCCGCACTGGTTGTTCTGATAAACCATCGCTCCTTCGACGGCCTGCTGTGGCGCTCCGGTCCAGGCTTGGACGGCTTTGTCATCCCGTTTCGTAACGAACGTCACCAGCGTCTTGAGCTGATTGCCCGTCAACGTGCTCGCGGGCGTGTTCGGAGCCGGTTGCTTGAAATGCTGCGTGAGCCAGTCGGCCGGCTTCTGCGAGGCAGCGGTCGCTAAATCCGGCGCAGCCCCCGATTTGCCCAGCGTGTGACAGCCGGCGCAGTTTCCCGCTCGAAAATATCCAATGGCCGCGACCTGCTCGGCCGGGATTTCCTGCCAGGGTTCGATCTGCTGCAACCCTTCGTCAGCCGATTCCGTGCTCGGCGGCGTTGTTGCAACGGCCCGCGCTGTTAACGCGGACCAGCCCAGCACGCCGAGAATCACGAGGGCGATCGCACCGGTACGCTGCCTCAGCGCCACCATTTTCGCGCGATCGATAAACGGAACGAGGAATAAAGTAAGAATCGCAAGCGTGGGCAACACCAGACTGCCGACGATCTCCAGCGGTCCTTCGAACACCTTCAATATCTGAAACAGAAACAGAAAATACCATTCCGGCCTCGGAATGAAGCTGGTATCCGTCGGATCGGCGACGTGACCGAGCGGAACGCGCACCGCCACCGCCATTCCAACCAGAATCGCGAACCAGAGGAACGTCGCGACGGTGTCTTTGAAAACCTGCTCGGGAAAGAACTTCTTCTTGGGCCTGTCATCCCCCGCCGCCGGCGCCACGCCGTGACGGCGAACCAGAATCAAGTGAATCCCAGCCAGCAGCATGATCACCGGAGGCAGCAGCAACACGTGGACCGCGTA
>DATGGL010000044.1:0-33331 GCA_035308605.1 Bryobacteraceae bacterium
GGAGCGGATTCAGACGCTGCTCGCGGCGGAGAGGCGTCTTCTTCTCGACATCTCCCACGAGCTCCGCAGCCCACTCGCGCGCTTAAGTGTCGCCGTCGAGCTGGCCCGGTCCGGCGACCCCAGCGGATTGCCGCTGGATCGCATTCAGAAAGAGGCCGACCGCCTGAACGCGCTGATCGGCCAGATGCTGGAAGTGACGCGCGTTGAGGGCGACCCGGCGCATCGACGCCAGGAACGGGTGCAACTGGACGATCTGGTGGGCGGATTGGTCGACGATTGTTCGATCGAAGCGCGCGCCCGCGGCTGTTCGCTCGCTTTGAGTCACCCGGCGCACGTCACCGTCGACGGCGACAGCGAACTGCTGCGGCGTGCCATCGAGAACGTGATGCGCAACGCGATCCGGTATGCGCCGCGGGAAAGCAACGTCGAAGTGGCTCTGGAGAACGGCGGCGGGCGCGCCCGGGTGCGCGTTCGCGATTATGGTCCCGGCGTGCCGGAGGAAGCTCTCCCGCATTTGTTCGATCCGTTCTACCGCGTCGACTCCGACCGGAATCGAGGCAGCGGCGGGGTCGGACTCGGCCTATCCATCGCGCGCCGCGCCGTCGAGCTTCATCAGGGAACTCTGAAAGCATCGAACGCCGGACCTGGCCTGTTGGTTGAAATCGAACTCCCCGCCTGATGCCCGAGATTCAAATTCGCCTCGCCGACGAAGCTGATGTGGACGCGATTTTTGAATTGCTCCAGGGAGACGCATTCGTCTTCGAGCCGGGAACCCGCGAGGATTATCTCCGTGCGTTCCGGGAAGTCGCCTCGCATCCGGACAACGAGCTGGTAGTCGCGACGCTTGGATCCGAAATCGTTGGCACGCTTCAGTTGACCTTTATTCCTGGGCTCGGGATTCGAAGGCGGGCGCTGGTCGAGTCCGTGCGGGTCCGGCAAGACCTGCGCAATCTCCGAATCGGGACGCGGCTGATGGAATGGGTGGTCGACCGCGCCCGTGCTCGCAAATGCAGTCTGGTCCAGTTGACCACGAACGTTGCCCGCAAGGACGCGCAACGGTTCTACCAGCGACTCGGATTCCAGCCCAGTCATGTTGGGATGAAACTGCATCTCGGCTAAAATGTCGTTTGCGGCCGTTCGATCCATTCTTTAGAAATCCTCACCTGGCGACCATCGCCGGCAACTTCTGGACGCGCCCGGACAGCCGCCTGCGCTGGCCGGTAGAATCCGTGCGCTACCGGACGGAACCTGAGGTGGAAGTCCTGGTGCACTCGCAGCGGCCCGAGGGCACGTCGCGCGGTGAACTGGTTCTGGTGCATGGCCTGGAAGGATCGAGCGATGCCGGCTACGCGCGCAGCATGAGCTACGCCGCGCTTGAGGCAGGATTCGCCACGCACCGGCTAAACCTGCGAAGTTGCGGCGGGACGGAATCGCTGGCGCTCTCGAATTATCATTCCGGGCAAACCTCGGACGTGCTCCATGTCCTGCGCGAGCTGAAGCGCACGAAAGCGGCGCCGATTTTTCTTGCGGGATTCTCGCTCGGCGGCAACGTATCGCTCAAGCTAACCGGCGAGTTGGGCGATTCCGCCCGCGATCTGCTCAGCGGCGTGTGCGCGGTGTCAACGCCGATCGATCTGGCAGCTTGCGCAGACGCTCTCGGCCGGCCGGCAAATCGCATCTACGCGAATCGATTTCTCGACCGGCTGAAAGAAAAGATTCGCACGCGGCATCGCCAGGCGCCTCAGATTTACACCTTGGAATATTTGAGCAAAGTCCGTACTATCTATGACTTCGACGACTATTACACCGCGCGCCTGTTCGGATTCGGAACTGCCGCGAACTATTACAAAACTCAATCCTCCAACCAATTTCTGGAGCGAATTCGCATACCCGCGCTGATCATTACGGCTAAGGATGACCCGCTGGTGCCGTTTTCGACATACGATCATCCGGCGTTTCAACGCAATCCATGCCTGAGGCTGGTCGCCGTCGACCACGGCGGACATCTGGGATTCATCGCCCGGCGGCGGCCGCGGTTCTGGCTTGACGGCTTCGTGATGGATTGGCTGCAACAAATTCAGAACAAAGCGCGTGCCGGTCTCGTATTCTAGAGGTAATGAAAGCCACGCGGTCCCGAGCCTCGTTCGGCGAAGCTGTTTCCGTTGCCTTCGATTCGCTGCGGTCGAGCAAGCTGCGCAGCTTTCTGACGCTGCTGGGCATCATCCTGTCGACCACCACGCTGATCTCCGTGATGAGCGTAATCCACGGGATGGACGTATTTATCGCCCAAACGGCATCGAGCATGGGCAACGACGGCTTCCGCGTGCTGCGCGTCGCCTTCGTCGGCCGCCGCGACCCGAAGCAGTTTCTGGAAGCCCTGCGGCGCAATCCCGAATTAAGCCGCGACGAGTACGCCTTCGTCCGGGAACATGCGACGCTGCTGCACGAAGCGGGTATCTTCGCGCAGCGAGGAGTTAAAGTCACCTACAGCGGCGATCTGGTGGACGGCGTGTCTCTGATGGGCACCACGGCGGCAACGCTGGCGATGAGCAATACCCAGGTCGACATTGGCCGCATGTTTACCGATACTGAAGATGAGAAGCGCATGTCCGTCGTCTTCCTAGGCGCCGATTTCAAGGATCGCTTCTTCCCGACTGTCGATCCAGTGGGAAAAATCGTTCAGATCGATGGACGGCCCTATGAAGTGCTGGGAGTGGCCAAGGCCAAAGGCAGCGTGTTCGGCCAATCGCAGGACAATTACGTCGCGATTCCGGATCAGACATATTTCAAAACTTACGGCGCGCTCAAAGGAATCAGCTACAATTTCCAGGCGCTCGACCGGTTGCGGCTGGAGGACGCGGAGGATGAAGTCCGCATGCTCATTCGTTCCTTCCGCCATCTTCGCCCGCAGCAAAACGACACGTTTGCGATTATGTCTTCGGACACGCTGGTTTCGGCGTGGGATCAGATGACCGGTGCGATTGCGGCAGCGGCCGTTGGAATCGTCAGCGTGTTTATGGTCGTGGGCGGCGTGGTGATCATGAACATCATGCTCGCCGTGGTCAGTGAGCGGACACGCGAGATTGGAGTCCGCAAGTCCGTCGGCGCGCGGCGGCAGGATATTTTGAACCAGTTTCTTGTCGAATCGTCGATGCTGGCTGGAATCGGCGGGTTGATCGGCGTGAGCATTGCGTGGATCATCGCAGTCATCGTGCGGACCTATACGGCCGTTCCGATGGTTCTTCCGATAAATGCGGTGATTTTGGGTGTTACGCTCTCCGCCGCTGTTGGCTTATTTTTCGGAATCTATCCGGCCCGGCGGGCGTCGCGGCTCGACCCGATCGTCGCCTTGCGCGCGGAGGCGTCCTAGCCATGAAGCTGCTTCTTTCCGTCATCGGACTGGCACTGGCTACGCTTCGCGAGAACAAGATTCGATCGTTCCTCACCGTTCTCGGCGTCATTATCGGCACGGGCACCATCATCGCCGTAGGATCGATTCTCGCTGGGCTCGATGGCGCAGTCACCGGCGTCATCCGAAGTATGGGAACCAGCACCGCGATCGTGTTCAAGATGCGCATGGGTCCCACTTTCGGCGGGCGTACCGCGGAGGAGCGGAATCGCAAGCCGCTAACCTACGAAGACGCCGTCGCCATCGCCGAGCGCTGCCCATCCGTCGAACATGTCAGCCCGTATCTGTTTCCCCAGTTTAACGGCCGCGCCCGCTATAAGGGCAACGATTATCTTGGACCGCAGGTTGCCGGGACGAACGAAAATTACGCCACCAGCGGCCAGGCTGAAATGCTCTCCGGCCGTTTTTTCACAGGCACGGAGGATCAGCATCACCTGCCGGTCGCGGTAATTGGCGAGGATATCTACAAGGCGCTGTTCGGCCTTGAGGAAGCCGTCGGAAAAAAACTGACTGTCGCCGGCGCGGAAGTGGAAGTGATCGGCGTGATGAAGCGTCCGGCGAGTTCCCTTCCCGGCCAGGATGACAATCGAGTGCTACTGCCGTACTTCACCATGCGGAAGATGTTTCCCGGCGCCCGCGAGAATCTGCTTCTGGTGCAGGCCAAGGATGGTCTGCTCCCGCAGGCCATCGACGAACTGCGCGTCGTACTTCGTCAGACGCGTCATGTGGCGCTATCGGCGCCCGACAATTTCTTCATCTCGACACCCGAACAGATGGTCGAAGATTTCCGGTCGGTCACCGCAATGGTGACGCTGGTCATGGTCGTCTTGAGCTCCATTGGACTGCTGGTCGGCGGCATCGGCGTGATGAACATCATGCTGGTCTCCGTAACAGAGCGGACGCGCGAGATCGGCGTTCGCAAGGCCATCGGCGCGCGCCGTTCGGATATCGTCTTTCAGTTTCTGACGGAAGCCGTGGTTCTGACCGGTTTGGGCGGCTTCGCGGGAATGGCGGTCGGCTGGCTCATTTCCTTGGGGAGCCATATCCTGTTTCCCAATCTTCCGACCATGGTGCCGCTGTGGGCCGCGGGACTCGGAATCGTGGTTTCTGTCGGCATCGGCTTGTTCTTCGGAATCTGGCCCGCGAGCAAGGCGGCGCGCCTGGATCCCGTGGAAGCCCTACGCTATGAGTAAATAGCGGAAGGTGAACATACTCGACGTCGTTGTCGGCAAGCCCATCAAGACCACCGATGAGCGCGCGGAACAGATCGGTCCCGCGCAAGGCATACCGATATTCGGCCTCGACGCGCTGAGTTCTGCCGCGTACGGCCCCGAAGCCGCGCTCAGCCTGCTGATACCGCTTGGCCTGCTTGGCGTCCATTACATCCTGCCGATCAGCGCCGCGATCATCACGCTGCTCGTGATCGTGTATTTTTCCTATCGGCAGACGATCGCGGCTTATCCGGCCGGCGGCGGATCCTACACGGTCGCCCGCTTCAACCTGGGCGCGCCCGCGGGACTGCTGGCGGCCGCGGCGCTCCTCGCCGATTACATCCTCACGGCCGCCGTGGGGATTTCCGCCGGAGTCGGGGCGTTGATCTCGGCCGTGCCGTCGTTGCTGCCGCATACCGTCTCGATCTGCGTCGGCATCTTGATCGTCATCGCCATACTCAATCTGAGGGGCGTGCGCGAAGCCGGTTCGGCTTTCGCGGTTCCCACTTATCTCTTCGTCGGGACGTTGCTGATCACGATTGTCGCGGGCCTGATCCGGGTCCTGCTCAGCGGCGGGCATCCGGCGCCGGTGACTCCGCTTCCCGCGCCGCCGCCTGTCACGGCTATGGTCAGCTATTGGCTGCTGCTCAAAGTGTTCGCGAGCGGCTGCACCGCGCTGACCGGCGTGGAAGCCGTGAGCAACGGCGTAAAAGCCTTCCGCGACTCGGCCGTCGATAACGCCCGCCGTACTCTGACGGTGATTATTGCTCTCCTGGCCGTCCTCTTAGCCGGCATTTCCTATCTCGTCAACATGTACGGCATCGCCGCCACCGACCCTGGCCAGCCCGGTTATCAGAGTCTTCTCTCGATGCTGGTGGCGGCCGTATTTGGCAAAGGCGTCTTCTATTACGTGACCATCGGATCCATTCTGCTGGTGCTCTCGCTCTCCGCCAATACCGCCTTCGCCGATTTCCCGCGTCTGTGCCGCGCGATCGCCCAGAACAATTACCTTCCGCACGCCTTCGGCTATCGCGGACGGCGCCTGGTTTACACCTATGGCATCGTCGTCTTGGCGGTGCTGTCTGGCGTTCTTTTGATTCTCTTTCGCGGCGTTACGGATCGCCTGATCCCGCTCTATGCCGTCGGCGCTTTTCTGGCCTTCACGTTGTCTCAAGCCGGCATGGTCGTGCACTGGCACAGAAATCGCGGCCCGCATTGGGTGAAAAGCGCCCTCGTCAACGGATTGGGCGCTTTGGTAACCGGCGTCACCGTAGTGGTGGTGCTGGTGGCGAAATTCGCGGAAGGAGCCTGGATCACGCTCCTCTTCATCCCCCTGACGATCGTTCTTTTCACCATGGTGCGCCGTCATTACCATTCGGTACGGACGCTGACATCCTGTAAGATCCCGGTCGAGCCGCCATCGCTCAATCAGCCCCCCGTGGTCGTCATCCCGGTCGACCGCTGGAGCAATATTACGCGCCAGGGGATTGAATTTGCGTCCCGTCTCTCTCCGGAAGTGATTGCGCTGCACGTCGAGCCGAACGAACACTCCGAACTTTTGGAAACCGATTGGGAGCAATACGTGACGCAACCGTTCCGCGCCGCGGGCAAACAGCCGCCCGAACTCCACTTATTGCCGTCGCCATACCGATTCATCATTGTTCCGATTGTTCAGTTCATCCTGGACCTCTCAAAAAAGTATCCCGACCGCAGGATCATAGTGGTCATTCCTGAACTGGTGGAAGACCGGTGGTTTGAATACTTTCTACACAATCAGCGCGGACGCCTTCTCGAATGGGTGCTGCTCGCGCGCGGCAATGAACGAATCTTTACCGTGAGCGCTCCCTGGTACGTCGGCAAACAAGTGTGATTGTGCTCTAGCGGAGAGAAAGCGCGAGCGCGATGGTGGCCCATTGTGTTCCTGCCATCGAAATCCATTGATCGTGGTCGTACGGGAAGCCGCTCTGAAAATAGGGCTGCAATTTGGGCGCGCGACTTTTCACGTACCAGGACCCGTCCTCATGCTGTGTCCGAAGCAAGAACTTAACGCCTTTCTCGTAGACCGGATCCGACGTTTTCAATATTCCCGCTTCATGCAGCGCGAACAGCGTCTCACCGGTCGCGTAGGAATCGCTTTCGAGATACGGATTTTGCGACCAGCCGCCGTCGGGCCGCTGTTGATCGATCAGTTTCGAGGCAAACTTGCGGACCATGCTCATACTTGGGCTCAGATTCGGGCTCTGATCCGATCCGGATAATGCAAGAATCTGCATCGCAGACTCCTCGTTGTACACCGGCTTAGCACGCAGCAACCACGCCTCTGCATCATGGATGTGCAACGTAAGATCCGCCTTGCGTCCCTCCCAGCCGTACTTCTTTAAAGCACGCAGCGCGAGGGCTGTGCGAACGATATCGCTATCCTGCATTGGCGCCCGGGCCGCGGGGGACGGACCGGCGCGCTGTACTGCACCGCCCCGGATCCAACTGCCGTTGGCCATCTGCTCGCCGAGCATATTCGCCAGGATCGCGTCCGTCATCGGGTCGGCGGGATAATCCACGGCTTCGAAATACAGCATCGCGTAGTCGAGCGTGTCGATTCCGCCGCCGCCGTCGTAACGCTGCAAGAAGCGCCCGCCATTGTTGACGAACCCGGCTTTATGATCCGCGAACTGCTTTCGCAGCGCCGCTTCGTCCAAAGCGAACCCGTGCGGCCGCGCGTATTTCGCCGCCAGAGCCGTCAGCGTCTGGGCGTGGCAAGCGATACATCCGCCGTTCTCCATGAACGAACCGGTCACTTTTTGCAACAAGACCAAGCTTCGCCCGACCGCCTCTTTCGTCGTGACCGTAGCCTTTTCGTCGCCGGTTCGCGGCGATTTCCGGGACGGCGCTTCGCCACCGAGAAGGCGCATAACATCGGGATGGGCATACTTCGCCGCCCAATCGACGGCCGTTTGCGACGTCAAATCCTTCACCGCGGGATCGGCGCCGGCCTTCAGTAGAAGGCTTACGATGCGCGGGTCCTGCGCTTCCGTCGAAACGGCGTAGTGAAGCGCCGTGCGGCCTCGAATGTCTTTCGGATCCAGCTTCGCCCCCGCATGCAACAGAGCCTCCACGATTTCGGGCGGACCGTAAAACGACGCGAGCATCAAGGCCGTGTAGTATCCCAGGTCAATCGGCCCGTTCAACACGTTGATGGGATCCTTCGCCGAAACCGCGTTCACATCCGCGCCGTGCGCCAGGAGAATCTTCACCGATTCGAGATCGCCATTGCCGGCGGCGTTCATCAGGGGTGTGAACCCCAGCGAAACATCCTTGGCATTCACGTCGAGCCCGTGCTCCACTGCGATGCGCACCTGGCGCGGATTACAAGCCGCCGATGCGGCTCCCAGAAACGTCAATCCTCGCGCATCCTTTGCGTTCACATCGGCGCCCTTCGCCAGCAGAAGATCCACCACGCGATCGGACCCGTTGTGCAGCGCCGCCAGCATCAAAGCGGTCCGGCCCGTCTTGGATTTCGCGTTCACGTCGGCGCCGCGCGCGATCAGGAGATCAACTTTATCCGGCTCGGTGACGCTCCACATCAACGCCGACGCATCCAGCGAGTCTCTGGAGTTTACGTCCCCACCCGCGTCGAGCAATAATTTCAAGGCGTTTACACTGCCGAAAGCGCTAGCGTACATCACCGGCGGAATTCCGCGTTCGCCGTGGGCGTTGACGTTCACTCCGCGCGCGATCATCGCTTTGATCCCGGCGAGATCGTTGTTTCGAATCGCGGTCAGCAAGGGCTGCTCGACGCCGATCTCCGCGCCGGAACACAGACCGACCGCCAGCACCGCCAGAACCACTTGGCGAAAATTACCTAGTTTCATTACATCTCGATTCTAACGGCAGCGGCCCCTCCCGCGCGACCCCAGGCAGACAGGAATCGCAGACAGAAGATAGCGGCAGCCGCCCACTCTGCTAAATTGGGAGCACATGATCGTTGAGATCGAAGGCATTTCGCTCCATCTGGCGCATCCCGATGAGCTGCCGGTGAACTGGGTGGGGCAGGAAGAGGTCATGCGACAGTTGCTGGCCGCCTGGCTGGTGATCGATTCGCAGGATCTGCCCATGAATCCGCGCCTTCTGGGCAAACCCGGGGTCGGAAAAACCACGCTCGCCTACGCGGCCGCCAAGCGCCTGGGCCGCGATGTTTACATCATGCAAGCAACCGTCGATACACGCCCGGAAGACCTGTTGATCACGCCCGTCATCGAGGGCCAGGGGAAGCTTCGCTACGTCGGGTCGCCGCTGGTTTCGGCGATGCTGCGGGGCGGAATTGCGATCCTCGACGAAGGCAATCGCATGAGCGAGAAGAGCTGGGCCAGCCTGGCGCCTCTGCTCGACAACCGCAGGTATGTCGAATCCATCGTCGCCGGCGTGAAGATCAAGGCGCATCCTCTGTTCCGTCTGGTCGCCACCATGAACGACGACGCCAGCACCTTCGACCTGCCCGAATACATTCACTCCCGTCTGCAGCCGCAAATTCTGATCGACTTTCCCGAACGGCACGAAGAATTTGCAATTATGCATGAGAATTTACCCTTCGGTGATGAGCGTATTCTGAATTACGTGACCGATTTTCTACAACAGGCCCACGCCGCCGATGAGCGTTACACGGTTCGCGATGGAATCAACATCGCCCGCTTCGCCATGAAGATCGGCCACGAAGATGGCAAGGTGAGCGACGCGACGCTGCGAACCGCGATCACGCAGACGCTGGGCGAAGAAGCCCTGCGCTATGTCCCTCGAAGCTGAAATCAAGGCTGGCGGTCTGGGCCGCGGCCGATTCACCTATTTCCCGGTGGTGCCGGGCCGCATCGAGTTTTCGGTGGAGCTGCGGCGGCGGCTTTTGACTGATAAACCCAAGCATATCGCCGTCGAATTACCCGGATTTCTGACGAAATATTATCAGCGGGCCCTGGCGCGATTGCCGGAAATGTCGGTAATTCTGTATACGACGGAATCCGATGACGACCGCGCCATATACGTGCCTGTGGAACCCGCCGATCCGTTCACGGAAGCCCTGCGAACCGCTGAGGAAATCGGCGCAGAGGTGATTTTTCTCGAACCGGATTCCGCCGACCGTCCCCACCTTCCCGATACGTATCCGGATACGTATTCGATCCGGCGAATCGGTTTCGAGAAATATATCGAAGCCTATCGGGTTTGGCCGCAGACCCGCACGGAGGAAGTCTCGGCTCACGCTTCCGCGATGGCCTGGAAGCTGCAAGGCGCGGATCCGCTGGCCGAAGTCTTCGTCGTGGTTTCCTTGAATATGCTGGACCCGTTGCTCGATGCGATGGAGTCTCCGCAACCTCCGCCCAAGCGAGGACAGAAGTTCGATGTGAGACTCCTGAATCCGCATCCCGAATGCCTCGCGGAAATTACCATCGAGTCTCCCTATTTGCAGGAGCGTTACGAGTTCTTCCGCCTGGAAATGCGCGGGGAGGAGATGCTCGACCGGCCGCGTGTGCAATTTGAGCTGCTTCGTGAGGCCGAAGGCAAGTACACCGGATCGACCGGCGAAAAAGTGGCCCACTGGCAGCGCCGGATGATCGCCCGTTACACCCGAAATCTGGCGCAGATCAGCGGCGACCTGGTTGCCGGCGTCTATGATCTCGCAGTGGCGGCGCGTTCCATCGTCGATGACAACTATGGCTGGGAAGTCTGGCAGATGGCTAACCGCTATCTGGCGCAGCACGAGACCTCGGATCTCGAAACGGTGCGCCTTTCGGCCAGCGAAATCTGGATCAACACCAAGCGTCTGCGTATCCGCCGCCGCCTTCCCCGCCCCAAACAGCGCCTGAAACCTGCCGGCCTGAAACCGCGAAAGCGCGAGAAATTCCCGGGGGAGTGGGCGAAGCAGACTACCGGCGACGCGATCTGCTCTTATCCGCCCGAGGATCTGGTCATCGAAGAGTACGGCCGTTTCCTCAAGCAGAAAGCCAAGGCGATCCTTTCCGAAGAACGCGTGCGAGTCGAACCGTTCAGCACGTCGATTCTGGACGGCATCGATATTCGCGAAACCATCCGCAACTGGCATCAGAAGACGATCTACGTTCGCAAGGCCGATCGCCTCGCGGGCGAAGTTGGGGCCGTCGTCGTCATTTTCGATGAGGATCGCGACGACCATTACCAATATCTGACCACCTGGCTGGGCGAACATCAGAACGAATCAGATATGTCTTTTTATTCGACCTTTCCGTTCGAACATCTGGTGGGCCCGGGCATCGGGCGCGCGGAATACGGCGGATTCCTGATGACGCTGCCGCCGCGCAGGCTGTTCGACGTCTGGTCGGACGCAGACTACGATTTCGCTGAGTCGAAACCGGAGCGCCTGCTGATGGCCGCGCTGGACTACTCGGTCGAGCGGTTCGTCGTCTATGTCGCGGCCAAGCCGCCTCGATCCATTTTCCGGTCGATCGCCGCGCACCTCGGCAGGAAGATCCTGTACGTTCCCATTGGCCAGTTATCGCCCACCAAGATGAAGAAGCTGCGAGTCGTTCATGTGCTCGACAGCTACGATCGGCGCACCGACGCTAAAGATTACCTGTGGTAACGGGCGTCAGCTAACTTCAGCGCGAATCAGTCGTCCTACGCGATATGAAACATTGGCAGGTCGCTCTCCGGGCGCTGGTGCGGAGGCCCGGCTATACCGTAACGGCTGTCCTGATGCTGGCCCTGGGTATCGGCGCGACCACCGCTTTGTTCTCCCTGGTCGATACGGTTCTGCTGAAGCCGCTCCCTTATCCGCAGGCCGACCGCCTGGTTACCGTGATGGAGGCGAGTCCCGCCAAAGATAAAAAGCTCAGCCTCATGGCGCCCGGCCGGATTGAGGATTGGAACCAGTTGAACCAGACCTTTGAGTTCATCGCGGGGAGCTACTCGGAAAACGTCACGGATACCAGCGGCGCGGAGCCGGATCGTCTGGCGGCCCGCCGCGTTTCACCCCGATTTTTCGCGGTTTATGCGGCTCTGCCGGCACTTGGCCGAACTTTCACAAAAGAAGAAGAATTGGACGGAGGGCCTTCCTCCGCCGTCATCAGCTATGGACTGTGGACCAGGCGATACGGCAGGGCAGAGGACGCGATCGGCAAGCGCCTGGTGCTCGGCGGCAAGGGATACACGATCATCGGCGTGATGCCGAAGGAATTCGCGGCTCCTTCCATCGACCTCTGGGTTCCCGCGCAGATCAATGCGTCCCTGATGCGAATTCGGGAAGCGCGTTTCTTCTCAGGCGTCGGAAGGATGAAGGCCGGCGTCACAATGCAACAAGCTCAGGGCGATCTGGCGCGAGTCCAGCAGCAGTTGGGCGAACAGTTTCCGCGAACCGATAAGGACTGGTCGGCGATGGTCGGGGACCTGAAGGAACAACGCGTGGGAGATTATCGCCGCACCTTGTTCTTAGTATTCGGCGCCGTGGGAATGCTGCTGCTGATTGCCGTGGCGAATATTGCGGGGCTGACTCTGGCGCAGCTTCATCAGCGCGAGCGGGAGCTGGCGATTCGCAGTTCCGTCGGCGCGTCGCGCGGACAGGTTGTCGCCACCGTAATGCGGGAGGTCCTGCTGATCGCCCTGGCGGGCGCGGCTTTGGGCGGAGCCGCCGCCGCGTTCGGCGTCGATATGATGGCGAAGGCATTCGCGGATATGCCGCGGATGGCGGAGCTGACCTTCGATTGGCGAGCCCTGCTGTTTGCGGCAACGGTCAGCCTGCTGGGCGCAGTCTTGTTCGGCGTGATACCAGCGCTGCAGGCTACGCGCACGGATCTGGCTCCCGTGCTTGCGGAATCCTCGCGGAGTGTTTCTGGCGGACGCAGCACGTTGCAGCGTGGACTGGTGGTCGCGCAACTTGCCGTCACCGTATTACTCCTCGCCAGCGCCGGCCTCCTGCTGCGGAGCTATTACAACTTGAGCCGTACGGATGCCGGGTTCAATACCGCCAACACCGTCACCTTCCACGTCGGGGCCGCATGGAGTGAAGACCGGCCGCGCATCGGACGCTTGCAGCAGGCGATTCTATCTGAGCTCGAACGATTCCCGGGCGTCGAATCGGCCGGCATCACCAACTTTCTTCCGGCAACGGGAGCCACTCTGAATTATCAAGTCACGGTGGAAGGCCTCACCCAAAATCAGGAGAACGGCGTTTTCACCACCGGCTACCGGAATGTCAGTTCGGGCTACCTGCCGTCGCTGAAAATTCCCTTGCTCGCCGGCGAATGGTGCCGCGCTGACGATACCTTCGATTTCGCAAAGCCAGTGGCTACCAAAGCGATGGTGAACCGGAAATTCGCGGAGCTGTATGGAAAGGGCCAGAATCTGATGGGCCGGCGCCTCCGCTTCGTGCAGGCATCCCCCAGGGCGTTGCCTGCCGAAATCGTGGGCCTCGTTGGAGATGTAAAGGAAGACGGTCTCTCGGCGGAACCTGCGCCTTACATTTATGAGTGCCAACAGGCCGGATCGTGGCCTGACCCGGAGTACGTCGCACGGACGCAAGGCGATCCCGCGTCTCTGCTGCGGCAGATTCCCAAGATTGTCCACGGTCTTGACGCAAGCCGCGCCGTGTTCGGGGTGAAATTGCTCGACGGGCTGGTGGACGACGCTCTGGAGCAGCCGCGATTGAACGCCCGGTTTCTCGGAGTCTTTGCCGCCGCGGCGATGCTATTGGCGTCCGTCGGTCTCTACAGTCTGATCACGCTGCTTGTCACGGCGCGTACCCGTGAAATCGGAGTGCGGATCGCGCTCGGCGCGAACCCCAGCCAGATCATGGCGATGGTGTTCGGCGGAGCCGGATGGCTGCTGGCGGCGGGCATAGGCATCGGCATTGGATTGACGCTGGCCGCCGAGCGTCTGCTCAAGTCGGCGCTATTTGGCGTAAGCCCACTGGACGCCATGACCATCGGCGGAGCGGTGCTGCTGCTGGGAATCGTCTCCTTGTTCGCGGTTCTGTTTCCGGCCCGCCGGGCGGCTTCCATCGATCCGCTGGACGCGATTCGAACGGACTAGATCCGCCGCGCTATAGTAGCGGGAAATGAAGATTCTCGCCTTCATAGCCGGGAGTGTCCTTGCGCTCACCTCGTGCCAGGATCTGCCGCCCGCGTACGCGCCGCCCGACCAGCGGCCGTCATTTGAAGGCTTCAAAATACATTCGGCCCGCGTGATCAACATGGGAGATGCCGACGCTCCGATGCATTTCGTCCGCGACATCCTACCGGAGCTCAACGGAAGCTGGCGGTGGGGGTTGCAACGCCCGGCCGTGACCATCCGCGTCCGAACCGCCAGCAAATTGAAATACAAAATCGATTTCAGCCTGCCCGAAGTGACGTTCAAGGATACGGGTCCGGTGACCATCGCGTTCACCGTGAACGATCACGTGCTCGATCGCCAGCGCTATTCGCGGGTCGGCGAAGAGCATTTCGAGAAAGAAGTGCCTCCGGAGTGGCTGGTGGTCGGCCAGGAAGCAATTGTCGGTGCCGAGATCGACAAATTGTGGACTTCCCCGCAAGACCGGCACAAATTCGGCTTCATCATCACGCGGATCGGATTGACCGAGTAGATGCTGAAGGCCTTAGCGGCGTTGTTCGGAGCCGGACTCACCGTCGCGGCCTGCTACGGCGCCGGCGCGTTCGCGCTGGCGAAGCTCGGAATCAGACTCCGGCGTGGCGAAAAATTTCCACTGGCGTTTCTGCTCGGCGCCGCGAGCGTTCATTTTCTGATCGTCTGCGTGATGGCCTTGCGAATCGCTTATAAGCCGGTTTGGCTGGTGCTGTTCGGCGCGATCATCGTCCTAAGCGCGAGGAATTGGAAAAAGGACGCCGATGAGCCGCAAGAGGGCCTTCCCACGGAGCTGCGCATTGTATTCGCCGTGATCTTCGCCACCTTCACGGTCCTGTATTTCGTGAACGCCTGGGCTCCCGAGATGAGTCCTGACGGCTCCGGCTATCACCTCGACATCGTGAACCGTTATTTCCGCGCTCACGGATTCGTGCGAATTCCTACCAATATGTATTCGAGTCTCAGCCAGGGAATCGAAATGTTGTATCAACCCGCGTTCGCATTGGGAAGGCATTCGGCGGCGGCGTTGGTCCACTTTGCATTCCTGCTGTCGCTTCCGCTGGCGATGCTGGCGTATGGCCGCAGGATTGGAAAGCCATGGGCTGGAGCCGCCGGAGCGCTGCTCGTGTACCTGAGCCCGATCGTGGGACGCGATGGGACGACAGCCTATATCGATGTAGCCGTCGCCGCAATCGTATTTGGCGTTTTCTATTTCCTGGAGCTTTGGGACGAGCAACGGACCACTCCATTGTTGATCGCCGCAGGCCTGCTCGCCGGCTACGCTTACGCGGCGAAGTACACGGCCTTCGTGATGGTTCCGTATGCGCTTGGTTTCGTTGCGTGGAGAGCCTGGAAATCGCGATCGCCGATGCTGGGCCCCTTGATCATTCTCGCCTCGTGCTCTGCGCTCATGATCGCGCCGTGGGTCCTCAAGAACTGGATTTACGTCCACAATCCAATCGCGCCTTTCGCGAACGATATCTTCAGGAACCCATACGTCCACGTCATCAAGGAAAAGGAATGGACCGAATGGCTGCGCCGCTACGGCGTCGCGAACTTGTGGACGCTGCCCGTCGAGGTCACGGTCGACGGTGGCCAGACGCAAGGGATTATCGGACCGGTCTTCCTGCTGGCGCCGCTTTCGCTTCTGGCCCTGCGATACAAGGCAGGCCGGCGTCTGCTGGTGCCCGGGCTGATCCTGCTGGCCACCTATTTCGGCAACATCGGGACGCGCTTTCTGATTCCGACCCTTCCTTTCTTTTCGCTCGCGATGGCGCTGGCTGTGGAGAATGTTCGGATGCTGCTGGCCGCAGTCGTAGTGTTTCACGCAGTCGCGTCATGGCCGTCGCAGATCACGGATTATTCGAATCAGTACGTCTGGCGCATCCTCCGCTTTCCTTATCGCGCCGCTTTGCGAATCATGCCGGAGGATGCCTACTTAGGGATGTATCTTCCGGAAATCGAGATTTCACACCTGGTGGAAAGCAAGGTTCCGGCGGGAGAACGTGTGTTTTCGTTGAATGGATTCTCCGAGTCCTACACGTCACGCGAGGTGATCGAAGGCTTTCAGGGAGCGCTCAATAATACGCTCAACGACTTTCTGACCTCCGGCTGGCTTGAGGATTGGCAGCCGACGCGGCTGTTCGTGTTTTCTTTCCCGGAGCGCGGAGTGCGGCGTCTACGCCTCCTCCAGACAGCCCGCGGTCGCGGATTCGAGCAGTGGAACGTCCACGAACTGCGGTTCTTCGATCATGGAGTCGAGTTGCCGCGTTCCCGCGATTGGCGGCTGCGCGCGTGGCCGAATCCTTGGGATGTGCAACTGGCCTTCGACAATTCAGAAGCCACGCGTTGGCGGAGTTGGGAGACCGGGGCGCCCGGCATGTATCTTGACGTGGATTTCGGATCGGAAAGGAAAGTGGACGAAGTGCGCATGGAAACGTCGCGCGACTTCCCGTGGGCCATGCACTTTGAGGTTCAAGTGATGGATTCCGACAGTTGGACCTCGATCGCCGACAAATATGAGGAGCGAACGGTGCAGCCGCGCGGGTCACTTCGCAGAGCGGCGACTTACGAGGTTCGGTCGCGGGGAGTCAACTATATCCTGATTCAGGACGGCGACATGGGAGCGGACGATTTTAAGGACGATCCCGAATCATGGGGCCTGGAAGTATGCGGGCAAACCGCCCGCGCGACCTTGTACAGGATCCTGCCGTGAAGTTATTTCTCGGAATTGACGGCGGCCAGTCGGGGACGACGGCCCTGGTTGGCGACGAATCCGGCCGTGTGGTCGGAGTCGCGCACGGCGGGCCCTGTAATCATGTCAGCGGCGCTCCGGGACGTGAAAAATTCACCCGCGTGATCGGCGACGTCGTACGTCAGGCGTTGGACAGCCTCGGCCCGGTTCATTTTGAAGCCGCCTGCTGCGGATTTAGCGGAGGGCCCGCGGATAAAGACGTGCTGACACGCGAAATCGTAAGGGCCGAAAAATATTCGATCACGCATGACGGCCTGATCGCGCTGGTCGGCGCCACGAGCGGGGCGCCGGGAGTCATCGTTATCGCGGGAACGGGATCGTTCGCCTTCGGCCGCAATTCCGAAGGCCGTACTGCGCGAGCCGGCGGCTGGGGGTTCATCTTCGGCGATGAAGGCGGCGGGTTCGATCTGGTCCGGCAGGCTCTGCGGGCGGCCCTGCGATTCGAAGAAGGTTGGGGAACCGCAACGGCATTGCGCGACGCGTTACTCGCGGCAACGGGCGCGCCGGACGCGAACGAGGCGTTGCACCGGTTTTACACGGATGAATATCCTCGCGACCGGGTGGCGCTGCTGGCCAAAGTGGTCGATGAAGTCGCGCAGGCGCGCGACGGCGTCGCGCGCGATCTCTTGAATGGAGCGGCCCAGTCCCTCGCGACCATCGCTTCCGCCGTCAGACAGCAGCTCTTCTCCGCCGAAGAGCCGGCCCGAGTTTCTTACATCGGCGGAGTCTTTCGCAGCCGGGCGCTACTCGCGCGATTTCGCCTGCTTATTGAGCTCAACGAACACAATCGGGTGGCAGCCCCACTGCACAGTCCCGCAGCGGGCGCGTTGCTCGAAGCGTATCGAATCGCCGGAATCAAATGCGAGATTTCCGGAGATCCCGAACAGCTACGATAGAACCTTGGAACCCGTCTCGCATTTCTTCTACTCGGATCGGCTGAAGCTACAGTTCTGGGATTGGGGCACCGAAGGCAAGCCGGCCATGATCCTGGTCCACGGCGGGCTCGACCACGCGCGAAGCTGGGACTGGGTGGCGCGGGCCCTGCGCGACGATTTTCACGTCTACGCGCTGGATCTGCGCGGCCATGGCAACAGCGCGTGGGCTCCCGGAGCCCTGTACAGCGTCGCCGAGCACGTGCTCGATCTATCCGCCCTGGCCGACATCATCAACGCATTTCCTGTGTATATCGTCGGCCATTCGCTCGGCGGAATCGTGACACTGCTTTACGCCGGAGTCTATCCGGGCCACGTCAAGAAAATCGTCGCAATTGAGGGGTTGGGACCTCCGCCGAGTCATCGTGTGCACAAACCGGCATCCGAGCGAATGCGCGACTGGATCGAGGCCGTCCGTAAGCTGGAACACCGGACGCAGCACAGCTATCCGAACCTGTCGGCAGCCGTGGCACGGATGAAGGAAGCGAATCCGTTTCTCAGCGACGAAGTCGCCGAGCATCTGACGCTCCACGGCACCAACTGGAACGCCGACGGGTCGATCATCTGGAAGTTCGACAACTACGCCCGCATTTTCGCCCCGTACGGGATGAATATGGACGATACCAAAGAAATGTTAGGGCGCATCGTTTGTCCCACGCTGTTGTTCTGGGGCCGTGAGAGCTGGGCGCAGGACCCGGAGATCGACGGCCGCGCCTCTGCCATTCAGAATCATCGGCTGGTGAAAGTCGACAAGGCGGGTCATTGGGTCCATCATGACCAGCTGGCGCTGTTCCTGGACGAGGCCAAGCGGTTTTTGATGGAACCTGAGTAACCATCCGGCGGCTCTGGACGTTCGGGCGGAGCACAATCGGACGGCTAACGCCACTGCCATTGGGAATATGCGGATGCACTTTTCCTTTGACTCGGCTATCCGACCCGTGGCATACTACTGCGGTATTGGAGTGCTCAGTCTGACTCGGTCCGCCCGCTTATCCTTCCAATTAGCCAGCCCGGTGTCTCTCTGCCTTCCTCCAAGTTACAGTTAGGGGTGCATCAGTGAAGAAGCTTTTCGTGGGGAACCTCCCATACGCGGCAAATGAGACCGATTTACAGAACTTCTTTGCCGATAATGGCGTGACAATCGATTCGGTGACTGTCATGCGCGACCGCTTTACCGGACAGGCTCGGGGTTTTGGGTTTGTTGAAATTAACGACGACACTGCTGCTATGCGCGCCGTGGATGCCTGTCATGGCAAGGATTTAATGGGCCGCACGCTGGTGGTGAATGAAGCGCGACCCATGACTGCGCGCGAGGGCGGCGGAGGCGGCGGACGTCCACCGCGGCGTTAATCGCCGGGACGTTTACCACCGCGGCGTTAATCGCCGCGAGATTTACCACCGCGGCGTTAATCGCCGCGAGATTTAATTGATAATCGCGCGGTCTTTCGAGTTATCTCAATCGCGCCAAGCGACGTGTGGCCTAGGGCTGGCGCAGCTTTCTGGCAAAGAAATCGTCCGCCGCTTTCATGGCATTTACCCAGTGCTCCAGTAAGAGGAAATCGTGGATATCGTCGGGGAAAATCAGTTCCTCAAAATCCACGTGCTGGTCGCGCAAAGCTTCCACCATTTTCACGCTCTGGGTAAAATCCACGTTGCGATCGTCGTCCCCGTGAACCAGCAGCACGGGAGATCGCCACGTTTTGACGGTCGCCATGGGAGATGATTCGAACGCTAGGCGGATCTGATCGCGCTGTTTTTCGGGGTCGAGATTCGGATTCGCGACGCTGCCGCCCCGCGCGCTCCAGTCGTGCACGCCGTGCATATCCACACCGGCGGCGAACAGATCGCTCGATCGCGATAGCGCCATTGCCACCAGATACCCCCCGTACGACCCGCCCCAGACCCCGATTCGCTTCGAATCGACATCCGGCCGGGCCGCCATGTACAGCCCCGCGCCCATCACGTCGTTGTACTCGCTGCCGCCGGATGGGCCGTAATTGAGGGCCTCGCGGAAATTCAGTCCGTACCCGATGCCGCTGCGATAATTCACCGATAGAACCACGTATCCTTTGCTCGCCAGATACTGATTCATGCCGTAGGCATTCGAGTAATAGTACATATAGTGCCAACCGAGCATCATCTGGCGCCGCGATCCGCCGTGGAAAAAGACGACTGCCGGATGCTTTCCAGCGCCATTTTTCGGCAGGAAGAGCTGGCCATGGATCTGGAGCCCGTCCGCAGCGGGAAAAATCACCTGCTGCGGAACTACTTCATCGTTAACGGGAAAATCCGCGGGTATCGAATCCGGCGCAAGATCGTGGGGCGCGCTGCTGCCAATCTTGACCACCGCGCGGCCAATTTCGCGTGGGCTAGACCGGAAATATGCGACTGCATTGTCGCCGACTTCCTCCGGCTCCCATTCGATTCCTTCTCCCTGCCGTCCAAGAACCGGCGCCGGAGTCCCGCCCGCCACCGCAACCCGCCAGATATGCCGCCGGTCGATGTCATCCTGGTTGGACGAAAAAATCAGCTCCCGGCGGTTGCGGCTGAGGGAAACATGTTCGATCTCAAATTCGCCGGGCGTAAGCTGCGTAGCCGCCCCTCCTTCAGCGGAAACCGAATAGAGATGCAGCCAGCCTGTTTTTTCCCAGGCGAACGCCAGCCGGTCTCCATCAGCCCACAAAAGCTGATCCGAGGCGACCATCGGATGCATTGCGCTGCCGGGACCAGGATCCGCATGCCATACTTCGTGACCGGTTCCGCTGGACGCGTCGGCGATGCGAATTGACCACGGCGTCGGTACGTCCCGAACAGGCCCGGCCCCACCGGCACGCGTAATGCTCGCCTGCCGGATAAATGCGATGCGCCTCCCATCGACACTCCAAACCGGGCTGCCGTCGCGATCCGTGCTTGGATCGAGGTATTTTACGGACTTGTCGCCCATCCGGTACACGCCGATAAAAGCGTGCTCGGTCCGATTGTTGACAAATGCCAGCGCCGAACCGTCAGGCGACCATCGCAGATTGTTCGAGTTCGCTTTCGTCCGCACCACCTCGGCCGGATTCGCTCCGTCCGCGGTCGTCATCCAGATCTGCCCGCTGCGAACAAACGCGATGTGGCCATCCTTCGAAACGGCGGGAGAATGCCCGTCCGCCAGCTTTTTCGGAGCGCCGCCGTCGAACGGAATAATGTAGACCGCCTGTTCCGGCGTCTGCGCCCAACTGCGCGGATTCGGATTCGAGCTGCCGGGATGCTCCAGATCGCCGCCGCGTACGTAAACGATGGATTTGCCGTCCGCGGTCCACGCGACTTCGCCGATATCCTGGCCGTCATCCTCCTTGAACGCCGTCAGCCGCCGTCCTTTATAGTCCGGCGCGGCGGCAACCCACAGGTTACGTGCTCCGCGCTCATTCAACAGCCACACGACTTTCCCGCCGCCGGGCGCCGCATGCATTTCCGACGCAAATGGCGCCCCGAGATACTGTTCCAGCGTCGCGGCGTTTGCGATCGCATAGAGGGTGAACACCGAAAAGAAAGCACGCATGACGCGATTGTCCTACGTTTCGGATGATAGAATCTACTCCCATGGAAATTGCGCCGGAGAGCCACGTACGCGGTCCGCAAATGGAGTTGATCACCAGGACAACCTATCAAGTGCTGGCCGAAACCGCTGATCGTTTTCCCGATCGCGACGCGCTGGTGGTCCGCCATCAGAATATCCGCCTGAGCTGGCGCCAGCTCGTGGACAAGGTCGATGCCACGGCCCGGGGGCTGATGGGACTCGGTCTGGAACCCGGCGACCGAATTGGCGTTTGGGCGACCAACTGCGCCGAATGGGTCTACCTTCAACTCGCGAGTGCGCGCGCCGGCCTGATCCAGGTCAACGTCAATCCGGCGTACCGGGCCCATGAACTTGCCTACGTTCTGCAAAAATCCCAGATGAAAGCGCTGGTGCTGCGCGCGCAGGATACCCGATCCAACTACCGTCAGATTCTCGCGGATGCGCTCAGGGACAACGACACATCGCTTCGCCACGTGATCTATCTGGGCGAAGAATCCTGGGACTGGATGATCGCCGGCGGCAAAAGCGCTGGACCCGTTCCCGCCGACCCCCACGAAGTAGTCAATATTCAGTACACTTCCGGCACCACCGGGTCCCCGAAAGGCGTCTTACTTACTCATCACAACCTGGTCAACAACGGCGGCGTGATCGGCATGGGCCTAGGTATCTCGGAAACCGATCGCATCTGCGTTCCCGTCCCGCTGTACCACTGCTTCGGCTGTGTTGGCGGAACGATGGTTTCGATTCTCAGCGGCGCGGCCATGATCCTGCCTGCCCCGACTTTCGACCCGCTCGCCACGATGCACGCGATCCAGGAAGAGCGTGCGACGTGCGTCTATGGCGTCCCCACAATGTTCATCGCCCAGCTTCAACATCCGGAATTTCTGAACGTGGATTTCTCCAGCCTGCGCACAGGCATCATGGCGGGCGCGCCGTGTCCCATCGAGGTGATGAAACGCGTCGTCGAGGTCATGCATTGCCCTCAGATGACCATCATGTACGGACAGACCGAGTCATCCCCGGTGATCACAATGGCGAACGTCGACGACCCCATGGAACTCCGCGTATCGACGGTTGGATGCGCCTGCCCGGAAACCGAAGTCAAGATCGTCGCGCCGGATGGCCGGACCGTTCCCTTGGGCGAGCAGGGAGAACTATGCACTCGCGGTTACCTGGTTATGAAGGGCTATGATCAGGAACCCGAAGCAACCGCCCGCGCTATCGACCAGGACGGCTGGCTGCACACCGGCGACATCTCGACCATGCGTCCGGACGGTTATTTCCGTATAACGGGACGCCTGAAAGACATGATCATCCGCGGCGGCGAAAACATTTATCCCCGCGAGGTGGAAGAATTTTTGTACACGCATCCCAAGATCGCCGACGTTCAGGTAGTCGGTCTGCCTGACGAGAAACTGGGCGAATCCGTCGCGGTCTGGATTCGCTTGAAGAATGGCGAAGCTTCAACCGACGACGAAATTCGAGATTTCTGCCGGGGCAAAATCGCGCATTTCAAAATTCCGCAATACATTCGTTTTGTGGAAGCGTTTCCGATGACAGTAACGGGAAAGATTCAAAAGTACGTCATCCGGCAAACGGAAATCCGCGAACGCAACCTGGAACACGCCGCCGAAATCAAAACGGCGTGAAGCTCGGGCCGCCAGGACCCGCTTACTCTCGTGCGCGGTTCGGTGTCGATCCTTTACCGAAGATGCCCGGCACCGAACCGCGCGCGCCAGCAAGCGGGTCCCGACGTGTCACTCACCCGCCATTACGCGACGTCCTGCTTCAGTTCCGTCGCGTCAGCCGTGTCCGCCAAGCCCGCAGCCAGTGGTAGAAGCACCGTGAAGCGGCTCCCTTCACCCTCTGCACTCGCGACATCGATGCGCCCCCCGTGCACCTCGACGATCCACGCAACGAAGCTCAATCCCAGCCCCAGCCCCGGCACGACGTTCGTTTCCGCCGTCCGCACGCGATAAAAGCGGTCGAAAATATGGGGTAGATTTTGCGCGGGAATGCCGCTTCCGGTGTCTTCGACTACGATCTGCGCCCAATCCTGTGTATCCGTGGTCCCGACGCGCACCCGAACCGAACCACCAGCCGGAGTATACTTCACGGCATTCGACAGCAGATTCGAGAGCAGCCGCTCGATCTGCGTGCGATCCGCGAAAACGATCCCGCCGGCATCCAGAACCGCCGACAGCGTGACGCTTCTCTCTTCCGCGGGAATCTGAAACTGGTCCACAACGTCCGCGGCCAGATCGGCCAGGTCGAACCGCGTCTTCTGCAGCGCGAGCTGCCCGGATTCCGCTTGCGACAACAGCAGCAAAGCCCGCACGATGCTCGACAGCTTCTCCACATCCTCCAGCGCGTTGATCATTGCTTCGCGATACTGGTCGGGCGTTTCCGCTGTAAAGAGCGCTACTTCAAGCTGGCCCCGAATCGCAGTGAGCGGCGTCCGCAATTCATGCGACACATCCGTCGAGAAGCGCCGGATTTGCTCGAAGGACTGATTCAAACGTTCCGTCATCCGGTTGAAGCTCTCGATCAGGTGATCCAGTTCGTCGCCCGCACCGCGGAGCGGGATCTGCATGGAAAGATTCGATCCGGTAATCTCCCGCGCAGCCTGCGCCACCAGATTCACCGGCCGGATGGAGCGTCCCGCCAGCGCCCAACCGAGCACACCGGCCAGCAGCATCATCCCGGGCAGCGTGAAAAAATACGCCCGCGTTACAGCGCGAACCGTGTTGCGCACCGGCTGAAGCGAGCGCCCGATCGCGAAGAAGTACGGCCGTCCCTTATCATCCGGAATCCGTCCCGCTTTGATCAGATAGGGCACGCCGGTCTTGTCGTAACGTTGTCGAATCACCGGATCGCCCTGTAGAATCTGCCGTATCTCGGCTAAAGAATCGATGCCGATCGACTCGTACGTATCGTCATAGTCGAGCGCGACGCCGTTGGCATCCGTGATCAGGAACGCATGTTTGATGCGGCTGACGATGAACGCTTCTTCCGGATCGCTAACGTCCACGATCCAGACGGGCCGTTGATTTTCGATCTTGAGATAGCCCTTCGCCTCACCCCATTCTTCTTCGAGCGCCTCACGCACCGAGCCTTCCATCTGCGACTGCAACGTCCGGCGGAAGAACAATCCGATCACCACCAGCAGGATGGTGAAGAACAGGACATAGCTGACGGTCAACCGGAACCGCAGCCCGCGCGCATAGTGCACCGGCAGCCTGGGAAACCCGAAGACTCGCGAGAATCGGGCCATGATTTACGAGCTTCTTTCCGCCGCCCTTTCCGGCATGTCCAACATATACCCGATGCCGCGCACCGTCTGAATCATCTTCACCGGCCACTTGTCGTCGATCTTGCTGCGCAGGTGGCGGATATAAACGTCGACGATGTTCGTGAGTCCGTCGTAGTCCATGTCCCAGACGTGCTCGACGATCATCGTGCGGCTCAGAGGACGTCCGCGATTGCGCATCAAATACTCGAGAATGCTGAATTCCTTGGGCGCCAGTTCGACGTTTTCGCCCGACCGCGTGACCTTGCGGCGAATGCAATCGAGCGTAAGATCGCCCACCTGCAACCGCTCCGGCGTGGGCTGCCCACGTCGCAGGAGGACGCGCACACGGGCAAGTAATTCCACGAAAGCGAACGGTTTCACCAGATAATCGTCCGCGCCGCCTTCGAGTCCCTTGACTCGATCGTCCACCTGATCCCGCGCGGAAAGAATCAGAACCGGCGGGCTGGTTTTACGATTGCGAATCTTCTGGAGCACCGTCAGGCCGTCGACATCGGGCAGGCCGAGATCCAGAATGATGAGATCGTACTCCGTGGCGTGCACCATATCGATGGCCGCGCCGCCCTCGCCCGCGACATCAACGGCATAACCGCCGCTCTCCAGACCCCGCGACAAAAAGTCGGCAATCCGTTTTTCGTCTTCGACGACGAGGATCCGCATATATTCCGAGTGTAACCGTTAGTACAACCAGACGGCTCGCCATGCACGCTGGATTACACTTATAGCTTGCCGTGATGGATCATCCTTCGCGCGTCGGGAAATATCAGATCGAACAGTTTCTGGGCGGCGGAATGGCGCATGTTTACCGCGCCACCGACACCGTGCTGGGCCGGCAGGTCGCCCTGAAAATCCTGACCAAGGCAGCCATGTCCGACCAGGAATCGAAGACCCGCTTCCTGATGGAGGCGCGGGTGGCCTCGAACATCACGCACGAAAACATTATCAGCATTTATGATTTTGGCGAGGACGAGGGACGCCCGTTTATCGTCATGGAGTACCTGGAAGGCGAAAGCCTTCGCGCCGCCATTCGCGACGGCCACCTGGGCGACTTCCGATGGCGACTGCGCGTTGCCCAGCAGGTTGGCCGCGCCATCGACTATATTCATTCCCGGCGCATCATCCATCGCGACATCAAGCCGGAGAACATTAACATCGATCGCGTTGGCAAAGTGAAGCTGATGGACTTCGGAATCGCCAAGGCTGATGGCGTCGCGATCACACGCGCCGGCTACACTCTCGGCACCCCGTATTACATGGCCCCGGAACAGGTGCTGGGACGTTCCCTGACGCCTCAGGCCGATATTTACGCGTTCGGAATCATGCTCTTTGAGCTCTTGACCGGCCTCAAGGCCGTTACGGGCAGCAGCGTGGAGCAGATCTTCGAGCGCATCCTGTACCAGCCCTTGGATACAGCGCCGCTAGACCAATTAGGCGTTCCCGCGCTGACCGATCTGGTCGTCCGGTGCACAACGAAGCAGCCCGCCCAACGGCCGCGCAGTCTGGGCGAAGTCTGCGATGGTATCGAAGCGATCCTGTATCCCGGTTCCGTAACCGCGCCTCAACCGCAAGTGTACGTGCCTGTAAAAAGCGCCGCGCTACCCGGCTTCGTCCAGAAACTTCCCTCGCCATTACGTACGCAAACCGGATTGATGCTGCTCGCCGCGCTTTTGATGGTGGCCGCGGTCACCTTGATTTACGAGCTTCTCGTTCTTACACATGTCGTCTGATTCATTGTGGGATGCGCAGCGCTATCAATTCCAGCACGGCTACGTCTGGCGCCATGGCGAAGGTTTGGTCGATCTGCTTGCGCCGCAACCCGGCGAGCGAATCGTCGATCTCGGCTGCGGCTCCGGGCAATTGACCGCCCGCATCGCCGAAAGCGGCGCGGACGTGATCGGCCTCGACCGGTCGCCGGAAATGATTGCCCAGGCTCGGACAAATTTCCCTTCGATCGACTTTCGCGTGGCTGACGCCACGGCATTCCAGGTCGAATCGCCCGTGGATGCCGTTTTTTCCAATGCCGCCCTGCACTGGGTGAAGGACGCAAACGCGGCGATCGGCTGCGTGTGGCGAGCTCTTAAGCCCGGCGGAAGGTTCGTCCTCGAAATGGGCGGTCATGGAAACACGCGCACGGTATTGGCGGCAGTTCGAGAGGTGGCCGGACCCGTTGAAATTCCCTGGTTCTTCCCGACCATCGGCGAATATGCTGCTGTGCTCGAAGCCAACGGTTTCGAGATCCGTCTGGCGATGCTGTTCGACCGCCCCACCATCGTCGAAGGCGAGCGGGGCCTTGAAGATTGGCTGGTCATGTTCGGCGACGGCTTGTTTAGCGGCATGAGCGAATCGCAAAAACAGGAAGTTCGCCGGGCCGTTGCCGGCCGGTTGCGTCCCACCCACTATCGAGACGGTCAATGGACACTGGATTATCGACGCCTCCGCGTGACGGCGGCGAAAAGTGAACGCTAGGCGGGGGTGATAGGCTCGAAGTATGGGGCTTTCCCAATCATTTTTCGCCGAGCGATTCGGCATCACCGAGCATGATCTTGAGCGCTATTTGAGCGAAGCGCTTTCGGCTGGAGGCGAGTACGCCGACCTCTACTTCGAATACCTCTCGACCAGCTCGATCAGCATGGATGAAGGTATCGTCAAAAGCGCCACCGAAGGCGTCACCTTGGGCGTGGGAGTTCGCGTCATCGTCGGCGAACGAACCGGTTACGCATACAGCGACGATCTCAGTCCCGAAAAGATCCTGAAAGCCGCAAAGGTCGCCGCATGCATCGCACGCGGCCCGGCCAGTGTCGTGAAATCCGGATTCGAGGAGGCTCAAGGCCACAACCTGTATCCGATGCTGCGCGCTCCGCATGAAGCCGGGCTCCTGGAACGCGTCGACTTGGTTAAGCGAGCCGATAAATCCGCCCGCGATTACGATTCGCGTGTGTTTCAGGTTCAGGCATCGTATGCCGATAGCCTTCGCCACGTTCTCGTGGCAACCAGCGAAGGGCGCCTGAGCTTCGATCGCCAGCCGATGGCGCGCATGGGTATCAACGTTCTTGCCCGCGAAAGCGGCGGCCCGCCGCAAACCGGCCATTCCGGCGGCGGAGGCCGCGTGACGCTCGATTTTTTCCTGAACGAAAAGACGCCCGAGCATTTTGCCCGCGAAGCCGCGCGCCAGGCGATCGTGCAGCTCGGCGCCGTGGAAGCGCCGGCTGGCGAAATGACCGTCGTTTTGGGACCTGGATGGCCGGGAATTCTGCTGCATGAAGCCGTGGGGCACGGCCTTGAAGCTGATTTCAACCGCAAAGGTACGTCCGCATTCAGCGGACGAGTGGGACAGCAGGTGGCGAGTCCTCTCTGCACCGTGATCGACGACGGCGCCATTGGCAGCCGGCGCGGTTCGCTGAATGTCGACGACGAGGGCGTTCCGACGCAGCAGAATATTCTGATCGAGAACGGCATCCTGCGCGGATATCTTCAGGACAAGCTTTCCAGCCGCCTGATGCGCAGCCAGTCGACAGGGAGCGGGCGGCGCGAGAGTTATCAGCACATCCCGATGCCGCGCATGACCAACACGTACATGCTGGCCGGCGAGAGCGATCCCGAGGAGATCGTCCGGTCGGTTCCGAAGGGTTTGTATTGCACGACGTTCGGCGGAGGCCAGGTCGACATCACCAGCGGCAATTTTGTCTTCGCGGCCAGCGAAAGCTACCTGATCGAAAACGGCCGGATCACGCGACCGGTGCGCGGCGCGACGCTCATCGGAAACGGCCCGGAAGCCCTGAAATACGTGAGCATGGTGGGCTCCGATCTTCTGCTTGACGAAGGCATCGGCGTCTGCGGCAAAGAAGGCCAGCATGTTCCCGTCGGCGTCGGTGTCCCGACCGTGAAGCTCGACAAGATCACAGTCGGCGGAACGGCGGCATGACGGATCTGGAGAAAATCGCCAGCGGCGCGGTTCGGCAGGCGCTGGATGGCGGGGCCAGCGACGCCGAATGCACCATTTCCGAGGGCGAGGAATTTTCGGCCGGTGTGCGCATGCGCGAAATCGAGACCTTGAAGGAAGCCGGGTCGCGCGCCGCCGGAATTCGGGTTCTCTCGGGCAAACGAACAGGATCGTCCTACACTTCCGATCTCTCGCCGGAAGGAATCTCTCAGATGGTGCGCGCCGCGCTCGAGCTGCTCACCATTACCAGCGAAGATCCTGAGGCCGGCCTTCCCGATCCCAAGGATCTGGGTCAAGTTTCCACGGATCTGCGCCTGTACGACGACGCCATTGCGCGAATGGAGCCCGATTGGAAAATCGCGCAGGCGAAGTGCGCCGAGGACGCTGCCCTGAACACCGATCCGCGCATCGAAAATTCGGAGGGCGCTTCCTTCGACTCTTACCTGGGAAACCGTGTCTTCGCGAATTCGCGCGGTTTCACCGGCAGTTACCGGACGTCGAGCTGCAGCCTCGCGGTTTCGCCCGTGGCGAAACAAAACGGTTCGATGGAACGCGACTACTGGTATTCATCCGCGCGCGCCGCATCCGGTCTCGAAACCCCCGAGTATGTCGGCCGGCAGGCGGCTGAGCGCGCTGTGCGCCGCCTGAATCCGCGAAAGGTCGCTACGCAGAAAGCCCCCATCGTCTTCGAGCCGCGCACCGCCCGTTCCCTGCTCGACGATTTGTTCGGCGCGGTGAGTGGATCCGCGATTTACCGGCACGCATCCTTTCTGGTGGACAAGCTGGGTGAACGGATCGCGTCGGAAAATCTGACGATCGTCGATGATGCGACCATACCGGGCCTGTTTGGCAGCTCGCCGTTCGATGACGAAGGCGTCCAGACTCGCCGTACGGTCGTGATCGAGCGCGGCGTCCTGCGCAGTTATCTCCTGAACACATACTCGGCCCGAAAACTGGGCTTGAAGACGACCGGCAACGCCTCCCGCGGGATCACGGGGAACGCCGGCGTCGGCCCGGGAAATCTTTTCATCGAGGCGGGTTCCACGCCGCCCGAAAAAATCATCGCTGGAATCCGCAACGGATTGTTCGTGACGACTCTGATCGGTGCGACTGCAAATACCGTCACCGGCGATTTCTCCTCCGGGGCGGCTGGCCTGTGGATCGAGAACGGCGAACTGGCGTATCCTGTTTCCGAGATCACCATCGCGGGAAACCTGATGCAAATGCTGATGGACCTGGAACAAATCGGTTCCGACCTGGAGTTTCGCGGCTCCATCGCCTCGCCCACGCTTCTGATTCGGGAGATGACCGTCAGTGGCCACTAATTTGTCTTCCGCCCGGCAAGCCGCTCCGGCGCTGCCTCGCGTTCCAATGATTGTTGTCGGCGCGGTGATCGTGTTCGGCTCGATTCTGTTTTACTATTTGCAGGTTTCGAAACAGCCGGATCCGAACTTCCCATTGACTCCGGAGGCCAAGGTTTACGTCCGCAATTTGCAGCTCAGCGATGTGACCATGAAGGCATCCGAAAGCTACTTCAAACAGGTAGTCGTTGAGATTGAGGGAAAAATCGGTAACGGTGGCGACCGGAATCTTACCGAGGTCGACATCTATTGCATTTTCTACGACTCCTACGGCCAGGTGGTGCTGCGCAAGCGTGTCCCGATCGTCGGCCAGAGGATGGGTGGACTCAAACCGGGCGACGGAAAATCGTTCCGGCTTCCCTTCGACGAAATTCCCGAGAGCTGGAATCACGCCATGCCGCAGTTGGTGATCGCGGGAATCAAGTTCTCCTGATGGCGCGGGTGCTAATCGTCGACGACGATTCCGCCGGACTGGAAATTCGCAAGCTGATTCTGGAACGTCGCGGTCATCAGGTTCGTACCGCGCTCGATAAAGAACACGCCCGAATCGAATTTCGAGCCGCCGCCCCGGAAGTGATCATTCTCGATCTTCGCGTGCCGGAAGTGGAAGACGGCCGCGCGCTGATCCGCGAGTTTCGTGCAGAAGCGCCCGCCGTCCGCCTTCTTGTTCTATGCGGAAACGACGCCGATCTGGACGCCTGCGACGAGGCGTCGCTGGTCGATCGAATCCTGACCAAACCCGTGCGTTCCGCTCTCCTGCTCAGTGCGATCACCGGTACCTGAGTTTCAGTGTCGTTTGTCCACCACCACAGAACCGGCTTTCATCACCCAGCGAACGTTCTTGATCACGGCGTCGATATCTTCGACCGGATTGCCTTCTACTGCGACGATATCGGCGAAGTATCCCGGTTTTAAACGGCCGAGCGAATCTTCCTTTCCCAGCAGCGAGGCCGCGTCCACGGTAGCCGTCCTCAGCGCCTGCTCCGGCGTCATTCCCGCTTTCACGAACCAGGCAAGTTCGCGCGTATTCTCGCCGAACATGGTATACACGACGTCCGATCCCATGGCGAAGCGCACGCCGGCGCGGAAAGCCTTCTTCGCCGTCTCAAGATTCCGCGCGATATAGTCGTTCAATTTATCCGTCGCGCCCGGCGGATACTTCAGAAGCTGTGCGTTATCGACGTAGTAGCGGTTGTGGTCGATCGTGGGCACGTAGAAAATCTTCTTACGAGCCATTTCTGCAATTGTGGCGTCGTCCATGTCGGTGGCGTGCTCCACTGAATCTGCCCCCGCGCGCACGGCGTCGCGCGCTCCGCTGGGCCCGTAGGTGTGAATCGCGATTCGCCGGTTCAACGCATGCGTCGCGTCCACCGCGGCTTTCATTTCTTCATACGTGAAGGTCTGATCCCCGGAAACATCCTGACCCGATCCCGTGGACCCATACATTTTGATCAGATCCGCGCCCGCGCCGATCTGCTGGCGGACGACTTTCATCACCTCAACCGGACCGTCCGCCGTTCCCGGGCCGCCGCGCCCGCCGCGGGTGATGAAGAGTCCATATCCGGAAACATACATTCGTGGTCCCACCATCTGACCAGCGTTGATCAGATCGCGCATGGCAATATCGGCGTAATCGCCCGCGCCCAGATTCCGAACCGTTGTGACCCCGGTTTCGAGCGTTTTCTTCGCGTTCTCCTGGGAGAGATACACCGTCGCCGCTCCGCGCCCAGCCTGCGTGATCCGGGTCATGTCAAACACGTACGTCATGTGGGTATGGACGTCGATCAATCCGGGCACGGCTGTATAGCGCGTCATGTCAATCGCATCGTTCGCAGGGCCTCCGATACTCTTGATGCGATCCTTCTCGACGACGATCACCGTATTGGAAAGGACTTTTTCGCCATCCCACACGCGACCGAACCGGTATGCCTGCGCGTTGGCGATACCCAGCCCGATCATCAACGTCCACACACACTTCATGCGACCACCTTTCGCCCCTCAAGAATCTTCGCAAAGGACCCCGAGCGCAGTTCCTCCATCGACAACCCGGTAAGTTCCGGCGCATCCTTCGCTTCTATCGCCCCACAGTTGATCGCTCGGAGAAAATAGTTCAGCAACCCTTGGCCGGTGGCCGCGTCGTCGAACACATCACCCACCAGCGTCGCCCGGGCGGCTTTGGCAATGAAGTTCCGCAGACGCTCGGACGCGGCATCGATTCCCTCGAGAAAAAAGGTGTAGACCGCGGCATAGCGCGCCGGTAACTGCGCCGGATGCAGATCCCATCCCTGATAAAAACCGTTATTCAGCGCATGCCGGACGTGCCGGTAATGCGTCTTCCAGGCGGCCTGCACCGTCGCGCGATTCTCGGCCGCCATTTGCCCGGTCAGTCTCGCAACGCGGTGCTTCGCCACAGGCAGAATATTCGTCGCGCCATCCGAAAGCCACACGCCGGTTCCCGCCAGCCCAATCTGGATGGTCGACCGCGCGAAATCGCAGACCGGATGGAGCAGAGTCGCCGACGCAATTCCCAGGCTGGCGGTGTAATCGTACGCCCCAAAGTGCACCGCCTCGCATCGGCCGCGGGCGGCCTCAATCAGGCGAGGCAGTAGCATCAACGATTGCGGAGTCTCGATCATCAGCTCCATTCGCTCAACGCCCAGCCCTTCAATCGCGTCTGCCAAGGCTGAGACCTGTTCGACCACAGTGATCTTCGGCAAGGTAACGGAGAAATTTCGCGGCAACCGGCCGCCCGTCTTCTCGAGCAGTGTGTTCACGAACCGCTCCAGGGTTTGAAACGCCCGTTTCTTCGATTCCTCGGTCAGGGCCTTGATCCGGATTCCAATAAATTCCGGCAACGTCCCGTCGGCAAACCCGCTCGCGACCTCCAAAGCAGCCGAGGCGGCCGTCGCATCCTCCTCGGCATCGGAGCGAACTCCGAAGCCGTCCTCGAAATCCAAACAAAAGCTCTCGACCGGTTCGCGACGCAACTTCTCGACAACGCGCGAGTAGACCGATTCGGCCAGCGTGGACGGGATCTCCAGCGCCGGTGCAAAGGTGGCTGCGTCGGGAGCGTAATCAGCCAGCGCACGTTCCGCCAGCGCGCCGCTCTTGCGGGACAGGTCACGCTTGAAAAGATGCGCGCCGCCATACATTACATGGACCGGCTGCCGATCTGCGCGTTCGCCGGGATGCGTACGCGCAAACTCCAGATTTGCGGCGGTCAGCGCGTCCATTCTAGTAGTCTATTCGATAGCATGGCGCTGGTTCGACTCGTCTCCTGGAATCGCGATGAAGCGTCCGAGCGCGCCCGTCTGGTCGAGCAATCCGGATTCACCGTGGACGCTTCGCCGCTTTCTACATCGTCACTGATCCGCGGAATCCGCGATCTGGCGCCGGCCGCCGTGCTGATTGACCTGGACCGCCTGCCCACACATGGCCGCGCCGTGGCAACGCTGGTGCGAAGAAGCGCCAGTACGTGCCTGATTCCGATCGTCTTCGCGGGCGGCGCGCCTGACAAAGCAGCGCGGGCGCGCCAGGATTTTCCGGACGCGGTCTTCACGGATTGGAAAACCGCTGGGCGCGCGCTGAAGGCGGCCATGAAAAACCCGCCCGTCAATCCACTCCGCCCCGAGCCTTTCGTCGCTCAATATGCTTCGACCAGTTTGAGCAAGAAGTTGGGATTTAAGGCGGGCCTGAAAGCATCTCTTCTGGGCGCGCCCGACGGATTCGACGAGCAAATTGGTGAGTTGCCGGACGGC
>DATGGL010000045.1:0-7965 GCA_035308605.1 Bryobacteraceae bacterium
TGGATCTGATCGATGTGATCGATAACCTGGGGCAGGCGGCGAAGGAAAAGGCGAACCGGAATCTCGCGCTCATCTATGCCGATCACGATCATCGCGTGGATCGCGCGCTGGAACTGGCGACCGCAGAGCTCGACGTTCGCCGCGACATTTATACGTACGATGCGCTCGCATGGGCGCTCTTTAAGAACAAGAAATTCGCCGAAGCTGAGAAGGCGATCACGGAGGCGATGAAGCTTTCGACGCCGGAGCCGGCGTTTTACTATCACGCCGGTATGATCGCGAGCGGCCTGGGCAAGAAACAGGAAGCGGCCGAATACCTGAAGAAAGCGCTGGCGCTGAATCCGCATTTCGATCTGCGCCAGGCTCCGGCCGCGCAGAAAGCATTGAAGGAGGTTGCCGAATAATGGAAATCATTCTCTGGTTCGCCCTCATCACCAAGATGAACGACGCGCAGCTCACCGTCGCGCAGCGCAACGACGCGTGCTTCGCGCTGCGGGGCATCACGGCTCCGTTCGTGATCGCGGCGGTGCAGAAAGAATTGGCCGATCCCAAGGTTCGTACCTGCGCGGGGACGAATCTTCGCAAGGCTGGGGCCGTGGAAGAGCTGAAGGCGGCGCTCGCGAGTGACGATTTCGAGATCCGCGCGCTGGCGGTTCGTGAGCTGGGCGGATTCGAGCGCGTCGATCTGCTCCCGGTAATCGCGGCCGCGGCGCGTGATTCGCAACTGATTGTCGCGGTCAACGCCATCGAAGGGCTGGCGAATTATCGCGACGCCGTTGTCGTTCCTTATCTGCTCGAAATCGCGAAAGGCGGGGGGCTGGTTGGTGGGGCTGCGCTCGACCGGGCGGTGACGTTCCATGATCCGCGGGTGGCTGGGGTGGCGCGCGCGGTGCTCGCCCGGAACGATATTTCGGATAAGCTGGCCGCGATGCGGGCGCTGGCGGAGATGGGGGATGCCGATGACATTCCGACGCTTCAGGAAATCGCCCGCAAAGAAACGGAAATGGTCACGGCCGGGCGCGGGTTCGGGCTGATGCCGGCGATCAGTCTGTCGCGGGCGGCGAAGACGGCGATCGAACGGATTGAGGCGAGGTCGGGGGGAAGAGACGCGGGTCAATGAGGCGTGCCGGGACGCGTCCAGACCCGACTCACTGTCGTTCGCGGTTCCGTGTCGGGGTTGGATCGGAATGGGTGGGTGGTTAGCACCGCAGCGAGAGCGATAGCGAGCCCTCAGATCTCACAGCATCCCTACGATGCGCTTTCGGATGCATTCGGTCAGTTCTTCGCGGTCGCGCATCGTCAGGCCTTGCGTTGGAATCGGATCGCCGATTCGAAGAGTTACGGGGCCGGGGCGGAAGGTGGCTGATCCCATCGCCAGAATCTCGCGCGTTCCGATCAAGGTAATCGGCACAACCGGGACGCCTGCTTTGATGGCGATGTATGCGGCGCCTTCCTTGAACGGCTGAAGCACGCCATCCATCGAACGGCCGCCTTCCGGGAAAATCAGAATCGAAACCCGGTGTTCCCGTATCGCTTCCGCGGCCCGCATCATCGACTTCACTGCCGCACGCGGATCTTCGCGCGGTACGGGAATGTGCCCGGCTTGCGTCAAATGCGTTCCCAGAAACGGGATCTGAAACAGGCCTTGTTTCGCCATAAAACGGAACTGCGCCGGGATGGTGCTCAAGACTACCGGCGTGTCCATGTAGCTCAGATGGTTCGAAGCAAAAACATAGGCTCCATCGGGATCGATCTTGTCGAGCCCTTCGGCCGTCACGCGGACGCCGGCGATTTTGAGCAGCGAACGTCCCCAGACGCGCGCGATCGCGATACCGGTGCGGCCGGTTTTGTCGAAAAATGAGACGAAGATGCTGGCGGAGCCGAACATAATCGTGGAAAGAATTATGAGCGGGTCGACGAACAGCAGGCTCCAGACGAACGCCATCGGTCCATTTTAAGGGTACATAGTGGTTATGAGCGAATTCCGCATCGAGACCGATTCTCTCGGCCGCGTCGAAGTGCCCGCCGATCGCTTGTGGGGCGCGCAAACCGAGCGTTCGCGAACGAATTTTCCCATCGGCGCGAACCGTTTCCGCTGGGGACGGCCGGTGATCCGAGCGTTTGGGATCCTAAAAAAATGCGCGGCCCTGGCCAATCGGGAACTCGGCGAACTTTCCGAGGATAAGGCGGCGCTCATCGTTCGAGCGGCGGATGAGATTATCGGCGGGCGGTGGGACGGGGAGTTCCCGCTGGTTGTTTTTCAGACCGGCTCCGGCACGCAGACCAACATGAACGCGAACGAAGTGATCGCGCGCCGGGCGAGCCAGCTAGGCCAGGGAGCGAAGATTCATCCTAATGACGATGTGAATCGCGGCCAGTCCTCGAACGATGCGTTTCCAACGGTGATGCATATGGCTACCGTCGAGCAGATCGCCGACGCGCTGCTGCCGGCCGTCAAGACGCTTCGTGACACGCTGGAGGCGAAATCAGCCGCGTTCGCCGATATCGTGATGGTCGGCCGAACGCATCTGCAGGACGCGACGCCGATCACACTCGGGCAGATCATTTCAGGCTGGGTCGCGCAGTTGGATTATGGGATGAGCGTGGTTGGCCAGGCTCTGCCGGCGCTCTGCGAACTGGCGATTGGCGGGACCGCGGTGGGAACTGGGCTGAACGCTCATCCGGGATTTGGAGAAACCGCCGCGAGTTACATCGCGCGGGAAACCGGCCGGCCGTTTGTGTCCGCGGCGAACAAATTTGCCGCGCTTTCGGCGCACGATGCGATGGTTACGGCCAGCGCGGCATTGCGGATGCTCGCCGGCGCGCTGATGAAGATTGCCAACGACGTTCGCTGGCATGCCTGCGGGCCGCGGGCCGGTATCGGCGAGTTAAATCTTCCTGAAAATGAGCCTGGTTCCTCGATCATGCCCGGCAAGGTCAACCCGACTCAGTGCGAGGCGCTTACGCAAGTGGTGGTGCAGGTTTTCGGCAACGATCATGCGGCCGCGTTCGCCGGATCGCAGGGAAATTTCCAGTTGAATGTGTACAAGCCGGTGATCCTGCATAATGTGCTCGAATCGATCGAGCTTCTGGCGGACGCCTGCCTTTCTTTCGATGTACACTGCGCCCGCGGCATCGAGCCCAATCGGCCGCGAATTGAGGAACACCTGGCGAACAATCTGATGCTGGTGACGGCGCTGAATCCGCACATCGGGTACGAAAAGGCCGCGAAGATCTCGCTGGCGGCCCATCACGAAGGGATCACGCTGCGCGAGGCCGCGATCCAGTCAGGCTATGTCACGCCGGAGCAGTTCGACCGGTGGGTGAACCCCCGAGCGATGACACATCCGTGATCGCCTGGCGGATTTCGAGTTCCAAGACGCGCATCAGGTCGGCGGCGGGCATCGGCCGCGCCATCCGCGTACCTTGTCCCGCCCAGAGCGAAAGATAATCGGGTTCGCCCTTCTTGCCGGCCGCCGCGCGCATCGGCGTTGTCAGCGAGTTTTGCCACGGATAGCTCAACGGCTCGGATCCGGAGCGCCGGCTGGCTTCCATGAACCGGTTGCGGATGCCGCGCGCCCAGCGGCCTGAAAACGCCCGCGTCAGGGAAGTGCTGTCGTCGGCGGCGTCCAGAACCGCGCGCTTGTGCGCCGCGGGCGCGCCGCACTCGTCGCATGTCAAGAATGCTGTCCCCATCTGCACGGCGGACGCGCCCAGCGCGAGCGCCGCGACGATCCCGCGCCCGTCCATAATTCCACCGGAAGCGATCACCGGGATTTTTACGGCGTCGACGATCTGCGGAACCAGCGCGATGGTCCCTACCAGCGGGGGCTCGGCGGGAACATCGAAGGTCCCGCGATGCGCTCCTGCCTCGCTCCCTTGGGCGATCACCGCGTCCACGCCCGCGGCTTCGAGCATCTTCGCTTCCGCCACGGTGGTCGCCGTACCCATCACGAAGGCGCCCTGGGCATGGAGACGAGCCATCACATCTTCGGGCAGCAGACCGAAGGTGAAGCTCACAATCGGAATCTTCGCCGCAAACACAATCTCGATCTGTTCTGTAAAAAGCTCGGCGACGCGATCCGGCATCGCGGGCGGATCCAGGCCGAGGCGCTCATGAATCGGCGAAAGCAGGCGAAGCTGAGTCCCGCAATCGCCCGATAGCGGCGCACGCGCTCCGGGAGCGAACAGGTTCACGGCGAACGGACGCTGCGTGAGCGCTCGCGTTTTTCGAATCGCCTGCTCCACTTCGCGGGCGCTGAGATAGCCCGCGGCCAGAGATCCGAGTCCGCCTGAATTCGAAACCGCCGCGGTTAGCTCAGGCGTGGTGATGTTGCCGCCGGCCATCGGCGCCTGCACTACGGGAATCCGGATGTCGAATGCAAGCTTTCTCATGGGACGATCCCATGACTATTTTACGTGGGCTTAATCGTTTACGTCGATGTTTTCGACGAAACAACTGTGAAACGCGCGCGTGAGCACCTCTTCGCTGAGCACCATCGGACGGCGTTCGAAGTTCAGGATGTCGACGGCGTGCGAAACAACGTCGCGGGGATGGCATCGGCGGAAACGATGACCGCCTTCGATGTAGTGTCTCTGGACGAAGCTCTCCGCAAGTCCTGGCGGGCATTCGATATTTTTAGACTCGCAGTAACGCTTCAGAATCTGAATGAACTCGGGCGCCTTCGGGCTGCGCAGGAACATCTTGTACTGGATGCGCCGCAGGAACGCTTCGTCGCCCAGGTTGTCCGGACGCAGGTTGGTCGAAAAGATCAGGAACGCTTCGAACGGGACCGTCATCTTGCCTCCGGCCTGGAAGCTCAAATAGTCGATATGGCGTTCCATGGGGACGATCCAGCGATTCAGGATCTCCGCCGGGGTGGCCTTCTGGCGCCCAAAGTCGTCGATCAGATAGATGCCGTTGTTGGCTTTGAGCTGGAACGGAGCATCGTACACCTTGGAGTGTTTGTTGAAGCTCAGATCCAGCATTTCGAGGGTCAACTCGCCGCCGGTGATGATGAAAGGCCGCTTGCATTTGAACCAGCGTCCGTCGTGAGGCAGTTCGGTCGACAGCGCCGTCAGCACCGATTCCTCATTTTCGATCTTCTGGTGGTAGATGGGATCGTAAATCTGAATGATATTGCCCTGGTGCTCCACGGCATAGGGCATGTAGATCGGTTCGCTCTCTACCCGGAACAACGACTCGGCCAGCGCCGTCTTTCCATTTCCCGGCTGGCCGTAAATGAGAAACGACTTGCTCGCGTTCACGGCGGGTCCGATTTGCGCCAGGATGTCGGGTTCGACCACCAGGTGCCGGAACGCCTTCTGAAGGAGGTCGGGGCTGAGCCAGTTGTCCGTCAGCTTTTGCCGGGCTACTACCTCGGTGTACTGATAGAGCGGAACCGGAGCGGGGCCGGCGTATTGATTGTTTTCGAGGCATTCGCGTGCGAGATTGCGTCCCGATTCGGTCAGGATAAAGACGCCGGAGCTATTTCCCATGCCCAGCGACTTCTTTACGCCAACATAATGCTGCCGCTTGAAGTTTTCGAGCAGGTTGTCGATGAGGCTGAACGGAAAACCCAGCAGGTTGGCGAGGTCGCGTCCAACCAGCTCGCCGCGGAAATACAGGTACTTCAAGACCAGGTGTTCGACGATGCTTACAGGAATCCCGCTGTCTTCAAGCGAGTCGGGAACTGGGGGAACTACTCGGGAACGAGTTTCGATTGGATCGAGGACGGCGCTCATCACGACTCCTGACAGAGATTATTCGAACGAATTGCCCACTCCATCCTAGATATCGGAAGCGTCTGGCGCTCTCTGCATGCCCTATTCCTGTTTAGTACTCGCCGCCTTCCTCGTACTGTCACCGGCGGCGCGCGCTCGAGAAATAGAGTTCGTTACGGAGACGTTACCGTGGGCGGTGGTACATAGGGGATATGCCGTACCGCCGTTAGAAGTGCGGGTGAGCGGGATGTGCCCGCTGGGTGGGGTGGGATACTCGATCGTCGGCGGCTCGCCTCCGCCCGGCGTGGAATTATCGCGGCTGGGGTACTTCTCCGGTGTTCCAGCTCGAACGGGAACTTTCACGTTTAATGTGCGCGTCTCGAATGGCTGCTCCTGGACTGCGAAACGGTTCACGATCACGGTGGCCGATCCGCCGGTATTCAAGATCGAGCCCACGCACCTGGTCTTCGACGACCAATCGCCATCGGAGCAGGATGTGCATGTGTCGGCGGAATGGCCGAAGCTTGCCTATGAAGTAACGGGTAGCGCCGAATGGTTGAAAATCAAGCTGCAACGCGGGTTTACTCCCGACGATGTTGTTCATGTGCGCGTGGATGCGTCGCAACTAAAGCCCGGCCACTACTCGGCGACCCTGACGTTCTCGGCGTGGCAGGCGGGGGCATCGCCATCCGTATCGGTCGATCTGGATGTGCGAGCGAACGATGGGAAGGCGAAATGACGGGTACAATTGTAAATCATGCGACTCGCGGTCCTGCTTTTCACGCTGCCGGGCTGGGTCGCGATGGCATCGGATGCCGGCGACTGGCCGCAATGGCGCGGTCCGGATTGGAATGGAATCGCGCGTGGCGACGCCCCGCTCCATTGGAGCGATCGCGAGCACATCAAATGGAAGGCCGAGATTTCCGGCCGTGGTTTCTCTTCGCCGGTAGTCTGGGGCGACAAGATTTTCGTCACAACTTCCGTGCCCACCCCGACAGGCCAAACCGAGGCGGAACCGGCCGGCAGCCGGCGCTTCGGATTCGGATCGCGCGGCCCGCAGCCAGAGCAAAAATTCGTCCTGATGTGCCTGGATCGCAAGACTGGAAAGCTCCTGTGGGAACGGGTGGCTAAAGTCGCGACGCCGCATGAGGGCTATCATCCGCAATACGGGAGCTTCGCGTCGAACTCGCCGGTGACCGACGGAAAGCACGTCATTGCGTTTTTCGGATCGCGCGGCGTGTATTGCTACGACCTGGACGGAAAGAAAATCTGGGAGAAGGATTTCGGCCTCCAGTTGCGAATGTTCAACGGCTTCGGCGAAGGCTCCTGGCCGACGCTTGAAGGCAATACCTTGCTGCTGTTGTTCGACCATGAAGGCGAATCGTTTCTGGCGGCGCTCGACAAGAGCACCGGCCGCGAGCTCTGGCGCGTCGCGCGTCCCGATGGCAACACCAACTGGTCGGGGCCCGTGGTGATTTCCTATGCGGGTAAGAAGCAGATCATTGTGTCGGCGTCGAGGAAGGTCCACGCCTACGATTTTGAGACGGGAAAGCCGCTGTGGGAGTGCGCCGGGCTCGGCCAGAACACGATTCCGGCTCCCGTGACCGACGGTTCGCTGGTTTTTGTGATGAGCGGGTTCCGCAATCCCAATTTGCTAGCCATCCGGCTCGGCCGCAACGGCGATCTCACGGGCACAGACGCGGTGGTTTGGCAGAACCAGCGGGGAAACTCGTATACGGCGTCGCCGGTGCTCTCCGACGGGAAGCTGTACGTGCTTACCGACAGCGGAATGCTGTCGTGCTTCGACGCGAAGACGGGGAAGGCGTACTATCAGCAGCAGCGGCTGGGGAAGCCGTATAACTTCAAGGCTTCGCCGGTGGCGGCGGGCGGCAAACTGTACCTGGCTTCGGAAGAAGGGGACGTGATCGTGGTGAACATGGGCGAGAAGTTCGAGGTGGTCGCGACGAATACGCTCGAAAATCAGACTTTTATTGGGTCGCCGGCGATTGTGGATGGCGAGATCTATCTGCGCGGGCAGAATGCGCTGTTTTGTATTCGGTAGCGTAGAGCACGGCATTCGTTGGCACGAAAATCCGCTTGCTGGCGAGTCTGTGTGAAAACCGGTAACGTTAGTAAATTAAAAATCGACTCACAGAAGTGAGCCGATATATTCTCTACAATCCGGATCAAGACTTGTTACTGCCGCCGAGTTTGCGGGAGGAATTGGGGGAGCAGCACCTG
>DATGGL010000046.1:0-2624 GCA_035308605.1 Bryobacteraceae bacterium
ATTGAGCACTTCATATCCCGCGGCCCGCAAAGCGGCAGCAAACCGGCTTGCCTGGCGGCAGTTGCGTTCGATCATTTCAGCGATCCCGCGGCGTCCGAGGGATCGCATAGCCGCGTACACGGGTATCGCCCTGGCGCGGCGAGACTCTTCCGGCACAAAGTCATGCGGATCCCGCTGCCCTCCTGTAGCAACAACATATGCGGCGGCCAGCGACATGGCGCTGCGATGCGCAGCTTCGTCGGAACAGAATACGATCCCGCAATCGTAGGGAACGTTGAGCCATTTGTGTGCATCGGTGGCCACCGAGTCGGCCTTCTCGATGCCGCGAGCGAGATGCGCGCGTTCGGACGAAGCAGCGGCCCAGAAACCGAACGCGCCGTCCACGTGCAACCAGGCGCCGTGCTCCTTCGCCGATTCGGCGATTTCGCGAAGAGGATCGATTGCGCCCGTGTTCACGTTTCCAGCTTGCGCGCAAACAATGCAGGGTCCGCGATGCGCGCGCAAGGCCGCGGCCAGACTATCGGCGCGCATCCGGCCCTGGCTATCCGTGGGAACTCGCCGAACGCGATTGGCTCCGAGGCCCAATAACCGAAGGGCTGTCGATATGGTGTAATGGGCTTCCTCGTTGACGACCACGTCGACGGGCGGCGCTCCAAAAAGGCCATCCGACTCGACGTCCCATCCGGCGTTGCGCAACACGCGATGCCGGGCTGCGGCCAGTCCGGTAAAGTTCGCCATTTGGCAGCCGGTCACAAAACCATAGCTCATCGTGGCAGGGAGGCCGGCGAGTTCGCGCAACCATGACCCCGTGATCTGCTCAATCACCGAGACTAAAGGAGACGAAACATAGACAACGCCGTTCTGATCCCACGCCGATACAAGCCAATCGGCGGCCAGCGCGGCTGGCAGACTGCCACCTATCACAAAACCGAAGAAACGAGGACCAGCGGATGCGACCGCGCCTTTCATTCCGGCGTCGGCGAGAATTCCAGCGACGGCCGCCGGCGCGATTCCCTCGTTGGGAAGCGAACCGCCCAACACCTGCCGTAGCTCGTCAGCCGACGCTTCCCCGCGCACTGGCCGGCTATCCAGCGTTGCAAACCAGGCAGACGCGTGGCCCCGGACGCTTTCAAGAAGACTGGAAATATCTTCGTGTTTCATTGGCTGTGGCTCCCCGTTTGAAGCGGGATCAATCGACATTTCCCAGATTTTGGACCATAGGCTATCACCAACCGAAGTACTACGAAGCGTAGCCGCTTCTTGCGGGATTGGGCCAATTTGGCGCATAATCGGCGCAGTTGGGCAGGGGAGGAGTGCCCGCAACATAGGAACGAGGCTGAGGACCCCGGCGGGCGTCATATTGGCTGGATGAAATTAAAGAGTGGGAGCGAGCCGATGAAAACTTCACGAATTGCATTCGCGGTCGCGCTAGTACTTGCATTTGCGGGTTCGGCTTTCGCGCACCATTCCGCCGCGATGTTTGACCGCGATAAGAAGGTAGAGCTCACTGGAACGATCGTCCAATTCAGTTGGTCGAATCCTCATAGTTGGATTCAAATCGACGTGCCGAATGCAAACGGCGGGACGGATCGTTGGGGCGTGGAGTGCAATAGCCCGAACACCATGGCTCGTTCCGGCTGGAGATCAACCACCTTGAAGCCCGGAGATCAGGTGACGATCACCATTCACCCGCTGAGGAGCGGTGAAAAGGGCGGGCGATTCATGTACGTCAAACTCGCCGATGGGCGGGTAATGAACGACATGATCGGCTATCCAACGAAGTAGCCGGCAAAACGGGGAACCGCAGCTCGCACGGCGCGTCATGGCATTTCCACTCTCGCGCGAAAGGGACCATAGATGATGAATTCAAAGGTCAAGTTCGCGCTGAGCGCGGCCATTCTGGTGCTGAGCTTGGGCGTTTCTGCTGCTACCGCGCGGGCCCAGGAGCAGAACAAGGCGGATCAAAACAAACAAGAAGACGTGTTTCCTGAAGGCGCGCTCGCGCCGGATAACCTGAATAAGCCGCGTCCGAAACCGCCGTTCAATTTAACCGGCACCTGGATGGTCGATCTCAGTTCCGGCTTCAGCTCGTTTATGTTCGGGCCTCCCTATCCGCACTTTCACCCTGAGGCGGAAGCGCTATTCGAAGAAGGAAAGAAGGCCACAGCCTCAGGCCACGCGTTCCACGACGATATCGGCAAGTGCTATCCGGCAGGCATGCCCATGATTATGACGCGCGTCTGGCCGATTGCCATGATTCAGACGCCGACGGTGATTTACATGGTCAGCGGATTTGAAAACGAGATTCGGCTGATCTATATCGACGGGCGTCAGCACACGGCTCCAGATGTTGTGGTCCGCACATACGATGGCGACTCCGTCGGACATTGGGAAGGCGACACGCTAGTCGTTGACACCACGAGCATGACCACCGCGCGGCATTGGATCGATGTGGGGATTCCCGTGAGCGACGAATTCCACATCATCGAGCGCATTCGTATGCAGAACGGCGGCAAGACTCTGGAAATCAAGTACACGCTGCTCGATCCGAAGAACTGGGACGGCGAATGGACCAGCACCAAGCACTGGAATCGCGAAGACGATACCGATATCACCGAAGTCGA
>DATGGL010000047.1:0-2077 GCA_035308605.1 Bryobacteraceae bacterium
CCGCTCCGCTGGCGGCCGTCTTGCTGGCGGTGGAACTGCTGTTGTTCGAATGGAAACCGAGAAGCTTTATCCCCACCGCGCTCGCATGCGTTACGGCAGGGGCGGGGCGGCGCTATCTTCTGGGAACTGGGCCACTATTCCCCGTACCGCCGCATCCGCTGGTGATCGGCCCGGAGGGATTGCTGGGCTGTCTGTTGGTGGGCGTGCTCGCCGGAGCGCTTTCAGCGCTGCTAACCGGCGCGGTTTACGCCTCCGAAGACGCTTTCGCCAAGCTGCCTATTCACTGGATGTGGTGGCCGGCCATCGGCGGGCTTGCGATCGGCTTGGGCGGATTAATCTTTCCGGAGGCGCTCGGCGTCGGTTACGACACCATCGGCAACATGCTGCAGCAGAGCGAGCTTCCGCTCCGGATTGTCGCCGGAATTTTACTGGTGAAGTCTGCGATTTGGGCGATCTCGCTGGGATCGGGAACCTCCGGCGGAGTGCTGGCGCCTCTGCTGATGATGGGCGGCGCGCTGGGTGCAATGCTGACGCCGGTGCTTCCGGCCGAAGGCGCCGGTTTCTGGCCCCTGGTGGCGATGGGCGCGATTCTGGGAGGCACCATGCGCTCGCCGTTCACAGGGGTGGTGTTCATGATTGAGCTGACGCACGACATAAACATGACGCTGCCTTTGCTGACTGCGGTCCTGGTTGCTCACGCCTTCACGGTGCTGGTGCTGCGCCGGTCGATTTTGACGGAGAAGATCAGCAGACGGGGCTACCATCTGACACGCGAATACTCTTCCGATCCTCTGGAGATCCTGTTCGTGCGCGAAGTTATGCGCACCAACATCGTCGCCGTTCCGGAGAATGCCCCTCGCGCTGGCTTAGCTCGCCGCGTCTCCAAGGAACATAATCGCGGACAGGTTCTGTACCCCGTCGTCGACAGGGATTTGCGCCTTACCGGCGTGATCACGGGCCATCATCTGAAGGAATTCCTGGATTCAGGGAATGCGACAGGAGAGGACGGCAAACCGACTCCGCCGATGGTCGCGCGCAATCCCGTGGTCGCCTATCCGGACGAGCCGCTGCGAGCCGTGGTCTATCGCATGGCGGAAACCGGTAAAACGAGGCTTCCCGTCGTTGACCCCGCCGATTCCCATAAACTCCTTGGGTTGATCTCCTTGAACGATCTGCTGCATGCCCGTGTTAGAGCACTCGATGAAGAGCGGAAGCGTGAACGTGTCTTGCGGATACGTCTTCCTGGACAATGATTTACGATATTCATAGCATTCTCGATAGAAGTACTTGACAATGCTCGAAAGGAAATATACTATTAACTCTATCGACGGGATAGAGTATGCGAGAAATGGTATATCGAAAACTGTGGGCGGGCTTGGCGGTGGCCATGAGCTGGCTGCCGGCATGGGCCCAAGACCAGGCGCCTCCGCAGACCACCGACCAAAAGATCCAGCAGCTGGAGCAGAAGGTCAACGAGCTGGAAAAAGAGGTCAAGGCCGATCAAACCACCGACAACGGCCAGAATGCGGCGTCGAGCACCGCCGACACCACCGGCTTCACGATCCGCTCCAAGGACGGCAATTTCGTGCTGCATATCGGCGCCGACCTGCAAGTCGACAATCGCAGCTTCTTTGGCGCGGGGTCCTCCGGGGACACGGACAGCATCGTCCTGCGCCGCGTCCGTCCGACGATTTACGGCACCGTCTACAAGTACGTCGATTTCTTCTTCCGGCCTGATTTCGGACTGGGGACAACGGCAATCTACGATGCCTACATCCAGCTGAATTATCTGCCATGGGCGCAAATCAGAGTGGGCAAGTTCAAGCCTCCCGTCGGAATGGAACGTTTGCAGTCCGACGACGATACCAATTTCGTCGAGCGCGGGCTACCGACTCAATTGGTTCCACAGCGCGACATCGGCTACCAGATTGGGGCGAACCTGTTCCGCCGCCGGTTCGCGTATCAGGTCGGGGTGTTCAACGGTGTACCCGATAGCTCGATCGGCACCGATGCGGCGGTCAGCAACCATCGCGATTACGCTGGGCGCGTGTTTCTCACGCCTTTTCAGCCGAACGAG